>NZ_JBFAQS010000007.1:0-311469 GCF_040678875.1 Micromonospora sp. NPDC049274
GTGCCGGCTGCGGGTCCGGTTCCGCCGCCTCCGGCGAGGTTGAGGTACTCGACCGAGTCGGTGAAGACCGTGCTGCCGGACTTCGTGGTCGACAGCTGCAGGTAGACGCGGCTGCCGGTGGCGGGGGCGGTGAAGGACACCGGTTGGGTGACCCGTGAGCCGAGCGGGACGGTCAGGGTGGTGTTGCCGGACGCGACGACCGCGCCGGTGGGGCTGTCGAGCCGGGCCGTCCAGGTGAAGCCCACCGAGGTGTTGGTCACGTCGTCGTTGAACACGGTGATGGTGCGGGTCACCGTGGCGTTGCGCGCGTAGCTGGGCACCGCCTGCGGCAACGGGAAGGTGCCGTTGGAGTCCGAATTACCGGACGCCGACCAGTACGGCAGATCGACCGCGGCCACCGGGTTGAACGCCGCCTGCACCCGCTGGATCTGCGCGTTGCTCCACGGATCCGGCAGATTGTCGACGCCGTAGACCGGGCGAGTGTTCTCCTCCGGGGTGAAGTCGGTGGACCGCACGCCCGGCACCACGCTGGCCCAGGCGGACAGCAGCGTGTACGGGCGCAGGTCGCTGGCGTCCTTGCCGCGCTTGGCAGCAGTTGCGGTGGCGAACCATGTGAAGCCCTGCTTGGTGCTGCAGGCGGGCCAGATGTACTCGCCTTCGCCGTCCGGACGCCCGGAATTGCGATTCAGGGCCTCGCCGTACCGGCCGACGCCGTCCAGGTAGTGCGCGAAGATGGCGAAGTTGGAGTAGTTCATGGCCGGGTACCGGCTGGGCGAGTCCGCGCCCGGGCCGGCGTCGATGCTGATCGGCCGGGTGCCGTCATTGCCGTTCATCGCCGCGTAAAGGTCCTGTTGGAACTGCTGCGAGTCGTTGTTGTTGGAGCTGGGCTCGTTGATCTGGCTCCAGCGGATGATCGCGGGGTGGTTGCGGTCGCGCAGGGTCAGCGCACGAGCGTGGGCCACCATGTTGTCGCGTCCGGACACGAAGTCCTGGGAACCACTGCGGATGGCCGTTTCGTCGATGACCATCAGGCCCATCTCGTCGGCCACGTCGAGCATGTACGGGCTGGCCGGTTCCATGTGCATGCGTACCACGTTGTAGTTGAGACGCTGGTAGTTGTCCACCGCCTGGGGCCAGCCGCCGTTGCCGGACGACGGCGGCAGGAAGCCGGGCAGGGTGTCGTACGCGTCGCCCTTGCCGCCGTAGTTGACCCGGTCGTAGTCGGCGCCCTGCAGGCTGTCGCCACGGAAGTTCACCCGCACGCCGTTGAGGTAGTAGTACTCGCCGTTCTGTGTGCTCTCCCGGAACCCGAAGCGGTACGTGGCGTCACTGGTGCGGCCGTCGTCAGCGGTGGCGTGGATCGCCAGGCGGTGCAGTTGGGCCCGGTATCCGGACCGGTACGGCACGTTGGGCCACCAGTACGAGGTGGCGCCGAGGTCCCACGCCACCGGGCCCACCGTGACCTTCGCCGTCGAACGGGCCGCCACCGTCAGGGTCTGCTGCGGCAGCTGGGGGTAGCTGAAAGAGCCCGCGCCGTCGGACGTGAGCGACCCGCCCAGGGTGATCGTTCTGGTCGTGGCCGAGGAGTTGGTCACCGACACGTCGTAGCTGAGGGTGCGGTTCGCCACCGAGGTACGGACGAACGCGTCGCTGACGTACACCGCCGGGTACACCCGCAGCGACGCGGACCGGTAGATCCCCTGCGGTATCGCCTCGGACCAGTCGGCCGCTATGGGGACCAGGTACTTGCCGCCCGACGACTTCAACGCACCGCGGCCCTTCACCTGCACGCTGATCGTGTGTGTGGTGCCCGGTGCGGCGTAGCTACTGATGTCGAAGTTCGACGGGGTGAACGCGGTGGTCTGGGTCGCCACCACGCGGCCGTCGACCGACAGTGTCGCCTGGTGGTTGACGGCACCGAACTCGATCCAGGTCGACTGCGGCTGCCCCGAGTCCGGAACCGTGATGCTGCGCGAGTACACCGCCTCGTTCACGTCGGTGAAACCCTGCTTGTACCAGCCGCCACCGGGCACCGCGATCGAGGTCGTCCCCCGACCCGCGGGCGTGAAGTTCCACGTCCCGCTCAGATCGACCGAGGCGATCGCGGCGTTGCCGGCCGCCACACCGTCAAGCCCGGCGGCCGAGACACTCCGGGTCGCGACGGGCGCGGCCAGGGCCGACCCGGGGGTCGCCAGGGTCAGGCCACCCAGCGTCAGGGGCAGGGCGAGCGCCACGGTCGCGGCCAGTCCTCTGGCCGACGTCGACAATCGGCCGCCCCGGCGGACGTTCGTATGATGCACGGTTACCTCCTGTGACTTACCCGATGGCCTTCGTGACTTCGAGTCAAGGCATATGCGCCGGCTGTAGTCGAATCGATTCGACGATCGGCCGACGTCGTCGACCGCCCGGGCGGGTGAACACAGCCGACATGTAGATGTGATTAACCGGCAACACGGGCACTGAGTCAAGGATTTCAACTCATCTATCTTGTGTCAGGGCTTGAAGTTCCATCAATCCCGACAAAAGCCTCGGCAAAGGTAGGACGAAAGGTGTGTCGGTGCCACCGTCGACGCACCGGTCTCCGACTGGGGCGCCTCGGGATCTCGTCACAACGCGGTACGGTCGCAGCGATCGGATTCCAGGAGCGCACCTGTCGCTCGGTCCCGGCAACGAAGGACGAGTCCATGTCCACTCTGTACGAATTTGCCGGCGGCGACGAGGCGCTGCATCGTCTGGAGGAACTTTTCTACACCAAGGTGCTGGACGACCCCGTGTTGCGCACGGTGTTCCCCGCTCGCCAGCCGGACCATGTCGAACACCTCACGTGGTTCACCGCCGAGTCCTTCGGCGGCCCCGACAGGTTCACGACCGGACTGGGATTTCAGTACATCATTGACGCCCATCGCCATCTGAAGATCACCGACGAGCAGCGGGAGCGGTTCGTCGCCCTCTATCTCGAAGCGATCGATGAAGCCGGCCTACCGGACGACGACGCTTTCCGCGCGGCGGTGCGCGAACACCTCGAGTTCGGCGCCCGCGTGGCCCAGCAGAACTCGCACGCCAAGAGCGATGACCAGCTGCATCCGATCCGTGAGGTTCCCGCTTGGACGTGGCCGCGACAGTCTGAAGACTGACGGGCACCAGCGGACCCTGACGTCCTCGAGGCTTCCTCCGGCGGGCTGCCACGGACGTCCGCGCGTAGTCTGCGTGGATCATTGACGCTGGAGGCGGAAGATCGATGGGCGCGAAGACCGCACTGCTCGCTTTCACCGAGGGTGATTTGCGCCCTTCTCTCTGGGGAGCGGTCCGGTCGGATCCGCTGGGGGCCATCGACCTCGTGCGCGAGCTGCATCCCGGCTACGAGGTGACACCGATCGGCGACGGCTCGCTCGGTGACCACAGTTATCCGCCGGACGACACCAGCTACGCGACGGTCCTTGCTGGCGCCGAACTGTTCTGCGACCTTCGGCTCGTCTGCGATCTCCCATCACAGCTACCGGCCAGGCTGCTCCGGGCCGGCGCGGGCCGGCGGATCATCATGCACGGGATGCACTCGGCCTCCGATTGGCTGTGCTTCGCGGTGTGGGAGAACGGCGAGCTCGTCCGTTCGCTGAGCCTCTCCCCGGATGCCGGCATCGGGGAGAACATCGGCGAGCCGTACGACTTCGAGCTGCCGTACTGGGCGGGCGAGCATCCGGTCGAGCCGATGTTCTCCGAGGATCCGTACCCTCTTCCCTTCCACCCCCTGGATCTGGGTGAGCAGGCCCTGCGCGCACTTTTCGGTTTCACCATCGAGGGTCGTCCCGACCCGGACGACATCGATCCGTTCGACATCCACCTGCACGGCTTCCGCGTCGCCGACCCGAGCGGCCGGGAACAGGCGGAACGCGAGGCCAGGATGGAACAAATCCTGCAGAGCATGAAACCGCCACGCCGCTACCGCATGATGCCGGACGGCACGCTGCGCGAACTTGGCGACGACGACTTCTGACGCCGGGTGAGGCGTCCTGAGGGAGTGTGGACAGGTCAAGGCGGTAAGCAGTGCAGCGCCGCCGTGGGGGTGCGGAAGCACTGCAATGGCTCGCCGAGCACGTCGCGGCTGGGGCACCGGGTCCACGTCGTCGAGGTATGTCTGCCGGACGCGACGAACTCGCGGGTGACGACCGGCAGCCGGTCCGCTGTGGTCCCTTGAGTTGCCGACATCCGGCGCTGTACGGGCGAGGTTGCAGGCCCAGGAGCGGAACCTGGGATGGGCGAGGACGACCAACGGCCCAGGGTCGTGCGCCTGACAGGCGATCGTGCCGCTGTCGACGGTCACGTGTTCGGTCATGGCGATCTCCAGAGCGTCCAGTTCGCTCAGTGGTCAGGTCGATAGGCGTTTCTGTTGAGGGACGAGGCCGTCGATGAGGCAGGAGCGAAGGTCGGTGGGGTCACCGGTCGAGCCTGTCCGCAGCCGGTTGTAGACGGCGTCCTTCTCGGGATCGCCCTGTGTCAGAACGAATGGGACGGGATCAGGCATCGCCATCTCCGTGTCCGCCGTGGCGGCCGATCCGTGCGCGAGTGTCTGCAACCAGACGACCACCAGGCCGGCGACACCGAGGGCCAGGAGGAACAGCGTTCGCTGCCACCACGGCACGTTGATGCCGCGTATCGCGACGGCGGCGACGGTTACGAGCGTCGCGAGAAGAACGGCTGCGGAAACCCACAACGCGGGGGTGACGGGCCAGGCGCCGAGAGCAGAGGCGCCGAGCAGAACAAAGGGAGCGACGACCGTCACCAACGGGCCCAACGAGGCCCGCAGCGCGTGGCGCAGCTCCGGACCGTTCAAGAACCGATCGTGTACTGCCAGGTGTGAGAGCGCGTCGGCGGTGAGTGCGGCGACCACGGTCCCGGTGGTCGTGGCGAGCAGAACGAGTGCCGCCGCAAGAGGTGTCCCGGGGTGGGAGGCCACGACGAGAGTCACGGAGAGCGCGGTGAAGGTGACGTAGATCCCCTCGCGTAGGGAGTCGGTCTGCTGCGCGGGGGTCGCGGCCGGAGTGAACCGCTGGCGTCGAGAGAATTTCCTGTCAGTATTAATGACTACAGCGTATCCATAAATCCTCGAGCAGGCCAGTGAATCCCCCTGCGATTTCGAACTCCGCTGCTGGGGTAGCCGTCGTCGACCCGGGCGCGCGGGGATCAACGGCCCGGCCAGGCACCGGTACGGAGGCAGCCGAGGCCAGAGCGCCGCGACGCCGGAGCCGCGGTCTGCAAGCGGCCCCTTGAGTCCGGCAAATGCCCGCATCCACCTCTCCTGGCCCCAGGCGTGTAGCGTCTTCGTACTGTCCTGACCCGAAGGTCGTGGCCTCGAACTCGTGATGGGAGACGCGATCGAATGGACGGGCCGGCCAGGGAAGAACCAAAGCGGCCACGAGGACGTCCCGCCGTCGGTCGCGCCCGCATCATCGAGGCGGCACTCGGCGTCCTCGACGAGGAAGGCGCGGACGCACTCACCTTCCGAGCTGTGGCAAAGCGTCTCTCCTCGAGCACAGCGACGCTCTATCGTCATATCGAAGGCCGCTCTGAACTGCTCGGGCTTGTCATGGATCACCTTCTTGGCGAAGCTGACGGGCAGATCCGAGCCCAGCTCGGCACGAACGCGAACTGGGACGAGGTCTGCCGCAACTCCGCCAGAATCTCGTACCGGGTCATGTCGAGCCACAACGCCTCAGCGCACCTGTTCACCAACAAATTTCCGCTTGGGCCGAACGGCCTGGTCATCCGGGAACGAATGCTGGCCGCGCTGTTGCAGGCCGGGTTTCCCCCTCTGATGTCCGTGAACACGGTCGCGATGATCTCCCATTACGTGGTGGGGTTCGCGATGCAGGACGACGCGACGGTCAGCCGTTCGACACTGGAGGACACCTTTCTGGGGAAAGGCGGCGATCGGTACCCCGCCACGGCCTCGGTCGTGCACCTCCTGCCCCGTCCGCTGGACGAGGAATTCGAGTTCGGGCTCGATCTGATCCTCCAAGCTCTGAACAACGGACTCCCGGGTCCCGCACCTCCGGTGGGGCAGCGACAGCGACCACCACAATCACGCGAGGGTGCATAGGAGGCCGCTCCAGGGGGATGGGCCTTAAAAGGTGATCTTCGCGGCGCTGCTCGGCAGCCCGTCGGAGGAGCCGATGAAGAGGTGGTCTGCGTACTCGGCCGGTAGGTGCATCGAGTGGGTTACCCGACCGGTCAGGTCGACCACGAGCAGGCGGTCGTACTCGTCATCACCTGGTCCGAGGACTGGGGCGGGCTGGTCCGATGCCGGTATCCCGCCCGCGTCGTGGACGACGCGGATCAGCAGCTGCCGATCGTCCGTCCAGCCGATCAGGCCGCCGGAAAGGGGCACCTTGAAGCTGTGCTGGACCGCCCCGGTGACCGGATCGACCACCGTGACGGAGGTCTGCCGCACCCCATCGGAGTACGGTGCCAGCGCCAGTTGCCCGCCGTCCGGGAAGAAGCTGACGGCGTCCAGCGGGCCGCCGCTGGCGGGAACGGTACGCACCACTCTGCCAGCCAGGTCGTAGATGCGGATTCCGGTCACCGTGGGCTCATCAACAGACGTGGAGAGCGTCAGCGCGAGCCCCTTACTGTCTGGCGTCCAGATCAGGCCGGTGGCCTGGTCGTTCTGCGCGGCCAGGTCGGGCAGCGGGACGAACGTTGTCGTGAGCGTGTCCGAATCCACCAGCACGAAGCCGGGCGTACCCGTGCGCGGCATGTGGGTGAAGAGTATGCGCTGCCCGTCCGGCGACCAGCGTCCGTCGTTCGAATCGGCGGGAAAGCGGGCGCCGCCGGTGCTGCCGGAGTCGGCGATCCACCGTACGTTCCCGCTGGCCCGGTCCAGTACGCCCGCCCGGGTTGGATGGCGCGGACTGTTGTCACCCGTCGCGACCAGCACCTGGCTGCCGTCCGGGGACGGCATGGCATACCGGTATGGCACCCGGTCGTACCGGCCGGTCTTCGCGTTCAGCAGGAGCGAGTACTGAAAGTGCGGGCTCGGATCATCGATTTTCGGATCGCGGATGCCGCTGTACGCGGTCACCACGAGTGGCCTCAGCCCGTTATCGGCGAACTGGTCGCCGGCCGTACCGCTGATCGGGGCGATGACGGCGACCACGCCGATCAGGGCGGCGCAGATCGCCGCGGCGAAGCCACCGCCGACGGCCAGCCGGGTGACCCGTTGCCGGCGGGCGCTGACCAGTGCGGCCTGGGCCAGCCCGACCGGCGCGGGCGCGGTCTCGGCCAGTTCCTCGAAAGCGGTCCGGAGCGCGGTGGTGAGGTGCGGGTTCATCGGTCTGCCGCCTCCTTCGTGGCGAGGATGTCGAGCCTGGGACAGAGTTCGCGCAGCCGGGCGAGAGCCCGTGCGGCCTGGCTGCGTACCGTGGATTGGGTGCAGCCCAGAATCTCCGCGATCTCGCTGTCCGGCCGGTCTTCGAAGTAGCGCAGCACAAGCACCGCCCGGTGTTTGGGCGCGAGCTGCGCCAACGCCTGTCTGAGCGCCAGGTTCAGGTCGACGGTGGCGGTGGCATCGGCCGTCGCCGCGACCTCCGGCAACTGTTCAGTGCTCACCTCGCGCCCCCGCCGGAGGCTGCGCCACCAACTCGTCTGCTGGCGGTACAGCGCGGTGCGCAGGTACGCCTCGGGGTTTCCGCTGCGGATCCGGCCCCAGTGCCGGGCGCCCTTGGTCAGTACCGTCTGGAGTAGATCCTCGGCCTGCTGACGGTGCCCGGTCAGGGCGAGCGCGGTCCGGAACAGTGCGTGCGAGCGGGCCGCGACGAAGTCGCTGAACTCCCGATCGAGGTCAGCGTCCATGGGTGTACCTATCCCTCATGCCGATAACAACGCCAGGCCCGCGGCGGCTGCTGCTCTGCCGGCCAAGACACTTGCCGCCTGACCCCGCCTGGGCCTCGGACGAGCACCATCTCAGACCCGAATCTGCGGGCGCGGACTACGCACCGAACCCTGATCGGAACATGCATAACGAACTTATATAGAACTGCTATGCTTCAGGCGTGAGTCGCCGAGACGCCGCGCACAGCGCTTCCGATGCCATCGGGTCAGCCCTCTACGGTCTGGCCACCAGGGCCGTGCGACGCCTTCCCCGCGACATGAGCCTGACGTCCGCCGCCACCCTGGCCACCTTGGACAAGACCGGCCCGCGACGGATCACCGATCTGGCGGTGGCCGAGGGCGTCACCCAGCCCGCGATGACCGTCCTGGTCCGGGTGATGGAGGAATCCGGGCTGGTCGAGCGGAAGGGTGATTCGTCCGACAAGCGGGTCACGCTTGTGTGCCTGACGGAGGCCGGCGCGTCGTACGTCCGGACGCGACGCCAGGCGGGCGTGAACGCGTACGCGCGGTTGATCGACGAACTCACCGGTGACGAGGTCGCGGCCCTGGCGGCGGCCCTTCCGGCGCTGCTGCATCTGGCGGAGCTCGACAGCCACGCCCGAGAGAAGTCGGACCGGTGACCGCGGCGCAGGCCGATGGCCAGCCCCTGAGCACTGCCCCGATACGTTCCGAGGCACGTCTGCTGGTCCCCGCCCTGATGTTCGTCGCACTGGTCGTGGCGGCGGTCGCCAGCCTCGGAACGCCGCTCATCACCAGCGTGGCGACCACGTTCCACGTCTCCCTCGACAGCGCACAGTGGACGCTGACCATCGCCCTGCTCAGCGGTGCCGTCGCCACACCCGTCCTCGGTCGACTCGGAGCCGGTCCGCGCCGGCGGGCCACGATTCTCGCCACGCTGGCGATCGTCGTCGGCGGCAGTGCGCTCACCGTGTTGCCACTGCCGTTCGCGTGGCTGCTCGTGGGCCGGGCGGCCCAGGGCATCGGCCTCGGTCTCACGGCGCTGATGATGGGCGTGGCCCGCGACCATCTTCCCGAGGAGCGCAGCGCGCCCACGATTGCCCTGATCTCGGTGGTCTCCATCATCGGAGCCGGCGTCGGCTACCCGCTGGCCGCGCTGCTCGCCGAGTTCGGCGGACTGCGGGCCGCGTACGGGCTCGGCCTGCTCGTCACCGCCGTCGCCTTCGTGGCCGCCTGGCGCTCCATGCCGGCAGCTCCCGAAGGCCGCTCCGCTCACGTGAACGTGGCCGGTGCCCTCGTTCTGGCGGGTGGACTGCTCCTCGTCCTGTTCCTGGCGGGCGAGAGCAGCCTGTGGAGCCGGCACCTCGCCGTGGCGGTGACCCTTGCTGTCGCCGCCGTGCTCCTGCTCTGCGTCTGGACCGCTTCCGAACTGCGAACCACGACGCCCCTGGTCGACGTGCGGGCGATGCGGCACCCGGCGGTCGCCGGGGCGAACATCGCCACGTTCGTCGGCGGGATCGGCATGTATCTCCTGCTCACACTCATCACCCGCTACGCGCAGACGCCGCACGGCGCCGGCTACGGTTTCGGACTGACCACCTTCGTGGCGGGGCTGGTCCTCATCCCGTTCTCCGTGCTGGGGTTCGTCGCCGGCAAGCTCACGCCGCGGGTCCGCGAGCGGATCGACGGCCCTCTGCTCCTGGCCGGCAGCGCCGTCATCGTCGGCGGCGGGTGCGTCCTGTTCGCCATCGCCCGGTCCAACCTGGCCGAACTGCTCGCGGCCATGGGCGTGCTGGGCTTCGGCGTCGGCAGCTTCTCGGCCGCCATGCCCGGCGTCATCCTGGCCGTCACCCGCAAGAGCGAGACGTCGAGCGCCATGAGCTTCAACTACGTCGTCCGCAGCGTCGGGTACTCCCTGGGCAGCGCCGTCGGCGGTCTGGTCCTGGCCGCCGGCACCGCCACGGGCCGCCTCTTCCCGAACGACGACGCCTACACGACCGCGGCGCTGGTCGGCGTCGCCGCGATGGCGATCACGACAGTGGTCAGCCTCGCCCTCGCCCGCCGCCGCTGAGCATACTTCTGGGCATCGATTCCGAACACAGGAGGTTACCGTGGCCAAGGGCTACTGGGTCAGCGCCTACCGCACCATTTTCGACCCCGAGAAGCTGGCCGCCTACAACGAATTGGCCCGTCCGGCCGTCGAGGCCGGGGGCGGACGGGTGCTCGCCCGCGACGGTCGCGTCGTCGCGCACGACGCCGGAATCGCCGGGCGCACCATCCTGATCGAGTTCGACAGCTTCGAACAGGCGGTCGCCGCACACGCGAGTGCTGCCTACCAGGAGGCGCTGGCCGTACTTGCCGACGGTGTCGAGCGCGACTTCCGCATCATCGAAGGCCTCGACTGACGATCGAGGCGACGGGTGCTGTTCGGCGCTCGATCGACACGCCAGGTGTGTCTGGGGGGTGAGGGTGGGCTCGGCGTACTGCCGAGCCCACCCGTGTGCGGTCCGAGCGGTCTCAGGTGCGGTGGATCTGGCCCTGCGGCGCGTCGGTCCGCGGGTCCCGGATCAGGTCGTGGGCGACGTTTGCCGTGATCATCACGCGAGGGAGGCGAGCCCGAATTGTTGGTTGGTCTGTCCGTGGCAGTCGTAGAGCTGGATCTGGGCCCCGTTGGTGGTGCTCCAGACGTCGAGGCACCGTCCGGACTGAACGCTGCTGATGGTGCCGTTGGAGTTGACGTTCCATTGTTGGTTGGTCTGTCCGTGGCAGCTGTAGATCTGGACTGCGGCGCCGTTGCCGGTGCCCGCGGCGTCGAGGCACATGGTGCCGTACACCTGTAGTTGTTTGTTCGCGGTGTAGGTCCAGGCCTGGTTGATCTGCCTGTTGCAGTCGTAGAGCGTTACCCGGGTGCCGTTGTTACGTGAGGCGTTGGGTACGTCGATGCACCGGCCGGACTGGGTGCCGACGATCTGGCTGGCGGAGGTGGGTGGGACGGTCGGCGAAGCGGTGGGAGTCGGCGTGTTGGTGGGGGTCGCCGTCGGGGTGGTCGGCGTGGAGGGCAGCAGGGGGCAGGTGCTGCGGTAGGTGACCACGCCGCTGGAGTCCAGCAGCGGGCAGAGGAACTGGCTGTACCGGGCGTCGTTGTCGACGAACATCTTGACGAACGGCAGCATGGTCCGGACCAGGACCGGGTTCGACCGTCCGACCATGAACCCGTGGTCCGCGCCAGCGACCTCCAGGTAGGCGCTCTCCGTCGTGGCCGGGAGGCTGTTGTACAGGCCGGTGGCGTAGGACGGGGTGACCACCGTGTCCGCCTGCCCGGCGAAGACCATCGGCCTTCAACGACGAGCGCCGGGTTGCCGCGCTCAACGCGCCACCGCCGCCCATCGAGTGACCGGCGACCGCCAGCCGGGTGGGGTCGACCCGGTCGCGTACGGGGCTCTGCTGCGTCAGGTAGTCCAGCGCCGCGAGCAGTTGGGTGCCCCGGGCCGTGTCGAAGTCGTTGCGGCTGTTGGTCTCGATGCCGATCACGACGAAGCCGTGCGACGCCAGCCACGGTCCCATCCAAGCGAGTTCGGCGGAGAACAACGCGGTGTAGCCCGGCGAGATCGCGATGGCCCCGAACGTACCCTGGCTGGTGTCGGTCGGGTAGTAGATCCGGCCACCGTTGAAGCCGTACCCGGTCGGGACGCTTACCGACGTGTTGGCGAAGGGGCCGTTCACGGCCGTGACGCTGCTCCGGGTGGGGTCCGGGCCCCGCTGGTACGGGTTGTCGGCGGCGGACGCCGACCCGGTCGCCATCGTCATGGTGAACAACCCGACCGCGGCGGCGATCCCGACTGCGGCGAGCTTGAAAAGCCGTCCCCGAAAACGGGGGGACACCCGGTCGGCATGGGCATTCCCCGAGGGCGGCGGGTGGTTGGCGTGTCCTCGCACTGTCGGTACCTCCTGGTGGTGGGTGAGCGCGGGGCGGGCGGGCTCGGTCGTCTGCCGAACCCGCCCGCCCCGACGTTGTCCGATCGTCAGCGTTGCAGCGTCAGCGGACCCGGCCGGTACGGCGGAAGGCCGTAGTCGCCGCCGGAGCGGCGGCGCCGAAGTACCGGCCAGACTGGGCGGCGCCGCCGAGGATCGTCTCGGCGGCCCGGGCGAGATTGGGCAGCAGTGCGACGACCGGAGTCGCAACTATCGCGGCCGTTCCGGAAATAGCCGGGGTTCGGAATCGAGTGTGCCGGGTGAGACGGTTCCGGGAAATCATGCTGATCCTCCGGTGGGAGAGCCTTGTCGCCGTTCGAGGAAGCGCCGGGTGCGGGGCTAGCCGAGTGGTGAGTGGGCCGGACGGTCGCGTGCAGCGCCTCCAGAGGAAAGGATCTTGTTAACGTTCACACTGATCGATGGCTTTCAGGCTGGCAGAAATTTCCAGGATATTCAACCGGTAGTTTCGGGCCTGTTACGGATCAGCGCGGCGCGGTTCGCGCCCGTCCGGGGGCCTCGGCGTGCGGCGCTGCGAGCCGACGCCGAACTCCGGACCAGCTCTGTCGACGGCTTGGACATCATGTCGGTACGCTGCACGCCAATGACGCCTGTGAATCCGAGGAGGCACGATGTCGCGCCGGACAGGCAAGCCTTCCTACCTGTCGACACTTCCCGACAGCCGCAGGCAGCGGATCACTCGTCTGGCCGCGGCGGGCGCGGGGCTCGTCGTGGCGGCGAGCCTGCTGGGCGGCGGCATCGGCTACGGCATCGGGCGGCCGGATGCCACCGAGGCGAGCATTGCCGACCTGCGTCGAGCGGAAATCAAGCGGGACCTGCAGCAGATCGCCGATCTCACCGCGCTGGCCCGTCGGACCAGTGATCAGATCTCGCCCGTCCTCGCCGCCCTCGGGGCTGGCGGCACGACCGGGCCGGCGCCTGACCCGGGTCAGGCCCGACAGTGGCAACAGACCGTGCGCGCCGCCGCCGAACCATTCGCCAACCCGCCGTCAGGCACCACCGCCACGAACGTGGCCCGGGGTGGCCTGCGCAGCGCTGTCGATCAGGCTGCCGTGGCGGTGGACACGTACGCCCTGGTCGCGAACTCGCCGGCGGCCGATCGCAAGGCGCTGACGGACCTCGCGGCGCGGCAGGCGACCCTCGCGGCCACCACCTGGTCGGTGGCCGCGACCCAACTCGACCAGATCAACATCGACGTGGGGCACGGTCACCAACATGTCTATCTCGACACCGGCAAGGACAGCGGCGCCCTCACGCCCGACCAGGAAGCCGAGGGCACCGGAGGTTGAGCCGGTACGCCTCTGACCCCGCCGGGGCGTAGCCGCGGCAGCCCGGAGTCGAGAGAACCGGGCCGGGTGCGGCTCAGGCCACCCACCCCCCGAGGAGCCGCGAGAGCACTGCTGGGTTCGTTACCTTCGTGGCGTGACCGAATACGCCACTCTGCTGCACGCCTACGGCCTCGCCGTGGACACCCCTGGCCACCTGGCGGCGCTCGCCGGCGACGACCCGGCTGCCCGCGCGAGGGCGCTCGAGCACCTGTGGTCAGCGATCATCCACCAGGGGACACCGTGGACCGCGACCCCGCCGGCAGCCCTTGAGGTGGCCGCGCTGCTCTCCGACCCGCGGGTGACCGATCCCGGCCTGCGTGCCGAATTGCTCAACTTCCTGGCCGCGGTGGCCGAGGCGGGTCGCATGACCGAGGGCCTGTCCGAGCCGGACTT
The DNA here is from genome assembly GCF_040678875.1 of Micromonospora sp. NPDC049274. Taxonomy (NCBI): domain Bacteria; kingdom Bacillati; phylum Actinomycetota; class Actinomycetes; order Micromonosporales; family Micromonosporaceae; genus Micromonospora; species Micromonospora sp. NPDC049274. The sequence goes on from NZ_JBFAQS010000007.1 coordinate 13,554, forward strand.
CGACGTGAATGCTGTTCTGGCAGAGGTGCTCCGCGACGGGGACGAGGAGGCGATCTGGGAGGACGAACGGCTGCCGGACGCCCTTTACCTCCGGGCCGTGCTCGGTTGCCAACAGATCGTGCCGGCATTGCTGGCCACGGCCACCGCGGCGTTGTCCGATCCGTCCCCACAGGTCCGAGCTGCGGCCGCGTACACGATCGGCGCCTGCGGTAGGGGTGATGCCTCTCGTTTGGAGCAGTTGGCGGAGGCGGCCGCTCCGGACGAGCGAGCGGCCCTGGTCCTGGCCATCGGTGACCTCGGCATCGCGCCTCGCCGTCATCTCCAAGATCCTCATCCGGGGGTACGCGCCTGCGCAGCCCTCGCCCCCGCCCTGGCCGGCGACCCCGCTGCGACGGCCGAACTGCTCGCGGCGCTGGACGACCCGACCGCCGCCGACGACTGGTTCACCAATCGGCCGCCCCAATTGCCCACCCGGATGCGGTTCTTCCTGCTGGCGGCCGCGATCGACCGGCTTCCCGCGCCCGACCCGCTGCTTCCAGCGGCCGTGCGGCTCGCCGGGGTTGCCACCGCGCACACCTGCGACCAGGACTGGGGCCTGCTGCTGCGGACCTTCTTCGCCGGGTACGCAGGCGGGCCCCTTACCGCGGTTCAGCGCGCATACCTGAGCGCGCTCACCGCCAATCTGGACCTGTGGGACCCCACCCACGGCAACGCCGCCCTGGCCTTCCGCGACGCCGGCCTGCCCTACGACCGCGAGACATGCCGCGCCCTGGCCCAGCCTTCCCGTTGTGCCACCTGATCGTGCTGGTGCTCGTCGCCGCCCTGCCGCCGCTCGTCGCGAGCACATACACCCGGGCCCGGCTGGCCGCTGTCAGACGCCCGCAAGTCCCCCGGGCGACGGGCGCAGGTACACGAACCAGGTGATGAGGAAGCAGATCGCGTAGAAGGCGATGAAGGCGATGTAGGCCGCATCAGCGGTCTTGTAGGCCAGGAAAGACTGCCGGAAGGCAAGATTGACGAGGACTCCGCCGAACGCGCCGACGGCGCCGGCGACGCCGATGAGCGCGCCGGAGAGGCGTCGCGCCTCGTGCTCCGCCGCCCGGTCGTGCGGGTCGGCCGCACCGCCGACGGTCGGCCGCACACCGCACCTGGCCCGGAAGATCGCCGGGATCATCTTGTACGTCGAGCCGTTGCCGATGCCACTGAACACGAACAGCGCGATGAACCCGACCAGGTACAGCGGCAGCGAACGTTGCTGGGAGGCGAGCAGGACGACCGACGCGCCGGCCGCCATGGCCACGAAGTTCACGAAGGTGACCCGGGCGCCGCCGAGCCGGTCGGCGAGGACACCGCCCACGGGCCGGATGAGCGAGCCGAGCAGCGGTCCGAGGAACGTCAGGTACGCGGCCTTCACCGGGGTGTCGAAGGTGTCGGCGAACTGCACCTGGAGCACCTGGCCGAAGGCGAACCCGAAGCCGATGAACGATCCGAACGTGCCGATGTAGAGCAGGGACATGATCCAGGTGTGCGGTTCGCGGGTGACGTCGCGCATGGCCCGTTTCTCGTTGCGGGCATGGCTGAGGTTGTCCATGTACATCGCGGAACCGAGCGCGGCAAGCACGATCGCCGGCAGGTAGATGCCGGCGACGATACCGGGGCTGGCCGTCCCCAGGACCGCCAGCACGAACAGGCCGACGAGCTGGACCGCCGCGACGCCGAGGTTGCCGCCGCCGGCGTTGATGCCGAGCGCCCAACCCTTGAGTCGGTCGGGGTAGTACGCGTTGATGTTCGCCATCGAGGAGGCGAAGTTCCCGCCGCCGACGCCCGCCAGCGCGGCGATGAGCACAAGCGTCGAGTACGAGACGCCGGGCCGGATCAGGAAGGCGCCGAGCAGGCTCGGGATCAGCAGCAGCGACGCGCTGATGATCGTCCAGTTGCGGCCGCCGAACCGGGCCACGGCAAGGGTGTACGGGATCCGCAGCATCGACCCGACAAGTGCGGGCACGGCGGTGAGCAGGAATTTCCCTGCCGGATCGATGCCGTACCGCGGCCCGAGGAACAGCACAAGTACCGACCACATCGTCCAGATGGAGAAGCCGATGTGTTCGGAGTAGATGGAGAAGATCAGGTTGCGCCGCGCGATGCGGGATCCCCGACGTTCCCAGAAGATGGGGTCCTCGGGCCGCCAGTCGTCGATCCAGTGGCCGCGAAGGGTCAGGCTGCGCCGGTCCTGCTCGATGCTGCCGGGCACGGCCGTGGTCATGGTTCCTCCCAGGTGAGTCCTCGGTCCGCTCGACACCGTGACTGATTCGCTCCTCACGCCGACGGCAGACCCACCACCAGGCTTCCGTCGGCGTCGGCACGGACCGGATACACGGTGAGTGGGGACTGTCCGGTGGTCGAACATCCGGTCGCCAACTCGAAGGTGTTCTGATGCAGGGGGCAGACGACGACAGTCATGTCCACCAGGCCGTCCGCGAGCGGCCCGCCGGCGTGCGGGCAGACCGCCGACACCGCGCGCAGACTGCCGTCGCGCAGCCGGAAGATCGCGATCATGTCGTCACCGACGGCGTACGCGCGCCCCTCCCCGAGGGGGATCTCGTCGACCGGCCCGAGCCGATGTTCCACGGCGATGAGCCTGGCCATCACGCACCCCTCGCGGAAGCTGGGCCGGCGCCGTTCCCGTTGTGCCCGTTGCCACGGTGCCCGTTGCCGGCCGAGCCGCCGCCCGGCACGGCGGAGCCGATCGACGGCGCCACCGGCCCCGGGACAGCAACCGGTACGGCTTCGCGGACCGGCACCTGAGGCAGGACCGCCAGCGGCAGGGAGGTGCGGAACTGCCCCGGGGTGACCGGGTCGCGCCGTTCCAGCCACGGATCCCGGTACGCGGCCACGGAAGCAGCCATGGCCGCGTCGAGCCGCGCCGCCATGCCGTCGCTGTCGTCGACGACCACCGCCCGGATGTGGTCGATGCCGAGCCGGGGCACCCACGCGTACGTGCGCTCCAACCAGTTCGCGCTCTCCCGGTAGTACTGCAGGAACCGGCCGGTCAGCGTGATGACCTCGTCGGGGGAGTCGACGACGGCGAGGAGGTCCCCCTTGCGTACGTGGGCGCCGGCGGCCCCGCCGACGTAGATCTCCCACCTGCCGCCGTCGATGGCGACCACACCGAGATCCTTCACGTACGCCTCGGCGCAGTTGCGGGGGCAGCCGGTGACGGCGAGCTTCATCTTGCCGGGGCCCTCGATGGCCTTGAACCGGTCCTCGATCGCGATGCCGAGAGCTGTGGAGTCGCCGACGCCGAAGCGGCAGAAGTCGGAGCCGACGCAGGTCTTGACGGTGCGGAAGCTCTTGCCGTACGCGTACCCGGACGGCATGTCGAGGTCCGCCCACACCCTCGGCAGGTCCTCCTTGCGGATGCCGAGCAGATCGATGCGCTGGCCGCCGGTGATCTTCACCAGTGGCACCGAGTACTTCTCGGCCACCTCGGCGATCCGCTTGAGCTGCGCCGGTGTGGTCACACCGCCCTTGATCTGGGGGACTACCGAGAAGGTGCCGTCTCGCTGGATGTTGGCGTGCACCCGGTCGTTGATGAAGCGGGCGTCGCGTTCGTCGACGTACTCGTCGCCCCACATCATCCGCAGCAGCGAGGCCAGGCCCATCTTGCTCTTCGCGTCCTCCTCGCCGCCGGGCACGAGGGTGGCGAACACCGCGGAGACGGATTTCAGGCCGTGTTCGCGGATCGCCGCCATCAGCTCCGCCTTGGGCATCGGCACGCCGGGGACGTACCAGCTCGCGGCCGGATCGTCCTCGACCTCGCCGTCGGCGGCCCACTCGACGATCTGGGCGACCAGCCCCTTGCACGACCCGCAGCCCTTGCCGGCACGGGTGGCGTCCATGACCCCGGTGAGCGTCTTCACGCCGCCCTGCACGGTGCCGACAAGCGCCCGCTTGGTGACGCCGTTGCAGTTGCACACCTGCACGTCGTCGCCGAGCTCCGCGGCACTCACCTCCGCCGACGGGGCGCCGAGGTCGAACAACATCTCGACCCGCTCCTTGGGCAGGGCGAGGCCACGGTCGAAGGCCTGCATGAGGAATGCGACCTTCCGCACGTCGCCGAGGAGGGTCGCGCCGACGAGCCGGTCGTCGCGGATGATGATGCTCTTGTAGACGCCCTTGCGCGGCTCGGCGAAGACGACCGTCTCGTCGTCGTCGCGCTCGGCCTCCTTCAGGCCCATCGAGGCGACGTCCACGCCCGCCACCTTGAGCTTCGTGGCCAGCCGAGAGCCGTGGTACGCAGCTTTCGGGTTCGTCCCGGTGATGTGGTCGGCGAGCACCCGCGCCTGTTCCCACAGCGGAGCCACCAGGCCGTACGTCTCGCCGCGGTGCTGGGCGCACTCGCCGACCGAGTAGATGTCGACCTCGTCCTGCACGCGCATCTGGTCGTCGACGACGATGCCCCGCTCCACCGGCAGCCCGCTGGTCGCGGCCATCTCGGCGTTCGCCCGGATGCCGGCGGCCACGACGACGACGTCGCAGGCGACGGTCCGACCGTCCTTGAGCTTGACCCCCGTCACGGCGTGCTTGCCGAGCACCTCGGTGGTGTGCGCGCCGAGGACGACCTCGATGCCGAGTCGCTCGATGCTGCGCCGCAGGATCGCGCCCGCCTGGGCGTCCAGCTGAGCGTTCATCAGATGGCCGGCGGCGTGCACCAGTGTCACGTGGGCCAGGTGGTTCTGCAGGCCGCGGGCGGCCTCCAGACCGAGCAGACCCCCGCCGATCACCACCGCGCGCTCGTGCTCGCGGGCGTACCGAATCATGTTGCGGGTGTCGTCGATGGTGCGAAACGCGAACACTCCCTGGTGGTAGCCACGCCCAGGGCGGTGGATGCCGGGAATCGGCGGAACGAACGCCCGGCTGCCGGTGGCGATGATCAGCTTGTCGTACGGCGTCTCGGTGCCGTCGTCCGCGTAGATCCGTCGCGCGAAGCGGTCGATGCGGGTGACCCGGGTGCCGACGTGCAGGGTGATGCCGTTCTCGGCGTACCACGACATGTCGTTGAGGAAGATGCCCGCCTCGTCGTCGACCCCGGAGAGCACGTTGGAGAGCAGGATGCGGTTGTAGTTGCCGTACGGCTCCTCGCCGAACATCGTGATGGCGAACTGGTCGCCTCCGCCGCGTTCGAGGATCTCCTCGACCGTGCGGGCGCCGGCCATCCCGTTGCCCACCACGACGAGGCGCCGGCGCTTGTCGACGGCGTCCATCAGACCTCGACCAACCCCAGGTCGACGATCACGGTGCCGGACACCCCGGCGGGCGCCGCCACGTGCACCTCGATACCGGTGCCGGAGTCGAGGTCCTCGACCACCCGCAGCGGGACGTGGACGTCGGACTTGGCACCGATCGGGAAGTACCGCATCGGCTGGCCGTCGCGCATGAGCAGGACACAGATCAGCTCGTCACTGGCATTGCCGCCCCGGAAGTAGACCGGCTGGGCGACGACGCCGCCCGGCACCACGTAGCTGAGCGTGCCGTCGACGAGGCCGGGCCGGTCGAGGCCCTTGCCCTCGAAGCTGTAGACGCCTTGCAAGAAACGGGGAGTGGTGTGCACAGCGACGCTCCCTTGCTCAAAGAGATGCTGGATTGGGCGGTTGGCTGGTCAACAGGTCGGTGTCGTCCGGGCCGCCCACGCGCGCGATCGACACCGCGCAGGATTTGAAGGCCGGCATCCGCGAATGGCGGTCCAGCGTCGGGTCGGTGAGCGCGTTCACGGAGGAGCTGCCGGCCCAGTGGAACGGTGCGAAGATGGTGTCGCGGCGGATGCCGTTGGTGAGGCGCGCCCGGAAGAGAGCCCGCCCGCGTCTGCTGCGCAGTTCCACCACGTCGTTGTCGGCGATGCCGTGCCGGCGGGCGAGGTCCGGGTGCAGCTCCGCCCGAGCGTCCGGCAGCGCCATGGTCAGGGCGCCGACCCGGCGGGTCTGGTTGCCGCTCTGGTACTGCTGCATGTTGCGGCCGGTGGTCAGCACGTACGGGTAGTCGGCGTCGGGCAGTTCCGCCGGATCGCGGTGCTCCACCCGGAAGAACCTCGCCCGCCCGTCGGCGGTCGGGAATCGGTCGGTGAACAGCCGGGGCGTACCGGGATGGTCCTCGCTCGGGCACGGCCAGAAGACCCCCTGCTCCGCCTCGATGCGCTCGTACGTGATGCCGGCGTAGTCGGCCGTCCCGCCGGCGCTGGCCCGGCGCAGCTCGTCGAAGACGCGACGCGGATCGTCGTCGAAGTAGCGACCGCGCCCGAGCCGGCCGGCGAGGTCGGCGAGCATCCGCAGGTCGGTGCGGACCTGCGGCGGCGGCGACAGGGCCCGCTTACGGCGAATGACGCGCCCCTCCAGATTCGTCATCGTGCCGTCCTCCTCCGCCCACTGAGCCGTGGGCAGCACCACGTCGGCCACGGCTGCGGTCTCGGAGAGGAAGATGTCGGAGACGACAAGTAGGTCCAGTGCCCGCAGCCGGTCCATCACCCGGTTGGTGTGCGGGGCCGACACGGCGATGTTGCTGGCGAGCACGAGCAGCACGCGTACCCCGCCGTCGGTCCCGAGCCGGTCGAGCATCTCCCACGCCGACCGGCCCGGTCGGGGCAGCTCGTCCGGGTCGATGCCCCAGACTGCCGCGACGTGCGCGCGCGCCGCGGGGTCGTCCAGGCGTCGGTAGCCGGGCAGTTGATCGGCTTTCTGTCCGTGCTCGCGGCCACCCTGCCCGTTGCCCTGCCCGGTGATCGTGCCGTAGCCGGAGAAGGGCCGTCCGGGAAGGCCCAGGGCGAGGGCGAGATTGAGGTACGCCTGCGCGGTGTCCGTGCCGTTGCTGTGCTGCTCGGCGCCGCGAGCGGTGAGTACCATCGCGGACGTCGCGGTCGCCAGCAGCCGTACCGTCTCTCGCAGGTCCCGTTCCGGTACGCCGGTCATCCGCTCCACCCGGTCCGGCCAGTACGCCGCGACGGTGGCCCGGACCGCTTCGAACCCGCTCGTACGGTCGCGCACGTACGTCTCGTCGACCAGGCCCTCGCGGATCGCGACGTGCAGCATCCCGTTCGCCAGGGCGAGGTCCGTGCCGGGCAGCGGCTGCAGGTGCAGATGAGCACCCCCTGCGGTGGTCGTCCGGCGGGGGTCGACGACGACGTGCCGCGCGCCGGCGGCCCGACCGGCGTCGAAGTACTGCATGGACGGCGGCAGCGCGTCCGCCGGATTCGCGCCGACCAGCAGCACGGCCTGCGCCTGGGCGATGTCGGCCAGGGGGAACGGCAGGCCCCGGTCGATCCCGAGGGAGCGGTTGGAGGCGGTCGCCGCGGACGACATGCAGAACCGGCCGTTGTAGTCGATCGACGCCGACCGCAGCGCCACCCGGACGAACTTGCCCAGCGCGTACGCCTTCTCGTTTGTCAGCCCGCCGCCACCGAAGGCCCCGACGCTGTCGCGGCCGTACCGGTGTTGGCTGGTACGGATGGCGTCGACGATACGGTCGAGGGCCTCGTCCCAGCCCGCCGGTCGCAACGGGCTGGTGCGGTCGGCGGGATCCTTGCGGACGAGCGGGCTCAGCAGCCGGTCACTGTGGTCGAGAAGGTCGGCAGCCGTCCAGCCCTTGGCGCACAGACCGCCCCTGTTGACCGGGAATTCGGTGGGCGCCAGCCGAGGCGGCCCGTCGCCGGTCGTCAGGGAGATCCCGCACTGCATGGCGCAGTAGGGGCAGTGCGTATCGATCATGGGCGATGCGCTCACCCGTCCGATGCTTGCCGGACACTGTTTCCGATCCATACCGGGGTCGTAACGCTCTGCGACCCTCGGGCCGCCAGGAAATCGCCCGCGACATCGAAAGAGAAGGCCAGCCCCCGGCCCGGCCGCCCGGTGCGACGTTCAGTTCTCGGGCAGCCGCAGCCGCGCGATGCGGCGATCGCCGTCCAGGGCGCGCATCGCCCGGGCCAGCGTCGCGGTGTGCAGCTCGTCCTCGCCGCGTTCGAGCATGGTCTCCGCGGCCACGCCGATCGCCCTGGCCTCCGCCGCCAGCGCCTGCGCGGCGAGGACGCAACCCCGTGCGTCGAAGTGACCGCTGTCCCGAGCCGGGTTGAGTCGGGCCACCAGGTCGATGATGCGCAGGTAGCGGTCCACGAGTTCCTGCTCGGCGCGGGTCAGCGCGGGGAGCTCTCGTTCCGTCATCGCATTCCTTCCGGGGCATGCCGCGGTCAGGGGTTGAGCAGTCTCCAGTCGCCTTCCGAGATGACCTCGACGGTGCCATCGACCACCTTGATGGCGGTGTTGTCATCGATGGCGTAGGTCGGGACCGGGATTGTGGACGCCCACTTCTGGATGTGGGACAGCTCGGTGTCCTCCATGTCCGGATGGTTGAGGTGGGGGTACAGCGTGAAATCCACAAGCCCCAGCGCCCGGTCGGCGTCCTGCGCCATGTCGCTGCCGTCAGGAACGAATCCAAGGTCGAATTCGGCGTCGCAGTTGTATCCGGTGACCGCGATGCTCCCGGCGCTGACCCCCACATAAACCGTGTCGGTCAGCGACGGCAGAAGGTCGGCCAGGCCCGACTGGCGCAGCCAGTAGGTCAGGTACAACACGTCGCCGCCCCAGACGAGGATCGCATCGGCCTCGCGGACCGCCGACACCCAGTTCTCCTTCCGAATGGTCGGCAGCGCGGTGAGCTCCAACATCCCCAGGGATTTCCAACCGAGCTGGGACAGCGGGATCTGCGCGTGGCCGTGGATCGCCTTCCACGCCTTCTCGCCTCCGCCGGGGAAGGGGTAGACCCCGGTGGGGACGAACAGGGCGCTGGCCTCGGCGATCGGCTTGCCCAGCAGGTCGACGAGCGCGTCGGAGATGCTCGGGTTGCAGATGCCCCCCGACGTGAGAAGGAACTTCATGGAATCCGCCCTCCCGAAGCCATCGCCCTACCTTGCCAGTTGACCGTTGCTCGCGGTACTCGTGAACGTCAGGGGGCACACGCCGACAGAGGTCGGGGCGGGCGGTCAGGCGGATCGCCGGTGGCGGCCGAGGGACAGGAGCAGGCCGGCGGCGGCCAGGGCGACTCCGGCGGCGGCGGTGTATGCGGGGAGTTGGGTGGGAATGCCGAGGTAGACGGTGATGCCCAGGATGCGGGACAGGCCCCAGGGCAGCAGGGCGAGCTGGTCATTCCACACCGTCAGCGCGCGTTCCAGGCCCACCACCGAGACCAGGGCGGACAGCACGCCGAGGGGCACACCTGCGGCGGTGAGGGTCAGCCCGACGGCCCTTCGGCGGCGCAGGCCGTACCGGTCCCGCAGGACCACGGCGACGACCACGAACAGCCAGCAGAACGCCGCGAACGCGACGGTGACGTACGCCGCGCGCACACTCGGCGCGGTCCAGAAGACGAACCAGTAACCGCCCGGTCCGCGCCCGGCGAGCGCCGCCAGCAGCAGTACGCTGCGCAGCAGCGCGACGCCGCCGACCACCGCCCACAGGTGGAACGGATCCCGGCGGCCGACGACGAGGCGTACGACGAGGGCGAACAGCGCCCACCCACCGAGGGTGACCAGCAGGTGCGCCGGCGCGGCGAACCAGGTCAACACGAGCCGGCTCGCCACCAGCACCACCGCCGGGACCAGCCACACCAACACCCGGTCCGCCCGCGTCGTGGGCGTCGGCAGCGCGGCGACCCGCCACGGCCGGAGCGCGCCGAGCAGCAACCCGCGCGCGGCGCTCGCGCCGAACCCGCGCCCGTACCGGCCGAGCAGCGCCACCAGCAGGATCGCCCCGAGCATCACCCGGGCCGCCCAGGCCATCGCCGGGTCCCGGTCGGCGCGGCGCGCCCCGAGATCGGCGGCGGTGAAGTTGTACGCGGGCAGGTCCAGGTCGGCGCCGTAGCGCTGCCGGTGCGCGTCGCGCGCGTCGTGGTACGCCGCCGCGGCCAGCCGCCAGTCGTGGCGGGCGGCCGGGTCGCCCGTGTCCAGCCACTGCGCGTGCCGCAGCACCATGGTTCGGTACGCGCCAAGCGTCTCGAACAGGTCGACCTGGTAGTCGAGAGTCGCGGTGAAGCGCCCGCGCAGTTCGGCGTCCCGCCAGGTCGCCGGTGCGGTCGCGGCGATCAGGTCGCGCATGCGCCGGGCCAGCACGACAGCCTGCGTGCCCTCCTCGATGGCCTCGTCGACGCGGCCGCCGGTCACCGCGTAGATGCTGTCCAGCGCGGCGGAGTCGCCGGTCGGGATGTCCCACTCGAAGATCCACATCATGGGTGGCGGTTCCAGTCCGAGCGCCCGTACCGACCGGTCGGCGTACGGACCGATGTAGAGGCCCTTGGTGATCGCCTGCCGGGACAGCGCCATGGCCTGCCCGATCGCGGCGACGGTGGCCGGGTCGCCGGAGAACGTGCGGTACGCCCAGTCCGCCGTGACCTGCGCCGGGTCGGCGGTCGGGTCCCAGGCCAGGCGGCCGACGGCGTAGGTGTTGAGGTCGTAGAGCTGCCAGAACCCGGTGCGCAGATACAGCGACATGGGCCCGGCGCGCAACGGACCGCCGTCCTGGGTCCAGTTCCAGACACCCTCGACGTTCGGGTTGGCGGCAAGGAAGGCGCGCAGCGCCTCGCGGTGCAGCGGGCCGAGGTCGTTGGGCAGCGAGCCGAACCCTTCGAACTCGCGTCGCGCCTGGAACTCCACGATGCGGCGGTGCCTGCCGCCCAGCAGGGTGGTGTTCAGCGGCAGATGGCTGTAGAAATCGCCCAGGGTGTACTTGGTGGACACGATCAGGTGCGGGTCGTCGAGGCCGCCGAGGACCTTCGCGTACGACACCGGGTTGGTGTGCAGGTCGCCGACGGCGCCGACGCCCACCGTCCACGTACGGAAGATGATCTCCTTCCCGGCTGGGCCCGCGGTGTCCAGCAGCGCCCGCAGCATCGCGCGCACGGACGCCTCCGTGGTGACCGCGAGCCGTGACGAGTAGTCCCAGCCGGTTCCGGCGTACACCTCGCCGCCCTCACCGACGCGGACCATCAGGCCGTCGACGAACGGCATGCTCTCGAACAGCTCGGCCAGACCGGCCTGGTAGACCGCCCACAGCCGAGGGTCGGCCGCGTCGAGGCCACCGACGGTCCGCGTCAGGTACGCCTCCAGCGGGGGCGACACCGCGAGCATGTCGGTCAGCAGGAAGACCCGCACGCCCATGTCCTCGGCGTACCGGAAGACGGGACCGAACGCCGCGACCATCGCCCGTGCGCGGTCGACGTGCGGGTCCCCGGGCGGGTAGACCGCGCGCCCGTCGCCGACCTTCGCGAACGTGACGTACTCCAGGAATCCGGGCACGACGATTCCGTTGTATCCCTGCGCCACCGAGTTGTCGACGAACTGCCGAAACTGCGCGTCGATGCGGGCCACCGCGCCGGCGTCCACCCACGGCGCGCGAGGCAGCACCGCCGACCCGACCACGTCGGTGTTCAGGCCATAGTCGTCGCCGGGGGCGAAGACGGCCGGGTCGGGCTCGCGCCCCACCGAACCCGCGTCGGTCAGCCGCAGGCCGAGCCGGGGGATGACCACCCGACCCGCGTCCGCCGCGGGGAGCGCCTCGGCACCGGAGCGGATCCGGTCGGCCAGCCGGTACATCCCGGCTGCCACGCCCGCGACGTCACCGCCCTGGACAGCCAACTCGGTGCCGCGCACGTCGAGCCGGTACGACTCGGGCGTTCCGCCGAGGGTGGCCAGCACGCCCGCCCGCAGCGTGCTCACCGCCGACAGGTCCGGGGACGCGACGCGCGCCGTGTCGGGCGCCGGCACTGCCGTCGCGGACCTGGCCGGGCTCGACGCGGCCGGGGTGAGCACCGGCCGCGGCAGGCCGCGGAAGACGACCGCGTCGGCGACGGCGGCTGCGGCCTTCCGGAGGCGCGGCTCGTCCGGCACGACGAGGGACGCCAACGGCGGGACCGGCGCGGGGGCGAGCGCCGGCGCGGCGGCGGCGTCCTCGTGCGGCACGGCGGCGGGAGCGTGGCTCAGGCCCAGCGTGTCGCCGACAGCCCAGGCCGTGGCCGCGCCGAGCGCCAAGAGGACCGCCGCGGCGACGAGCAGCGGGTACGGCCGGCGGGCCGGGGCAATGCGAGCCACGCTCGCATCGTAGTGGCCGCACCGGCCATCGTCCTCGACGAGCAACGGGTTGCACTGAACGCTTCGAGGTCAGACGCACTGACCATCGCCCCGTGGGCTCCGAGATGCTACGAAGGGGACATGGCTGACGCGACGATCTCCCCTGACGCCACGTCCCTGGAGACGTCGCGGCTGCTGTTGCGCCGCTGGCGAAGCGATGATCTGGACGGGTTCGCCGCGGTCAACGCACAGCCCGAGGTGATGCGCTATATCCATGACGGCCGCACCCTGGACCGGGCCGCGACCGCGAAGCGCCTGGTTACCTATCAGCGGCACTGGGACGAGCACGGCTTCGGCCTGTACGCGGTGGTGATCAGGGAGACCGGCGAGCTGGCCGGTTTCACCGGACTGGCGGTGCCGACCTTCCTGCCCGAGATCATGCCGGCCGTGGAGATCGGCTGGCGGCTCGGCCGCGCGTACTGGGGCCGGGGTCTGGCAACCGAGGCGGCCCAGGCCGTTGTCGCCCACGCTCGTGCCCGGTTGGCCCTGCGGCGGCTGGTCAGCATCCACATCGTCGGGAACGAGGCGTCCGCACGAGTGATGGTCAAGCTGGGCATGTCGCTGGAGCGCGAAACGGTGCAGCCGGACACCGGCCGCCAGGTCCGGGTCTACGCGATGGACCTGTAGAACAAGAGGCAGGCGCCTGCGACGTGCTGGTGGCGGTGATCGGCGGTCAGGTGCTGTAGAGCCCGTCCCACGGTTCGGTGAAACCCGAGGCGGTCCGGGTACAGCTCGATCCGGTCGCCTCGCTCAGCGTCAGACTCGTCTATCAAGCCAAACGTGACACCGTCATGGACCACGCGAAACAGTTGGACGGCGATGTCGCCGTACTGCCAATCGGGTAGCTGATCGAGCAGGCCGGCCAGACGGGCCTCGGCCTGGGCGCCAAGCTCACCTCGCAGATACGGAGCTGTCGCCACCAGCGAGATGTCGGACCGGCGGTGACGGCCGTCGACGTCGAACAGGTGCAGATAGGCGTACCAGCGGATCCGTTCCCGGTCCGGATCCGGCTCGGGGTCATCGTCGCGGTGCGCGCCGTGTATCCCCGCGTAGAACTGGCCGTCGGCGTATCGCCCCACCCTGTCGGTGCGGTAATCCGGCTCATGCGAAATCGGCACCAGATCCGGTAGCGACACACCGGCGACGATACCCTCCAAAGCTGTCGCGCAGTGTCGACGACGCCCCGTGTTGGCGCCGGTCAGGCTCCCGCCGGGCGTCAGCCGAGGGTTCGTACGCCGGCGGTGGTCCTGGTCACTGACCTGCGTACCGGTCTGTGGCAGCGTGCAGGGCGACCGTCGCCGTACCGAGAGAAGGCCATGCTTCCCAGGATCGCCGAGACGCAACCGCCGCCGCCCGTCGTCGAACTGCGCGACGTCACGTTCCGGCGGGACGGCAAGCAGATCCTGCACGGCATCGACCTCACCGTGCGCGAAGGGGAGCACTGGGCGCTCCTCGGCCCGAACGGCGCGGGCAAGAGCACACTGCTGGGATTCTGCGGCGCGCTGACCCATCCGACCTCGGGAACCGTGCGGATCCTCGGTCAGCAACTCGGCCGCGTCGACCTGCAACAGCTGCGCAGGGCGATCGGTCACGTGAACCCCCGCCATCCGCTGCGATCGCCCCTGACCATCCGTGAGGTCGTGCTGACCGGGCTCGTCGGATCGATCGACCTGCCGCCGCGCTGGCAGCCGACCCTGGACGACCGTCATCGGGCGGACTCCCTGCTGGGCATGTTCGGGCTGGTCGACAGGGCCGACGAACGCTGGCCCACCCTCTCACAGGGCGAGCGGGGTCGCGCCCTGATCGTCCGGGCGCTCATCAGTCAGCCGCGACTACTGCTGCTGGACGAGCCCTCGACCGGTCTCGACGTCGCGGCCCGGGAACAGCTGCTCGAAACCGTCGACCTGCTCCGCGAGACCCACCCCCGCCTCGCTTCGATCATGGTCACCCACCACCTCGAGGAACTTCCGGCGACGACCACCCACGCGATGCTGATCAGCGGCGGCAGCGCGGTCGCCGCCGGCCCGGCCGATGAGACGGTCACGACCGCCCAGGTGTCGGCGGCCTTCGCACACCCCATCGAGGTACGTCACGAGGACGGGCGCTGGGCGGCCCGCGCAGGGTCCGTCCGCCGGTTGGCGGCCGCTACCGGCTGACACCCTTCCGGTACGCCTGCGACAGACCGGGGCCGAGGCGACCGTCGGACGGTGGCCGGGCCGGGCGGTCAGAGACGTGACACCAGGCCGGATTCCCATGCCCACGCGGCTATCCGGACGCGGGTGACGTTACCGAGCTTCATGGAGATGTGGCTGACGTGGGTCTTGATGGTGCCCGGAGCGATGTGGAGTGTCGCGCCGATCTCGTCGTTGCTCAGTCCGCGTGCCAGGAGCTTGGCGACGTCACGCTCCCGTGCGGTCAACGGCGGGTCGGGCTGGAGTGGCTCCCGGCCGGCTCTGAGCCTTTCCAGTAGGCGGACGGTGACTTCCGGGCTGATCAGGGCGCTGCCGGCGAGCGCGGCTCGAACGGCCTCGACGAGCAGCCCAGGTGCCGAGGTTTTCAGCAGGAAGCCGCTCGCACCGTCGCGCAACGCCCTGGTGATGTACTCATCCTCGTTGAAGGTGGTCACGACGATCACCCTGGTCGCCAATTCGGATGTGGTGGCTATGCGGCGGACGAGCTCGAGGCCGTCGATTCCGACGGCACCAGGGGCCACGACCCGCAGGATCTGCGACGCCGCCGCGCCTCCGCCTGGATCCGTACGGGCAGGATCGCAACCTACGTCGCGATGGCGTGCCCGCTGCCCTACGCGCTGATCCGGCTGGCGTGGTCACGAGGTTGGGCCGTCGGAGCACCTGAGCCGTTCGTCGCCTCCCTGCTCCGCAACCAGCCGGAGAACGTGTACATCGAGCCGACCCTCGCGTCGTTCGCGATAGGTGGCGTCGTCCTTACCTCTGGGCTGCTGTCTCGGTGGGGAAGGTTGTTCCCACGCTGGATCCCCGGACTGCGTGGCAAGGTCGTACCGATGTGGTTCCCCCTGCTGCTCGGCGGGTCGGCCGTCGTCGGCATCTTCGCGTTCGGCCGTGGACTACTGCTGGCACAGTTGGGCGTGCAACTGCCTGGCCAACTCGACACATTCCAGTTGTGGGGAGAACCGGTCTACGACCGGGCGTACTGGGGTGCGGGCGGGCTCGGCTGGTGCCTCTTTCCGCTGTGGTCGACCTCATTGGCGGTCGCACTCGCCGGCTACTACTACCGCTACGCCCCGTCCGACCAGGAGTTGGTGCGGCGATAATCGATCATGTCGGGGAAGTGGCGATCACTCGTCCCGGCGGGCAACACCACACCTCGTCATATGGGGACGGCAGGTCGCTGTCGCTGCTCGGCGTCAGGACACGTCATGTCCGGTCCCCGGTCCAGGCCGCTTCGAGGATCGCGGTGAGACTGGCGGTGTCGGTCGGGCCGGGATGGTTCTGGATCAGGCGGGTGACGCCACCGGCCATCTCCGCGAAGCGCGGGAGGTCGGCGCGTGCCACGCCGATGTCCGCCAGGGTGGGCGGGATGCCGATGTCGGCGAGGAGCCCGTCGAGCCAGGTGAGGAACGTGTCGGCGGCCTCTGCCTCCGAGGCGTCGGTGACGTCGAGCCCGCACACCCCGGCGAGGATGGCCAACCGGTCGCTGATGGCATCCCTGGCCGCGTCCAGCGCGTAGGGCAGTAGCAGTCCGACGCCCAGGCCGTGCGGCGTGTGCGTGGCCGCGCCGATGGGGTACTGGAGAGCGTGCGGGGCCGCGTTGCCCGCGTGGGAAAAGGCGAGCCCGGCGAGCATGGACCCGTAGGACATGTCCGCGCGCGCCTCCGTGTCGCCTCCGTTGTGGACAGCACGACGCAGGCTACGGGCGATCCGCTCCGCGGCCAGGAGCGCGTAGTGGTCGGTGATCGAGTTGCGGCCGAGGAAAACCTGCTCCACCGGGTCGCGCGGTCCAAGGGCGCGGGGTCGCGCGGTGTAGCTCTCCACCGCGTGACAGAGCGCGTCGATGCCGGAGTGGGCGGTGACGGTCGCCGGGCAGGTGTAGGTGAGTTCGGGGTCGACGATGGCGAAGTCGGGCACGATGTGGACGCTGGAGACCCCGACCTTCAGCTCGCGGTCCGGGTCGGTCAACACCGAGACGGGGGTGAGCTCGGAGCCGGTGCCCGACGTCGTCGGGACCGCGACGAGAGGAATCGTCGGCCCCGGCACCTTCGACTCGCCGTAGAAGTCGCGCGGCGTCCCACCGTGGCGGCGGATGACTCCGACGATTTTGGCGAGGTCGATCACCGTGCCGCCCCCGATGGCGAGGATCACGTCGGCGTCCACCCTGGCGGCGGCCGAGACGGCCAGGGCGACGTCGGCGAGTGGCACGTCGGAGGTCGCGTCGGAGAACACCTCGACGGCGTCGACCTTCTTCCGCACGGCGGCCACGATCTCGGCCACGCCAGGCTGCCCCAGAAGAACTTGGTCGGTCACGATGAGGACCCGCGAGCCGCTCTCGGCCACCACTCGCGGGATGTTCTGCGCGACCCCTTCACCCACGATCAGCTGGCGTGGTCCGCGGACGGTCTCAAGCATGTCGGTGCCTCTCCGGAACGTCGGCGGCGATGTGCTGGGCGGACGTCGAGGTCACCTGCGCGACTCCGACGGCATCGGCAGAGTCGGCCGCTCGGGTGGCGCGGGCGCGCGTTGCAGGCGCGCGGAGCAGCGGACCGGTCACGGTAGGTCGATCGCCGCGTAGGTGAGGTCGAGGTACTCGAGGATGCCCTCGTGTGATCCCTCCTTGCCGATCCCGGACTGCTTCACGCCTCCGAACGGAGCCGACGGGTCCGAGATCAGACCACGGTTGACACCGACCATCCCCGTATCCAGCCCCTCGGTGAACTTCAGCGCCCGCTGGAGGTCACGGGTGAAGACGTATCCGACCAGGCCGTGCTCGGTGTCGTTGGCCTTCGCCAACACCTCGTCGTCGGATGTGAACGAGATGATCGGCGCCACCGGGCCGAAGATCTCCGCCCTGAGCATCCGCGCATCGTCGGGCACGTCGACGAGGACCGTGGGTGGGTAGAAGTGGCCCGGCCCGTCCGGGCGCTCGCCGCCCACCAGGACCCGGGCGCCGCGATCGACCGCGTCGGCGACGAGCCCGTCGATCGTGGTGACCGAGGCCTCGTCGATCAGCGCTCCGACGTCCACGCCGTCGTCGAGACCATGGCCCACCGCGAGCGCGCCCATCCGCTCCACGAAGCGCGCCGTGAACTCCTCGCGTACCGGCTCCTCGACGTAGATCCGGTTGGCCGCGATGCAGGACTCCCCGATGTTGCGCATCTTGGCCACCATGGCGCCGTCGAGCGCGACGTCCAGGTCGGCGTCGGCACAGACGATCAAGGCCGCGTTGCCGCCCAGCTCCATGGAGGTACGCAGGACGTTGTCCGCAGCCTGTCGGAGCAGCACGCGTCCGACCTCGGTCGACCCGGTGAACGACAGCTTGCGGGTCCGACTGTCGGCGAGCAGTGCGGCGACCACCTCGCCGGAACGCTTGGTGGTCACCACGTTGACGACGCCCGGGGGGACGCCGACCTCCTCCATGATGCGAGCCAGGAACAGCATGGTGAGTGGCGTCTGGCCCGCCGGCTTGGTGATCGTCGTGCAGCCCGCGGCCAGCGCGGGAGCGATCTTGCGGGCACCCATGGCCAACGGAAAGTTCCAGGGCGTCACGAAGACGCACGGTCCGACCGGCTTCGGCACGGTGAGGATGCGATATCCACCTGCGGGAGCGGTGCTGTAGCGCCCCTCGACGCGCACCGCCTCCTCGGCGAACCAACGGAAGAACTCGGCGCCGTACGCCACCTCTGCCCGCGCCTCGGCGAGCGGCTTGCCCATCTCGAGCGTTATCAGCCGGGCGACCTCCTCGGATCGCTCGGTCAGCGCCCGGTACGTCGCGGTCAACAACTCGGACCGTTTCCGCGGCGGGGTCGCCGCCCACTGGGCCATTGCCGTGCTCGCCGCGTCCAGAGCGGCGAGCCCGTCGGCGACGCCGGCGTCCGCCACCTCGGCGATGGTCTTGCCGGTGGCCGGATCCTCGACGGCAAAGGTCGCTCCGCTCGCGGCGTCGCGCCAGGCGTCGCCGATCCGGAGCCGCCGGTGCTCGGGGGCCAGGACGTTCATCGGGTCACTCATCGCGTCGCCTCCTGTGCTCTTCTTGGTGCTGTCCGGCGTGCTTCAGCGGGCCGCACGCTGCGCATGGACGGCCGGTTCACACGCCCTCGTCGGGGACGAGGGCGCCGAGCGGGTCGAAGGTGGCCGTCGCCCCGTCCGAAGGGCGACGGCCCGTGCCACCGATCGCCTTCTCAGGCCGCGCTCACCGGTGACGGTCCGTCGACGCTCGACTGCCACGTGCGGGCGCATGGGTCGTCGCCGCCCGCCGTGGCTACCGCCCAGCCTCGGAGAGCGACAACCCGGTACCCGCGTCGAACAGGTGTGCACGGTCCAGGTCGACAGCGACAACCAGCCGCTCGCCCGGCGTACCGGTGACTGTGGGTCGTGCCTTGACCTTGAGGATCTCCGTCCCCACTCGGACGTCGACGACCGTTCGGTCACCGAGCGGCTCAAGCCCGTAGAGCTCTCCCGACAACGACGCGTTTCCACGCTGCTCGACGGACAGGTCCTCCGCGCGCAGGCCCAGCAGCAGCGCACGACCGTCCTCGGCCGTGGTCCAGTGGGGCCGCGGCAGCGTCCAGCCTTCCGCACCGACCAGGCGATCTCCCTCGACGCGGCAGGCGAGCAGGCTGATCGGCGGGCTACCGACGAATCCCGCGACCCACTGGTTGGCGGGACGCTCGTACACCTCGGTCGGCGTTCCGACCTGTTGCACCTTCCCCTCCTTCAGGACCGCTACCTGGTCGGCCATGGACAGGGCCTCGACCTGGTCGTTCGTCACGTAGACGAAGGTTGCTCCGAGGCTGCGGTGGATGCGGGTGAGCTCGGTGCGCATCTCGACGCGGAGCTTGAGGTCGAGGTTCGTAAGCGGCTCGTCCATGAGAAACGCGCGCGGGCTACGGACCAGCGCCCGGGCCAGGGCAACACGCTGCATCTCACCGCCGGACAACTGCGCGGGACGACGCTGGAGCAGACGTTCGATGTGCAGCAGGCTCGACATCCGCTCGACGGCGGCGGCGATCTCGCTCGACGAACGGCGGCGTGCCCGCAGCGGCGATGCGATGTTCTCGTACACCGTGTGTCGCGGGTAGAGGGCGTAGCTCTGGAACACCATGGCCAGGTCGCGTGCGGCCGGGGCGTCAGCTGTCGCGTCCCTACCGTCCAGATGCACCGACCCGGCGTCAAGATTCTCCAGGCCCGCGATCGCACGCAGGGTCGTCGTCTTGCCCGCACCGGAGGGCCCGAGCACGACGAAGAACGAGCCGTCCGGCACGTCAAGCGTCACCCCGTCCAGGGCCTGGACCTTGCCGAAGGACTTGCACAGCCCCTGCGCTGCCACGGTTCCCATCAGGCCACCAGTTCTTCCGTGCGCACGTCGTAGACCGCCGGCGTCGCGCCGGTGTGCCGCAGTCCGACCGGCGCGTCAGTGGCGAAACGGACGGTCGGTGGCATCCGAACCCGTACGTCGTGCTGGCCGCCGTGGTCGACCACGTAGATGATTTCGTCGCCCAGCCACTCCGCCGAGACCACGCGGGCCGGGATCGAACGTTCCGCCCCTGGTTCGGTGACTTCCAGCGCCTCCGGGCGGACGCCCGCGACCAGGGAACGGTCGCGCGGCAGGCCCGGCGGTGGCGTGAGGGCCAGGCCGCCCTTACTGCGCAGCGCCCCGTCGGCCACCTCCACCTCGATCAGATTCATCGGCGGAGAGCCGATGAATGCGGCGCAGAAAAGGCTCGCCGGACGGTCGTAGACCTCCAGCGGCGTGCCGATCTGCTCGACGCGGCCCTTGTTGAGGATGGCGATTCGGTGGCCGAGCGACATCGCTTCGACCTGGTCGTGGGTGACGTAGACCATCGTGGCCCCGAGCTCGCCCTGCAGGTGCTTGATCTCCGTGCGCATGTCCGCCCTCAGCTCCGCGTCCAGATTGGTGAGAGGTTCGTCCATGAGGAATGCCCGCGGCCGGCGTACCAGGGCGCGGGCGAGCGCGACGCGCTGCTGCTCCCCGCCGGACAGCTGGCGCGGTCGCCGGTCCAGGAGCGGACCAAGCCGCATCAGCCGGGCGGCCTCCGCGACCCGCTCGTGCACCTCCGCCTTGGGCAGTCCCTCGGCCCGTAGGGGGAACGCCAGGTTGTCGCGGGTCCTCAGGTGTGGGTAGAGGGCGTAGAACTGGAACACCATGGCGATGTCGCGATCGGCGGGACGCAGGTCGTTGACCAGGGCGTCGCCGATGCGGATGTCGCCGGTCGTCTGCCTCTCCAGGCCGGCGATGGCCCGCAGCGTGGTCGTCTTGCCGCACCCCGACGGGCCGAGCATCACGAACAGCTCGCCGTCGCCGATGGAGAGGTCGACGTGCTCGACCGCTACCGTCCCGTCCGGGTAGCGCTTGTGCAGCGCTGTCACCTCGATGCCCGCCATCAGCGTCGCACCGCCCCGAGCGTCACGCCTGCGACGAGGTGCTTGCGCACCAGGTAGGCGAAGACGAGCACCGGTAGGGCGAACACCACGGAGGCGGCGGCCACGAGACCCCAGTCCGTGGTGGTGCCACCGATGAGGCCGGCGATGGCGGGTGGAGCTGTCCGCACGTCGTCGCTGGAAGTGAGGAAGATGGCGAACACGAACTCGTTCCACGAGAAGATGAGTGCGAAGACCGCCGTCGCGGCGATGCCGGGCACGAGCAGGGGGAGGGTGTACCGCCAGAACGCCTGCAAACGGGTGTAGCCGTCGAGCATGGCGGCATCCTCGTACTCCGCGGGCACCTCGTCGACGAACCCCTTCATCATCCAGATCGTGAACGGGACGTTGAAGGCCGCGTAGATGAGGATCAGGCCGAGCTTGCTGTCGATGAGCCCGACCTGGCGGTACATGAGGAAGATCGGAACGACGACCACCACGGGCGGCATGAAGCGGGTGGACAGGATGAAGAACAGTTGGTCCTTCCTGGCCCGCACGGCGAAGCGTGAGTAGGCCCAGGCCGCCGGGACCCCCAGCACGGTGGCCAGCAGCGTGGAGACTCCGGCGACCACGACGGAGTTGAGGAACGCGACCGACAGTGCCGAGCGACCACCGCCGGGCGCGACGAACACGTCCTTGAAGTGGTCCATGGTGACGTTGAAGCCGAAGAACTTGGCCGGGATGGCGTAGACGTCGCGGTTGTCCTTGATGGACGTCTCGATCATCCACAGCACCGGAAAGAGCATCACGACGGCCAGCACGATCAGCAGCGTGACCTCCAGCCCGGAGCGGCCCCGACCGCCGAGGCGGCGCGCGGCGGGCGTGTGATCCGGGGCAGGACCTGTGGACACGGCCTCGTCGACGGAGACGGCCATCAGCCCTCCTTGAGCTTGTTCAGGTAGCGCAGGTAGAGCTGCGTGAGGACGATGACGACGAGGACCATGAGGATCCCGTACGCCGAGGCGGTGCCGGTGTTGAAGCCCAGGAACGCGACCTTGTAGACGTGGAACGACAACGTCTCG
The DNA here is from genome assembly GCF_040678875.1 of Micromonospora sp. NPDC049274. Lineage (NCBI taxonomy): Bacteria > Bacillati > Actinomycetota > Actinomycetes > Micromonosporales > Micromonosporaceae > Micromonospora > Micromonospora sp. NPDC049274. The sequence continues at coordinate 35,369 of NZ_JBFAQS010000007.1, forward strand.
GTGGAGACACCCGGGCCCCCGCTGGTGAGGATGTAGACCAGGTCGAACAGCCGGAAGGCCTCGATGCCCCGGAACATCACGGCAATGAGCAGCAGCGGCCACACAAGCGGAAGAGTGATGGTGCGGAACCGGAACCACTCGGACGCCCGGTCGATCGAGGCGGCCTCGTACAGGTACTTGGGAACCGCGGTGAGGCCCGCGAGCGCGATGAGCATGATGAACGGCGTCCATTGCCAGGTGTCGACAACGATCAGGGAGAGCAACGCCGTCCGCTGCCGGGTGAGCCACTCCACCTGCCCCAGGCCGAGGGAGCCGAGCATGCTGTTGACCACGCCGAACTGCGCGTCGAGCATGAATCGCCAGAACAGCCCGACCACGACCGGCGACAGCATCATCGGAACCAGGAACAGGGTGGTGAGCGCTCCTCGCCCGTGCGTGCGCCGTGAGATCAGGTAGGCGATGCCGAAACCGAGCACGGTCTGCAGGGCGACCGCGCCGACCACGTAGATCAACGTCGTCAGGGCTCTCTGGTGGACCTGCGCCGACGTCAGAATCGCGGTGTAGTTGCCGAACCCGATGAAATTCGCGGGCCCTCCGCGGGTGGCCGAGTAGTCGGTGAAGGACAGGTACAACGCCCACAGCAACGGAAACACCGACATCGCGAGCAACAGCAGCAGCGCCGGGGAGATGAAGGCCACGGCGAGCCCGCGGTCGCCCAGCCGGCGGGACCGACCCGGCGCAGGTGGCGTCGCGGACGCCACCTGCCCGGGGTGGTCGGTCGTCAGAGGGACGGAGTCACTCACAGTCCGCCGCCGCCCTTGCGGCCGCTGGAGTCGAGCACGCCCTGCTGCTCCTTGGCGATGTCGTCGAGCGCGTCCTTCGGCTTCTTCGCGCCGTTGAGGGCCGCGTTCACGTTGGTGTTCTCGATGTTGACGAGGCGCGCGTACTCGGGCACGTTCCACATGTCCCGCATCCGCGGAACCGAGTCGGTGTACACCTGGTTGAACGGCCCGGCGTTGAGGAACTCGGGCGACTGCAGGGCGTCCGTACGCGATGGCACGCCACCCGCTGCGGCCCACTTCTTCTGGACGTCAGCCCGCTCGAACCACTTCATGAAGTTCAGGGCCTCGGCCTGGTTCGCCTTGGCGGAGTACGCCGACACGTGCATCCCCATACCGCCGAGAGGGACGAGGTTCGTCTTCTGGCTCGGCAGGGTGGCGAAGCCCAGCTTGTCGAGGATCTGCTTCCGCGTGGTGCCGAGCGTCGACTGCTTCGGGTCGAGCAGGCCGCCGCTCGCGGCGATCCAGTTGAACGCGATGCATGCCTTGCCCTGGGCGACCGCCGCGTTCGTCTCGTCGATGAACCAGTTGCCGGAGCCCTTGGCGGTCAGCGGCTTCATCTTGTTGACCAGGACGTCCATCGCCTCCTGGCCCGCAGCGTCGTTGATGACGCCGTCGATCTTGCGCGTCTTGGAGTCCCAGAGGTTGCCGCCGTAGATGCCGTTGACCGTGTTGTAGGTGACAGCCGCGGCGTCGGAGCCGTTGGCCTGGTGGAAGGCCAGCCCGCTGACGCCGGGGTTCTCCCTCTGGCACTTCTCGGCGGCGGAGATCATCTGGTCCCAGGTCTGCGGCGGCTTGTCGCCGATCAGGTCCTTGCGGTAGATCATCGTCCAGGTGTCGCCGAGCAACGGCAGTCCGTACAGGCTGGCGTTCTCGTCGCGCTTGCCGGTCTCCGCCTGGGGGAACTGGCCGTAGGCCGCCAAGAGGTACGGGTTGTAGGCCGCGACCTCGATGTTCTGCTTGACGAAGTCGGTGAGGTCGAGGATGTTGCCGTTCGTCACGGCCTCGCCGATGTGTTGCGAGTCCAGGACCGCGATGTCGAAGTCGGTCTTGTGCGCGGCGAACTGGGTGAACATCGCGTCGTGCCAGTTCGCGTTCGGCACGGTGTTGACCTTGATGGTCGCGTTCGGCCGCTCCTTCTTGTACTCCGCGTTCGCGAAGTCCTCCAGCGCGTGGGCGGGCGGCCAGTCGAACCAGATGAAGCTGAGGGTCAGCGGGTCCTTGGTGAGCTCCGGGATGGTCGCCGGCGCCTTGGGCGCGCTCGTCTTCGCGTCGTCGTCCTCGCCGCCGCCGCAAGCCGTGACGGTCGTCGCGAGCAGCAGCATGGCCGCCGCCGCCAGCCGTACCTTTCGCCCGGAAACGGATGTTCGTCGTGTTCGCCGTGGGTGCCGCATAGTCCTGCCTGCTTTCCGAGTGGGGACTTCTAGGGCCTCGCTATGTGCTTCGCCGAGCAGTTGCTGTGTTGTTCAGGCGCGTTGCCGGGGTGCTGCGGGAGTCGACCCGCGGGCCGGCGGCACGAGATCGAGGTAGAGCGATGGCGGGCGGCTCCGCGATGGTGCAGGATGCCGATCATCCGACGCTTTTCCTATAGGATCCAGTGGGGGCGTCAGCATCCCGCAGCGTTGTGACTGATGTCAACAGGTTCCCGAAGGCGCAAGAAAGGTCCTCACGCCACGATGGACGACGAAGCGATGATCGCGCGGGGCCGTAGGGCCGGGACGGGCGGAACGCCGCCGGGAAGAGCGGGCGGCCGGCTTGCCGACGAGGTGTACGACAGGCTGCTCGGACAGTTGATGTCGCTCCGGATCGAGCCTGGCGCCCGCGTCACGATCGACGTCCTGGCGCGGGAGCTGGGGGTCTCGCAGACGCCGATCCGAGACGCCCTGAACCGCATGGAGGCCGAGGGCCTGGTCGTGCGGGTGCCGCATGCCGGTTACCGCATTCCGCCCCAGATCACCCGGCACCGATTCGAGGACATGCTCGAGGTGCGACTGCTCCTCGAGCCGGCAGCGGCGCGCCGATCCGCCGAACGCGCATCCGCGGAACAGGTGGCCGGCCTGCGACGGATGCTGGAGGAGATGGCCGAGCTGGAAGGAGGCAACGGGCCGACAGCCTATGGCGCCTTCGGGCTACGCGACGCCGCGTTTCACGACCTCGTCGCCCTGAGCGCGGAGAACCAGGTCATCCGTGAGGCGCTCGCTCGCCTGCACAGCCACGTGCACCTCTTCCGGCTGCACCACGACACCCAGGTCACCCACCTGGCGATGGCCGAGCACGAGGAGGTGGTGGCCGCGATCGCCGCGCGTGACCCCGACGCCGCCGCCTACGCGATGCGTCGGCACATCCTGCGGTCCGGTGAGCGGTTCCGGCGATTGTTCGACGAGGCCAGGGACGCGGACGGAGTAGCGGTAGAGGCTTGACGGGCGGACGGGGCCGAGGAATGCTAACTCAATCGATCGGATCGGATTGGATCCACCTCACCCGTCCCCCCATGCGAGGAGAAGCAGGTGCCCAGAGCGCTGCTCCTGACCGGCGACGCCGCCGAGGAACTCGACACCATGTATCCCTACTATCGAGTCCAGGAGGGCGGCTGGGACGTCGACGTCTCGTCGCGGACGACGCGTGACGTGCAACTGGTCATCCACGAGTTCGACCCCAACTCGGACGCCTATGTGGAGAAGAACGGTCGGAAGCTGCCTGTCGACGTGCCCTGGGCCGAGGTCGACGTCGAGCGCTACGACGCCCTCATCATCCCCGGGGGACGTGCCCCCGAGTGGATCCGGGTCGACGCCGACGTCAGGCGCATCACCGAGCACTTCTTCGCGCGCAACCTCCCCATCGCGCTGGTGTGCCACGGCGCGCAGGTGCCAGCGGTGTACGGGCTGCTGAAGGGTCGAAAGACCGCGTGCTTCCCGCCCATCACCGGTGACATGGAGAACGCGGGCGCGACGGTCATCGACGCTCCCGACGTCGTGGACGGCAACCTCGTCTCCTGCCGTGGATGGCCCGACATGCCGCAGTTCGGCAGGGCGATGATGGAGCTCTTCTCGAAGTCGGTCAACTCCGCATCGGCATGAGCGCACCTGGCCTGTCCCGGTGACGGCACTTCGGACCGTCACAGTCGACGGCTCACCCGTCCACGTCCTGGAGGGCGGCACCGGGCCCGCGGTGCTGATGCTGCACGGCTCCGGACCCGGCACGACCGGGTCCGGCGCCTGGGCAGCGACGGCGCGAGCGCTGGGCACCTCGTTGCACCTGGTGGCTCCTGACCAGGCGGGGTTCGGCCGTACACCCGTTCCGGCGGGCTCCAGGGGCGGGCTCCGGACGTGGACGGAGCAGGCCGGGGGCCTGATGGACGCTCTCGGTTTCGAGCACTACGCCGTGGTGGGCCACTCCATGGGCGGCGCCGTGGCGCTGGCGTTGGCGGCCGCGCGCCCCCAGCGGGTCACCCGTGTCGTTGCGGTCTCGACGATGGGCGCCCCCGGGGCGCCGCTGTCCGCCGATCTCGACGCGGTCTGGGCCGCCCCCGCCGGCCCGACCGGGGCGCGGGACATGCTGAGTCGCCTCGTCCTCGACCAGGCGCTCGTCACCGATTCGGCAGTCGATGCCCGCGCGGCCGCGATGCGAGCGGGGGCCGCCGCGTTCGCGTCGTTGTTCCCTCCGCCCAGGGCACGATGGGTCGACGACCTCACCCTCTCGGCGCACACGCTGGCGGCGGTGCGCGCGCCCGTGCTGCTCGTGCACGGTGCCGAGGACCGGGTCACCCCGCTCGGGACGGCAGCCCAGCCCCTGCTCGCACACCTGGCCGATGTCCGTCTGCACGTGTTCGGCCGATGCGGGCACGTGCCGGCGATCGAGCACCCGCACGAGTTCAGGCAACTGCTGTCGTGCTTCCTCGGCCGGGACGCGGCAGGCCCTTGATCCAGGATCGACAACTGCGCGGGCTGACTCCCTGGTTCGGGTCTCAGGTTTCGGCGGCGGGCGTGACGACCGGGCGGGTCAGTCGCGCCACCACTGATGCCAGCCGGTCGTCGAAGGCGGCGGCGTCCAGTGCCGCACCGAGTTCGGCGCGGCTGACCCGGGTGGCCGCGGCGTGCCGCTCGGCGCCCAGGTCGGTGATCTGGCAGTAGACGCCGCGGCGGTCGTGGTCGCAGCTGACCCGGGCGGCGAGTTGTTTGGCGGTGAGGCGACTGACCAGGCGGCTCATCGAGGACTGGTCGAGGGCCACCGCGTCGCTGAGGTCCTGGATGCGCATGCCGCGCGGGTTGCCGCGGGTCAGTTCGTCGAGCACCAGCAGCTCGGTGAGGGTGAGGTCGAACTCCCGCACGAGGCGCTTGTCGAGCGTCTGGCCCAGGCGGCCGGTGAGGACCGTCAGTTGCCGCCACAGGTCGAGCACGTCCGGCTGACCGCCGCGTCGTTCCGCCATCCCGCCCTCCGAGTCGTCGCCGCATACGTTACACGTCCATGTGAAGTCAATGTAAACACATTCGTTATTCGTGAGCTCAGGGCCACCAGTGAGGCATGACAGGGCTTTAGGTGCCTGATGATGTGTGCGCCTGCATGTATTCTGTGCGCGTCAATCCGGACCGTACTGCCGCTCGGAGGTAACGACCATGGCCAGCGACACCAGTGCGCCCCGGCGCGCTCCCGGTGACAAGCCCGCTGTCCCGGAGGGCGACCGCCTCGATCCCGCATTCCTCAAGATGGCCGGAGTCCTGCTGCTGGCGCTGCTCATGGCCCTGCTGGACGAGACCATCGTCAACGTCGGCGTGGACCGCCTCGTCACCGTCTTCGGGACCTCGCTGTCGACCATCCAGTGGGTCACCGCCGGATACCTGCTCGCCGTCGCTGTCGCTACCCCGATCTCCGGCTGGGGCGTGGACCGGTTCGGCGTCCGTCAGATCTGGGTGTTCGCGGTAGTCCTGTTCACCGTCGGTTCGCTGCTGTCCGGCCTGGCCTGGTCGGCCGGCAGCCTGATCGCGTTCCGCCTGCTCCAGGGGCTCGGCGGCGGCATGATCTTCCCGGTCGTCCAGGCCGCGATCGCCCGCGCCGCGGGCCCGGCCAGGATCACCAAGGCGATGGGTCTGATCTCGATCCCGCTGACCGTCGGGCCGGTGCTGGGCCCGATTCTCGGCGGCTTCTTCGTCGACGACATCAGCTGGCGCTGGATGTTCCTCATCAACCTGCCGGTCGGTGTCATCGCACTGCTGCTCGCCCTTCGGACGCTGCCTGCCGACGCGCCGGACTCCGCAGCGCCGCGGCCACGCCTCGACGTCATCGGCCTGGCCCTGCTCTCACCCGGCTTCGCGGTGCTCATCTACGGGCTCACCACCGCGGCCCACCGGGGCGACTTCGGCGATCCGGCGGCGGTCACCGCCTTCGCCGTCGGCGCGGCGCTGCTGCTGGCGTACGTGCTGCACGCCCGCCGCGCGGCCGAGCCCCTGATCGACGTACGGCTGTTCACCCAGCGCGGATTCACGATGTCGGTGGTCACCATGCTGCTCGTCGGGGCGGTCGCCAACACGTTGCTGTTCCTGACTCCGCTGTACTACCAGCAGTCACGCGGATTCGGCGCCCTGCACGCGGGCCTGCTCATGGTGCCCTCGGGCATCCTCGGCGCCGCCGGGGCGATCTCCGTCGGCAAGGCCGGCGCCCGGCTAACCGCCCGCGTGACCGCTCCGATCGGGATGCTGCTCGCCACGATCGCCGCGCTGGTGCTGTCCGGCGTCGGTGACCACACCTCGACGGCCCTGACCGCTGTTGCGTTCGGCATCGGCGGCTTCGGCATCGGCTTCACAGTGCCCGGCCTGATGGCGTTCATGTACCTCGCGGTCGGCCCCGACGACGCCCCCCGGGCCACCAGCGCCCTGTTCATCCTCAACCAGATCGGCGGGTCGTTGGGCATCGCGGTGGTCGCTGTCGCATTGCAACAGCGGCTCAGTGGCGCATCGGGCTTCCCCTCGGAAGCGTACGGCCGGACGTACTGGCTGGTGGCGGGCTTCGCCGTGGTGGCGGGGCTCGCTGCGGCCCTGGTGCCCGGGCCGTGGCGGACCCCGGAGCACCAACGCGCGTGACGCTCGGCCCTTCCTCGACCGCGGAGTGCTGACGTGACAGTAGGAGGTGGCCTCGCGTCCTCCCGCAGAGTGAAACCTGAACGAATCTCCTCTTATGTCACGGATTTCCTTTGCGCGTCAGTACGGTGAGGATTGGGCGATCAAGCGAGTCTTCGCGGCACCGAAGCCCGGCCGCTGTCGGTGCGCGCGCCACTCCGCGGTGCTCCCGACCGGTTGCGGCTGTGGCGGGGTCGCGTTGGCAGCCATCCGCACCCGCCCGCGTTCGGAAACCACTGACCAACGAGGGAGAAGAGACGTGCTCGGTATCTCGCTACGTCGGCCGAAGACCATCGCCGCAACGCTCGCCGCCGCAACGCTGGTGATGGTGCTCGGCGCAGCCGCTCCAAACGTGTACGCGGACGGCGGCGTGCGACCAACCCCCGACGAGGGGCAGCGCCACAAACCGACAATCGTCCTGGTCCACGGCGCCTGGGCCGACGGCTCGAGCTGGAGTGGCGAGGTCCGCAGACTCCAGGCGCGCGGTTTCGAGGTCCAGGTCGCGCCGCAACCCGGCCGGGGACCGACAATCGACAGCGGATACCTGAAGGACTTCCTGTCCACCATCGAGGGTCCCATCGTGCTCGCCGCCCACTCGTACGGCGGCTTCGTGGTAAGCGACGCCGCGACCGGCAACAAGAACGTCAAGGCACTCGTGTTCGTCGACGCCTTCGCCCCGGACAAGGGGGAGACCGTGGAGGAACTCACCGCCGGCTCCGGCTCGGTGCTGGAGCCGGCCCTGACCGACCCCACGAGCGTCTTCAAGCTCGTGCCGTTCCCCGGTGCCCCGGAAGGTGCGGTCGACGCCTACGTCCTGCCGAAGGTGTTCATCCCCGGCTTCGCCAACGGTCTGCCTCGGCGGCAGGCGGAGGTGCTCGCCGTGACGCAGACCGCCCTGGCCACGAACGCCCTTGCGGAGCCGGCCACGGAGCCGGCGTGGAAGACGATCCCGGTATGGGCGGTGATCGGTGAGGAGGACCGGGTCATCCCGCCGGCCCGCCAGGAGGAGATGATGAAGCGGGCGGAGGCCGACATCACCCGGATCGACGCCGGTCACCTGGGCCTGATCTCGCATCCCGATCAGGTCACCAAGGTCGTCCTGGAGGCGGCCCGGACGACCGCCTGACCGACCCCGTGACACCGACGGCAACCGTGGCCGCGTTGGCCGACTCGGCCAACGCGGCCACGTGACGGAGCGGCCGGCCGTGGCATCGCCCAACGCGAGGCTACGGCCGGCCGCTGTGTCAGTTGGTCGCCTTGGCGGCCGCCTTGATCTGATTGGTGACCGCGCCGGCGGCGGTGACCCTGGACAGAGGGGATGGTGCGCCAGGCCGGCTCGCCGGACTCCTCGACCAGGGCGTTCAAGGCCAGCGGACGCTGCCGGGCGGCCAGCACCGCAACGTCCTTGGCGGGAATGCTCTTGTCGGCGAACGCCTTGCCGAAGATCGACGGCTGCACGTAGAGGTTGACAATTCCCGGGTCGGCACCGGCACCCGATCGGCTGGACGCACGCCGAGCAGGTAAAGGTCCACGGCTGTCGAGATCGACGCATCCCACGCTGTGGCGGTCTCTCGGCCCGGCCCGGTCGCCGACCTCATCGACACCGCCGCACGCGCCACAGTCCGCGAGGCGGTCGCCGGGGGCCGAGTGGGGCGGTAGCAAAACGACGGGGGGCGTACCCCGGCGTGGACGGCCGCTGGTACGCGGCCGTCCACCGTGGTGTCACGGATGTCGGGGGATCGACCCCGGTTCAGCGGTTCGTCACCCCGCTGCTCGCGGGTGGCTGGACCTGCTCGAACCGTACCCGGCTCAGCCATCCCGGGAGATCGCTGGTCACGTACAGTTCGCCGTTCGCATCGGTGCCGATCGCGGTCGGCTGGGTGGGGAGGTTGCCGATCGTCGCGGATTCGTAGCCACCCGTGGCCCTGGGGCGGACGGCGAACGCGAGGGTCGAGCAGTAGTCGCTCGCGAGGTACGTGCCCCGCGCCTCCGGGGTGGCGGACCCTCGGTACACCACGCCGCCGATCACCGAGCAGTTCTCCGTCAGGTAGTGCTCGTACTCGAAGACCGGGTCGGTGAGCCGCACGCCCGGCCGGCACTGCGTCTGGTCGAAGACCGGCGTGCCCTCTCGACAGGACCAACCGAGGTTCGCTCCACGCTGCGACGGGCGGATGTGGTTGATCTCCTCGACCAGCCCCTGGCCGACGTCACCGATCCACAGCGAGCCGTCGACCGGGTCGATGGAGAACTTCCACGGGTTGCGCAGCCCGTAGACCCAGATCTCCGGCCGTGCACCGGGTGTGCGGACGAACGGGTTGTCGAAGGGTACGCAGTAGGGCTTGCCCCCGCAGGCGCGGTTGACGTCGATCCGCACGATCTTTCCGAGCAGGGTGCCGAGGTTCTGGCCGCTCTTGAACGGGTCGTTCGCGTTTCCGCCGTCGCCGGTGGACCAGTAGAGGTAGCCGTCGCGGCCGAAGGCGACCTGGCCGCCGTTGTGGTTGCCGAACTCGGCGTGCTCCTGGGTGAGCAGCACCTGCAGTCGGTCGGGAGCACCGATGGGCACTCGCGCCAGGGTCAGCGTGCCGGCCGGCAGGCTCGTGTAGGCCACGTAGAGGAGCCCGGTCCGCGCGAAGTTCGGCGCGGGCGTGATGCCGAGAAGGCCGCGCTCGTTGTCCGACGTGTCGATCCGGGCGGTCAGGTCGAGCACCGGCTCCGCCGCCAGGCCGGTGTCGGGGTGGTACGAGCGGACGGTGCCGTTCTTCTCCGCGATCAACATGCGCCCGTCCGGCAGTCCGGTGAGCGCGATCGGACGCTGCAGACCGAACGCCACCCGTTCGGATACCACTGTCAGTTCGGCGAGTGGCACCGCGCGGGTGTGGGACGTTCCGGCTGCCGCAGGGCTGGCCACCGGCGCCGGTGGCACCAGAAGCGCGGACAGGGTCAGGATGAGCAGCCCTGCCAGCATGGTGGCCGGGCGATAACGCCGTCTCTGCATGTTCAGCTCCTTGATCAGTGGGTGAAGGGCGGGCACTCCGGCCCAGGGCGTCAACGCGCCCTGGGCCGGAGTGGTTGCTGCCCTACCGGTCGGACCTGCCGATCAGGCGATGGTGATGTCGCTGCACCACATGTAGGTCTGGTCCAGGTGCGACGCCTTCCAGAGCACGAACAGGATCTGGTTCCCGCTGCGTGCGGGGAGCGAGACGTTGAACGAGATGTTCTGGGCCGGCGCGTACCGCCCGGTCGTCGCGATCAGGTCGAGGTTGCCCCACCCGAGCCGCTGGGTGGCGGGGTTGAACCCCTGCTTGGTGACGTAGACCTGGAAGTAGTCAGCACCGTGGCTGGCCTGGTCGTACATCTGGACCGTGAGATTGCGGCTGACGGCTGTCGTCTTCCATGCCCCGGGCTGGTTCACCGCGTCGTTCCGGGCGAGGGCATTGCTGCACAGTTGCCCATCCGGCGTGCGGGCCTGGTACTGACCGGCGAGGCCGTCCCGCAGTTGGCTCATCCAGTTCCACATGGTGTCCGGGTTGGCCTGGAACGCCTGCCAGCACATCGGGTCCTGCTGCTGCATGGCCGGGTTGGTGTGCTGGTTGCCCCAGGTCTTCCAGCACTGGTAGGCGCGGGTCGCCGGACCGATGACGGTGCCGTGTGCCTGAGCTGCGCCGACCGAGGGCAGCGTACCGACCACCAAGGCGGCCATCAGGACGACCGCCTGGAGGGACCGACGGACTGTTGACCGCTGCCGTCCGCCGGATTGATGGGGCTTGTGTAAACGCACTGTTCATCCTCCGTTCATCGGTACGAGACATCGATGTGGGAACGCTCCCAAAGCCACTGTTGCATCCATCAACTCAAATATCAATGTTGATCTATCTTTAGACGGATGTGGAGCGAGCTGTCCGGATCGCCGGATCGATGGCGGATCCGCGTACCTGCTCGGCTGCCCGGCCTGGTCAGAGCCCGGCCGCGGCGTCGTACCGCCGGCGCTGTTCGGCCATCTCCGCCGGGGTCAGCGCCTCCTCCTGTGCCAACGTCGCGTACCTGGCCGGGAACATCTCCCGTAGCCGGTCGATGAACCTGACGTCGGCGGTCGCCTCGACGACCTGGATGCCCGGAGGGTTGGTGGACATATCCATGATCAAGGGACCGGCCAGCTTGACCGCCACGTCCCACGGGCGCTTCTGCTCGGCGACTCCGCAGAGGTGGAAGCCGTAGACCTTCCGGACGTCGGCGAGAGCGGTGGCGTCCGCCGGCTCGTAGCCGTAGACGCGGATCCCGCAGATCACCGGCGGCTTCTCCGCGGTGGCTCCCGGTTGGGCGCTGTGTCCGGCGTGGTTGTGCTGCCCAGGGTCCGCCTGTTCAAGCGTGGTACGCATCCGGGCCACGATCTGCGCCTGCAGATCCGCCGGCGCCGTCTCCTGGTCGGCCCGGTTGACCAGTACGACCGTGCCGGCCGACACCGCCAACAGGATCACCGCCACCCAGAACAGGCGGTGGCGGTACCACCTCGCGAGATTCTCTCGGGAAATCATCGTCGCTTCTCACCTCGTCGCCGGTTCTGGTGCGCTGGCAGACCGAATCGGAAGCCCCCGGGGGTCTGGCGTCGAGCGCGTCGGCCGTCGGGGACGCGTGCCGGGGGCACGTGTGGCGAGCGAGGATGCCCGCCCGGCGCGATGCGCGCCCTCGTGGCGGTGGCCCGACGCAGGGGCCGCGAGCGTCTGTCACAGTGACGCGCTGCCGGCCCTGCGATGCTCCCGTGCTGGCCGTTCTCAGCACGGTTGCCCCCGCGCTGCGGCGATATGAGCCATTCCAGCACATCTGGGTCCACACTCGCAACATAGACGCACGTCAGTGTTGGTCCCGCCCGGTCGCGCCGCTTGCCGATCGCAGGCCGGCCGGTCGGTCCCCGATCGCGCAGCGCCGCGGGCGCAACACCATCGGTCGACGACCGCGCAGATCGAATTGATTCGATATAGCATCACGGGCAGGGCAGTGTCACTCCGCAGGGCGTACGGCGCGGAGTGCTCACCATCCACCGGGCGGGCCGGGCAGCCTGCGGTGGTCACCGATTCGGGCGCGGCGGGGTTGTCGCCGGCCCGGCGTCACCTGCGGCGTGCTGGTCCAACGGCGAGCGCGGTGCTCCCTTCGCCGGCCGTGCAGCGATCGTCGGGTCTGCGCCTCGCGTCGGCAATGGACCAGACAGAACATCGAGGGGAAAGCACAGATGAACGACGTACCCGCTCAACCGAAACGCCGAACCAGGGGTGCCGCCAGGCTGCTTCTGGGTGGGGCCTGCGCCCTGGCGATCACCGTGTCCTCGATGGCCCTGGCGACCTTCGCCCGCGCCGATCTCAGCGGACCGCCCGGGACCACCCTGAGAGCCGCAGTCGAGCGCAGCGGCCGGTACTTCGGCGCCGCCATGGGGTCGGACCGTCTCACCGACTCGGGCTTCCTGACCATCGCGAACCGCGAGTTCGACATGATGACGGCCGTCAACGAGATGAAGCCCGACGCGACCGAGCCCAACCCTGGCCAGTTCGACTTCCGTCGCGGTGACGCGATCTACAACTGGGCCACCGAGCACGGCATGCGGTTCCGTGGCCACACCCTGGCCTGGCACGGCCAGCAGCCCAGGTTCTGGGGAAGTCTCAGCGGCAGCGCCCTGCGGGCCGCGATGATCAGCCACATCAACGGCGTCATGGCCCACTACAAGGGCAAATTCGCCTACTGGGACGTGGTGAACGAGGCCTACGCCGAGAACGGCAGCCGGCGGTCGTCGAACCTGCAGGCCACCGGGAACGACTGGATCGAGGTGGCGTTCCGGACGGCGCGCGCCGCCGACCCGAGCGTGAAGCTGTGCTACAACGACTACAACATCGAGAACTGGACGTACGCCAAGACGCAGGGCGTCTACAACCTGATCAAGGACTTCAAGGCCCGCGGCGTCCCGGTCGACTGCGTCGGCCTCCAGACCCACTTCACCGGTGGCAGCTCACTGCCGGGCAACTTCCAGCAGACGCTGTCCAGCTTCGCGGCCCTCGGGGTCGACGTGGCGTTGACCGAGGCCGACGTCACCAACGCCTCGACCAGCCAGTACCAGGGCCTGACCCAGGCCTGCATGAACGTTCCCCGCTGCGTCGGCATCACGACGTGGGGGATCCGGGACAGCGACTCCTGGCGTGGCAGCGAGAACCCGCTGCTCTTCGACCGCAACAGCAACCCCAAGGCGGCGTACACCGCCGTCCTCAACGCTCTCAACGCCGCCTCCACCACCGTGCCGGGCACGCCGCCGACGACTGCTCCGCCGACGACTGCTCCGCCGACGACCGCTCCGCCGACGACTGCTCCGCCGACGACTGCTCCACCGACGACCGCTCCGCCGACCACTGCTCCACCGACGACTGCTCCGCCGACGACTGCTCCGCCGACCACTGCTCCGCCGGGTGCCTGCACCGCGACGTACCGCATGGTCAACAGTTGGAACGGTGGCTTCCAGGGCGAGGTCACCGTGGCCAACAACGGCTCCACCACCCTCAGCGGCTGGACCGTTCGGCTGACGCTGGCCGGTGGGCAGACCATCGCCAACGTCTGGAGCGGCATCAACACCGGCACCAGCGGGACGGTAAGCGTCCGCAACGCCGAATACAACGGGTCTCTCGGCGCGAACGCCTCGACGACCTTCGGCTTCCTGGTCAACGGCAGCAGCAGCGCGGCGCCCAGCGGCCTCTCCTGCACCAGCCCCTGACCGGCGACACGTACCCCTCCGTCGGCTCAGGACGATGATCGGGCCCGGAGCCACCGGCTCCGGGCCCGGGTGCCGTCGTGGTCGGTCGGGCCCCGATCACGGCTGCCGACCGGCCGAGGCCAACCTCTTCGCACACACCGACTCATCGAGATAGCCGGATCTGACGCGGTCGTGCCGGAGTAGCCCGGATCACCGCGGCGCGAGGCCAACCGCGCCGCTGGCGGTGCGAGCGCGAGCATGGCGGCCTCGGAGGGCCGGAAAGTTCCTGCTGGCCCGCCTCTTGGCGGGGCCACCCGTCATGGAGGATGACCATGCGCAAACTTCTCGCGGTGTTCAGCGCCGCCCTGGTCCTCGTCGCCGCGGCCGGCAGCGTGCCGGCCGCCGCGTCCGGGGCCGCCCCGCCCTCTTGCCCCCGTGGACTGCTCTTTTGTGAGGACTTCGAGCGACTGTCTCCCGGGGGACCCAGCACGTTGAAGTGGGGTGTCGACACCCGCCACGGCACGCTGACCGTGGAACGTGCCCGCCGGGGCAACCAGGTGCTGCACATCCACACGGTCGACAACGGGCGCGCCTTCCTGCGGGTCGACGACTTCGCCGCGCCGGGTAACCGCTTCTACGGCCGGATGCGTCTGCGCGTCGATGCCTTCCCCACGGCCCCGGACTGGGCGCACTTCACGCTCGTGGAAGCGACAGGCGCCGGCAGCGCGGAGGTCGTCCGTCCGGTCGGGGGCCAGTACGCGCCCACGGTCCCCGGAACCTTCTGGGGGGTCGGCGCCGACGGCGGTCCGACCGGCGACTGGACCAACTGGCGGGAGTCCGCCCCGGTCGCCGAGGACACCTGGCAGTGCTTCGAGTGGAAGATCGACGCGGCGGACAACCGCGTCGCGGTCTGGATCGACGGCGTGGCGAACCCGGAGCTGACCGCCTCCACGAGCAACCACGGCGGCAACGACGTTCCCTTCGTCCTGCCGACTGTCGACACGGTGAAGATCGGCTGGCAGCTCTACCAGGGTGGCACGACACCTGGCGAGTTCGACCTCTGGATCGACGACATCGCCCTGTCGAGCAAGCGGCTCGGCTGCTGACCTGAAGCCCCGGGTGGCTCGAAGGAACTTCGGTTCCGACGGCGACGAGCACCCCGGATCGCCACACCGAGGCGCGCCCCGCCGGCCGCTGAAGGCCTGCGGGGCGCGCCTCGGTGCGCAACCGTCACTCACTGTTCGCGGCAGAACTCCTCAATGGGGTAGCCGACGTGCCGATCGGCGGTGGGCAGATGGCCCAGGATCCGGTCCCCGGGCTGCAGTTCGGTCGAATTGAGCACCACCGCGTCGGGCCCGAGCACCCGCACGTGCCAGTCGTCCTGAAGGATCAGGTTGACCGTCTGCCCGTTCGGCGCGACCGCGTCGATGGAGATCAGTGGCCGGGTCTCGATCTTGACTCGGCCGACCGTGACCAGCCGGGTCTGGCCCTTGGTGGTCACCGCGAGCACCTTGCTGCCCGCTTCCAGCTCGCTCAGGTAGTGCGTCCGCCCGTCCGCCGCGACGGTGTACGAGTGGATGGCGCCGGCGTTCACCCGGAACGGCCGGGTCGGCATGTACGGCAGGGGATGCGTCTCGCTGACACAGAGCACCATGCCCTTGGAGTGGGAACCCACCAGGATCCCCTCGTCCTGCCCGAAGTACGTGCACGTGTCCACGCAGGCACGTTCGCCCATGCCCACGTGCCGCGTCCGGGTGACCTCCAGCTCCACCAGCGGGATCTCCCCGTGCTGGCCGGTCGCCGCGCGACGCAGGGCGGTCGCGTCCCCCACCGAACGGGCAGCCATCAGCACCCCGTCGGAGCCGACCTCCAGCACCCCGAAGAGAATCTCGGCTTCGGGCACGTCGTGGGCCACAGTGACGATCGTCCCCTGGGACTCGGCCGCCGCGGCGAGCACGATCTCCAACGGGATCTTGGTGGGGTCGCGGAAGTCCAGGACGGCGAGCTCCTCCTCACGGGCCGCCGTACATGCCTCGGCGAGGGTCGGCGCGTCGACGATCTCGACGTACCGACCGAAGCGCACACCGGGGTGCGCCTCCTGTTGCGCGGCCCGCTCGGCGCTCGGGCCGGGCAGCACCACCGTGTCGGCCTCCCCGAGGTCGTCCGGCAAATCCGCGCCGCGCAGCAGCAGAACCTTGCCCAGCGTCGGGGGCAGGCCCGCGAAGGCCGCCGGGTCGGACGCCACCACGGCGTCCAGACCCTGGTGTACGGCCTCCTCGAGAATGGCTGCGGTCGCCCCGCCTGCTGCCCGAATGTCAAGCCAGCACAGTCTGTTGCCCGTCATGGTGTCCTCCCTCTAGGTCGTCGATCTGTTCCATCGGGTAGCGGTGCACCAGCCGCGCCACCCTGCGCGCCAGCTGCTCCGGGTCATGGGCCTGGAAGAGGTTGCGACCCATCGCCACACCGGCGGCCCCGCCGGCCAGCGCGTCGGCGACGAAGCGGAGCAACTCGGCCTCGCTGCCCCGTCGCGGCCCGCCGGCCACCAGGACCGGGATCGGGCAGATGCTGGTGAGGTCGAGCATCCCCGCCACCGAGCCGGGGTAGACCGTCTTGACCAGGTCCGCGCCGAGGTCGGCGGCGATGGTGACCGCGTGTGCGAGCAGGGCCGGATCACGGGGATCGTCGATGCGTGGCCCGCGCGGGTACATCATCGCCATCAGCGGCAGGTTCCACCTGTCGCACGAGTCGGCGATCCGGGCCAGATCCTGGATCTGCTGGTGCTCCTGCCGCGAGCCGACGTTGACGTGCACGCTGACTCCGTCGGCACCGAGGCGGATCGCTTCCTCCACCGCCGTGACGACGTACTTGGCGTCGGGGTCGGGGGCCTGGCTGGTGCTCGCGTTGAGGTGCACGATGAGCGACATGTCGGCGAACCGGTCCGGGCCGATGTGTCGCACGCTGCCCTTGTGCACGACGACCGCGTCGACACCGCCGCCGGCGAGCTGGCCGACGAGCCGGTCGATGGGCTGGCTTGGCGTCACCACCGGGCCGTCGGCGATGCTGTGGTCGACCGGCGCGACGACCAGACCGGCGGTGCTGTGATGGTGCAGTCGGCGTAGTCGCAACGACCGTGCCGAATGGCTGTGTAGTGGCATTCTCATCCTTCCTGTCCCGAAGGTGTGCGGCCCGGTCCGGTGGGCCGGGAGTCTCTTTCGAGCAGGTCAGGATCAGACGACTCTGAATTGGGCCATCATGCCCATCCCGCTGTGGTCGACCATGTGGCAGTGGTAGGGGTAGACACCGCGCCAGGTGTTGAACGTCGCCTGTAGGCGCACCGACTGGCCGGGAAAGATGGTCACGGTGTCCTTCAGGCCGGACTCGGTGGGGTCGGCCGGGTTGGGCCCGCGATCGAGCACTCGGAACTGCACCAGGTGCGTGTGGAAGTTGTGGGGAATGGTGGCGCTCGCATTCGTCACCGTCCATTCCTCGGTGGTGCCCCACGCGATGGTGGTGTCGATCCGGGCCGGGTCGAAGACCTTCCCGTCGATGTACGCCTGGTGGCCCGTCCCCGGCTCGTCCATGCGCAACTCCACCTGCCGCCGTACCGTCGGGGTGGGCAGTGCCGGCAGCGTGCGCAGCCGGGCCGGCACGGCGCTGCGATCCCGCGCTGCTGCCGGTACGACGTCGAAGCGCATGACCTGGCCGACCTGGTCCGTCGGGCCCGGACCCATGAGGTTCTCCAGCACCACAGAGCTGCCGGGTGTGTAGCGGGCGAAGTCGACCACCACCTCCAGGCGCTCCCCCGGGGACAGCAGCAGGTACGGCGTGTCGACAGGCGCCTCCAGCAGTCCGCCGTCCGAGCCGATCACGGTGAAGATCCCGCTGTCGGCGAGCCGCAGCAGGAAGATACGCATGTTGCTGGAGTTGACCAGCCGCAGTCGGTACCGCCGCGCCTGCACCGTGAAGCGGGGTGTCGGCCGGCCGTTTACCAGGATGGTGTTGCGGTTCTCGACGTCGTCCATGGTCCAGACCAGTTGCGCGTCGGCGCCGAAGTGGGCGTCGCGCAGCACCAGCGGTACGTCGAAGGACCCGCGCGGCAGTGGCAGGGCCTCCTCGGTGGCGTCGGTGAGCAGGTAGAGGCTGCTCAGCCCGCGGTAGAGGTGCTCGGCCTCCATGTGGTGGGCGTGGTCGTGCATCCACAGGGTGCCGTGCGGCTGGTGGTTGGGGTAGGTGTAGACGCGCTCCCCACCGGGCGCGATCGTCACACCGCCGGAACCGTCGTCGCTCGGCGCGGTAGCTCCACCGTGCAGGTGCACCGCTGTCGGCATGTCGAGCCGGTTACGCTGCCGGACCACCACGCGGCGACCGGAGCGGGCCCGGATGGTCGGGCCGGGCAGGTCACCGTTGTAGGTGTAGACCTCGGTGCGAGTGCCGGGCAGGATCTCCAACCGGCGGCGGTGCATGGTGACCGAGTAGTAGTCGGTGGTGGCCGTACGACGGATCGGCCGCAGTGTCTCAGGGACCGTGAGCGGAACGGTGAACGGTGCCGCGACGGTGGCCGCCGCGGCGGGCGTGTCGGCCAGCCGGTCGGCGAGGCTGGCGAGGCCACCGGTCGCGCCGAGGATGCCCGACGCCGCACCGAGGCGCAGCAACTGACGACGAGTGGACACGGTGGTCCTTTCCTGTAACGGGGTGGAGCGAATTCCGGTGCGTCCGGCGGCCCGGTCCGGGCCATTGCGCCACGCCTTGATGATGAGGCGCGAAAGGCCTTCCGTAAGGTGTGGACGGCCCGGTCGGGGACACTTGTCATCGTCACGCTGACGTTCCGTCATGTGCGTTTTTCACAGCCGCACACAAAGCGGGGTGACACTTGTCAGCGGATCGTTTCAAGCACTTTCCCGCGGTGCTCGCATGCCCGGATGATCCGAGGCGGAACGGCCGCCGGCAGTCGGCGGAACCCCTCATCCGAACCGGCACCAGTGGACGGTTTCCGATGCCTATGGGAGGTCATGGAGATGCTGGCTGACGCCGTGCCATCGCACACTGTGGAACTGGACACCACCGGCGTGACCGGTCTGCGCCTGTACACGCGTGGGCCGGTGAGCCTGCCCTGGCTCGCCGACCACGTCGTACCGGTCGCGCGAACCCTCGCCGAGGGCAGTGGACGCATCGTCTATCTCAGGCGGGGCTGGTTGCACGGCCCACACGTGGACATCATCGCGCGGCGTGCCTTCGGGCCGCCGCCGCCATGGCACTCCATCGCCGCGCGGCTCGACGCGGGGCCGCTGGATCCCGCCACCGCACTCACCGAGGAGGTGTACCTGGCGCAGGCGGAGGAGTTTGGCCGGCTGGAGGGGTTGCCCCATCCGTACGGCACCCTGCGGACGCACGGCCTGGTGGAGTTCCTCTGGGCCGCCGGCATGGAGGAGCCCGCGCCGGCGTTCAATCAGCTCAAGGATGTGGTCCGCAGCATGCTCGGCCGGCCGCTGATGCGTCTGGTCGACGAGCTGTCCGCCCACCCCGAACGGGCGACCGTACGCCTCGCCGAGGCGTTCGTCGCGCTCGCCGACACGCACGCCCTCGGCACCGCGTACGGGGCTCTCTCGTTGCGCTGGCACGCGGAGGCCTTCCTGGCCTGGGCGAAGCCGGCCGGCAAGGTCCGGACCACCTTCGCCAATCGTCTCGCCAAGGATGCCGACCAGATCCGGCAGGTGGTCGCCGACCGGCTCGCCGACGCGCCGTCGCCGGCCGCGTCGGGTTGGCGGGCCTCGCTCGGCTACTGCGCGGGCGCACTCGACAACGCGGCCGCGAGCGGGGTGCTCACCCCGGACCTGGTCGACTCGGTGGGCCCGGACGGTGGGCCGCGGCGGCGCCTCGCCGGCGAACCGGACAGCGACTTCCACCGGGCGGTGGGGGAGTCGGGCGTGGTGGAGTCTCCGTCGCCGTTCTTCGCCTCGTACAGCTTGCTGACAAACCTGTTCTACCAGCAGTTGCCACTGTTGACGGTGTCCCCGCTGCAGCGCTACTACATGTGCCACGCGATCGCGGAGACAGTCGACGACGTGCTGGGAGAGCCCTGGCAGGAGCGACTGCGCAGCCAGCGCTGGAACCTCACCGCCTTCGCCCACTGACGCCGACGCCCGGCGTCTACTGCGCCCGATCCACTGCGCCCGATCCACGGCCTCGGCCGAGGGTCGGGCGCAGTCGCCTGTGCCGGACGACGCGGCCAGGCGGTGTCGCGCGGACGCCCGACCCGCGGCTTGGGCAGGGGGTAGTCGGCTGCTGGCGGGCGTGTCGGTCGTCAATAGCGCTCACTAGCGGGCTATAGTCGGCGTTGTGAACTTGAAGGAATGGGCAGCGGCCACCGGGATCTCGTACGCGACAGCACGTCGGCGTTACGAGTCCGGAACGCTACCCATTCCCACCTACCGGATCGGCCGCCTAATCATGGTCGGAGATCCGGTCACCGGAACGGCGGCGGAGGCCGGGCAGACCGTGGTGTACGCCCGGGTGTCGTCAGCCGATCAGAAGGCGGATCTGGACCGTCAGGTCGCCCGGGTGACCGTGTGGGCCACCGGCCAGAAGCTCGGCGTGGACCGGGTGGTCACCGAGGTCGGGTCCGCGTTGAACGGGCACCGTAAGAAGTTCCTCGCCCTGCTCCGCGACCCGGATGTGTCAACCATCGTGGTCGAGCACCGCGACCGGTTCGCCCGCTTCGGTGCCGAGTACGTTGAAGCCGCGCTGGCCGCGCAAGGCCGGCGTCTGCTGGTGGTCGACCCGGCTGAGGTCGATGACGACCTGGTCCGCGACGTCACCGAGATCCTGACCTCGCTGTGCACCCGCCTGTACGGTCGTCGCGCCGCCGCGAACCGCGCCCGCCGCGCAGTCGAAGCCGCCACCGAGGCTCCGGTGTGAAGACGATCCAGGCGTACCGGTTCGCCCTCGACCTCACCCCGGGCCAGGAACGTGACGTGCTCGCGCATGCCGGGGCGGCCCGGGTCGCGCATAACTGGGCACTGGCGAAGGTCAAGGCGGTCATGGACCAGCGGACCGCCGAGCGATCCTACGGCGTGCCGCACGAGGCGTTGACGCCGTCGCTGTCATGGTCCCTCGCTGGGTTGCGGAAGGCGTGGAACGCCGCTAAGCCCGGGGTTGCGCCGTGGTGGGACGAGGTGTCGAAGGAGGCGTTCAACACCGGCTTGGACGCCCTCGCGCGCGGCTTGAAGAATTGGGCCGACTCCCGTAAGGGCGCACGGGCCGGGCGGCCGGTCAGGTTTCCCCGGTTCAAGTCCCGCCGCCGCACCACACCATCCGTGCGGTTCACCACCGGGGCAATCCGGGTCGAACCCGACCGCATGCACGTGGTGCTGCCCCGACTGGGCCGGTTGAAGCTGCACGAGTCGGCCCGCAAACTCGCCCGCCGCCTGGACAACGGCACCGCCCGGATCATGTCCGCGACTGTGCGGCGCGACGGCGGACGCTGGCACGTTTCGTTCACCGTTGAAGTCGAACGGGCCGAACGCGCCCCTGCCCGGCCGCAGTCGGTCGTCGGCGTGGACGTCGGGATCAAGCACCTTGCGGTGCTGTCCACTGGCGAACTGGTCGACAACCCGCGCCACCTAGTCGCCGCGCAGCAACGCATGCGCTCGTTGGGTCGGGCGCTGTCACGCAAGACCGGCCCGGACCGGCGTACCGCAAGACGAGCCTCGAAGCGGTGGGAACGGGCAGCCGCCCGGCTCGGCCGCGCTCACGCCCGCGTGGCGAACCTGCGCCGCGACGGCCTGCACAAGCTCACCACCCGCCTGTCCCGCGAGCACAGCATGATCGTGGTCGAACACCTCAACGTGGCCGGCATGCTCGCCAATCGGCGGCTGGCCCGGCACATCGCAGACGCCGGTTTCGCGGAGATCCGCCGCCAGTTGGCGTACAAGACCGGATGGAACAATGGTCAGCTACTGCTGGCCGACCGCTGGTATCCGTCCTCCAAGACCTGCTCGGGCTGCGGCACGGTGAAAACCAAGCTGGCCCTGTCCGAGCGCGAATACACCTGCGAGGCGTGCGGTCTGGTCATCGACCGGGACCGCAACGCCTCCTTGAACCTGGCCGCTCTCGCGGCCGAGTTCGATACCGCCGGGAGTGGCCCGGTGGCAGCACGTGGAGCCGACCAGAAGACCCGCGTACGCGGGCAGGTGGCGACGAAGCGTGAACCCGGCACGGCATCCGCCGGTCAGACCGGGACCGTTCCGCCGCAAGGCAGGACTACCAACCATGTGCTTGCTAAAGCGCACTGAGAGGTAACGGTGCTGGTCAGTGCCTGTCGAGCTGCCCCATCCGTGGGGCGGGCTGGCCCGGGCGGCGCTGGCCTCGATCTGCGCCCCGAGGGTGACATCCAGGGCCCGACAGGCGGACTGCCATGCGGCGGGGCCACAACCGTGCAACCGGCCACGGGCCTGCCCGCCCCACTGGTGGGGCAGCTCGACAGGCACGACGACCAGGCACCGTGCCATCCCAACTCACGCCGTCGAGGGATGGTCCGCCGGTGGCTGACCGGCATCGCCCGGCACGACTGCGGCCAGGGTCACCGAAGAGCATGGTTCATCGTGAGCGCTCCAGCCGCGTGAGCACGGCCCGTCCCGCTGACGTGGCGCCCGCCTCGCAGCCGCGCACGAGAACGGCGACGTCCGGGCGGCGAGCTCCGGAACCAGGGCCGGAACTCACCGTCCGGACGCCGCCGCGCTGGCGGGCCGGTACGGCCGGGATCACTCCGGGCGCGGGTCCCAACGGAACCGACGGACCGCGATCAGGGTGCCGAGCACACCCCAGGCGAGCAGGACACCGTGCTGTTTCCAGTGCAGGCCGTCGCCTGTGGTGAACGCCGACAACAGGGCGTCGTTGAACGGCTTCACGGGCAGCAGCCCAGCCAGGGTGTTCAACGTGTCGGAGTGGATGGGGAAGTAGCTTCCGGAGATGAAGACGAGCGGAAACTGCACGAACTGCACCACCGCGGGCGCCGCCTCGGAGTTGCTGACCAGCGAGGCGACAGCCGCACCCAGGGCGCAGTAGCAGACCGATCCCAGCAGCAGCGTGACACCGACCGAGGCCCAGTCGGCGGGAACCGGCGCGCCGTACAGCGCACCAACGCCCACCACCAGGACGACGTCGATGACGCTGACCATCAGGCAGTGTGCGAGGAGCCCGGCGAAGTAGATCCAGGCCGGCAGCGGGGTGGCGTGCAGCCGCTTGAGCACGCCGGTCTGCCGTCGGGCGGCGAGCGCGATGGCGAGCTGGCCGTAGCAGGCTCCGAGCACCGACACGGCGGCGATCGTCGCCGAGTAGTACTGCATGCCGGTGCGGCCGTAGAAGAAGTCGCTGGCCTCGCCGCCACCGAAGACCGCACCGATGATGGCGATGAACGCGATCGGGAAGACGAACGTGAAGATCATGGCCTGCGGGTTGCGCCAGAACGACAGCTGCTCGTACCGGATCTGGTGGAGCAGCACGGCCAGGTCGCTGCGGCGGCGGGACGGGTGATCGGTGGTCTCGTCGGCGACTCCGACGGCGACGGGATTCAACGTGGTCATGCTGCCCTCCGGTTCCTGCGGCGCTGCCGGCGTGACGTGGGCGTGGCTTCGGGCCGGCCGGCGGCGTCGCCGGTCAGGCTCAGGTAGACGTCCTCCAGGGTGGGCTGCTCCACCGCGAGTCGGTGCAGCGGCGTCCCGCGTGCCAGCGCCCAGCCGGTCAGCCGGTGCAGCGCCTCGGTGGCGTCGTCCACCTCGAGGGTCACGTTCGTCTCGTCGATCTCGCTGGGGGCGACGGGCAGCTCCTCCGGTGCCACGCCGTCGGGCCGGGCGAAGCGGATCCGGGTACGGGCGGTGTCTCGGCCGCCGATCGTCTCCGGGGTGCCCTGTGCCACCACGCGGCCCGCGTTGAGCACCACGATCTGGTCGGCGAGCGCCTGCGCCTCGTCCATGTAGTGGGTGGTCAGCACGACTGTGGTGCCGAGGTCGCGCAGGCTGCGGACGACCTCCCAGGCGCCGCGGCGGGCGGTCGGGTCGAAACCGGTGGTGGGCTCGTCGAGGAAGAGCAGCTTCGGGTCGCCGATCACGCCGAGGGCGAGGTCCAGCCGGCGCTTCTGCCCGCCGGAGAGGTCCTTGACCTTGGCGTCGCGCTTCTCGTCGAGTCCGACGAGCTCGACCACCTCGTCCACGTCACGGGGGGCCGGGTAGTAGCCGGCACTGCGGGCGATCGTCTCCCGCACACGCAGGTGCGGTTCCACAGCGATGTCCTGGAGCACCAGGCCGACCCGCTCCCGCAGCCACCGACGCTCGGCCCGGTCGCCCGGGTCACGGCCCAGCACCTCCACGCGGCCGGCGTCGCGGCTGCGGAAGCCCTCCAGGATCTCCAGTGTGGTGGTCTTGCCGGCGCCGTTCGGGCCGAGGAGGGCGACGATCTCCCCCTGCTCGACGGTGAAGCCGATGCCGGCCACGGCCTCGTGGTCGCGGTACCGCTTGCGCAGTCCGTCCACGACCAAGGCGCTCATCGGGGGTGCTCCGGTGCTGCCACGGTTTTTCCCTTTCGATTGGTTTTCCAGGACGCTAGAGCGCCCTGCGGCCGGAGAGCGGCGTCGCTGACCGACATCACCGCGGTCCGGGACAGATGTCATCGCCGGTCAGAGCCAGCCCTGCTCGTAGGCGATACGGGCGGCGTCGAAACGGTTGCGCCCCTTGAGCTTGCGCATGGCGGACGAGGAGAGGTTGCGGACCGTCCCGGCGGAGAGGAAGAGCTCCTTCGCGATCTCCTTCACCGAGGCGCCGCCGACGGTGAGGCTGAGGATCTCCCTCTCGCGGTGGGACAGGGCCTGCGCCCGCGCCCCGGGCGGCCCGATCAGGGCCGGATCGATGGTGAGGCAGCCGGCGGCCACCCCGCGCACCGCGCCGACCAGGTGGGACAGGCGCGCGTGTTTCGGGATCACGCTGAGGACACCCGCCTCCACCGCGCGATCCACCAGGGCTCGGGTGGGCGCGGCGGCGATCAGAGCGACACCGCAGGAGGGGAGTGCCTCGCGTACCTGACGGGCGAGTTGAAGGCAGTCGGCGCCGGCCATCCCCATGCTCAGGATCACGATGGAGGGACGCAGCTGCCGGACCGTGGCGACCACGTGCTGGCCGCCGTTGACCAGACCGACGATCTCGAAGCCCGGGACCGTCCGCAGAGTCTCCGCGAACGCGTCCAGGACCAGAGCGTGGTCGTCACAGACGACAATTCGAATGCTCATTGGGCCACCCCGCTGGTGAGAGGATTCGTCGCTGGCCGGCGTTGCCGAGGCCATTCCGACGTTGCCCAAAAGCATGGCGGCGTGGCAGTGATCGGAACAGTGCGCCGATCCCGAGGCGAACATGAAATTACGCAGCCTGCGAACCTGAAATTCTCATGCCGCGTCGACGTGTGTTTTTCACATCGGGTCGGTGACGTCGGCACTGGCGGGGCCACCCCTCGCAACGACACCATTTTCCCATCGCAGGGCGACCCTGATCCCCTGCCCCACCTGGAACGAGGATCACCATGGCGCTTTCATCCGCACCTGACCGCGACTCCCGTGTGGCGGGTACCGCCAACGTCTTCGGCGGCCCGGCCGGTGCGATTTCCGGCCTGCGGATCAGCCAGCACGACGCGTGGACGACCTCCGACACCGCGGCCGCCGCCTTCACCTGGATCTGCCTGGCGGACGCCGCCCACGACGAGCGGGTCGCCTGAGATGACCGGGGTCGCGGAGCCGTCGCTGGTGGGCTTCCGGCGCCACCTGCGCCCGGAGGTGGTCGCCGGTGAGGCGACGTACCTCTTCTCGGAGCACGGTGTGACGGCCGTCCAGGCGGCCCGGATGGAGCACCTCACCCCGCTGCTCGACGGCACCCGCGACGTGGCGACCGTGCTGCGGGAGGCCCCGGAGGAATGCGCGGGCCTGGTCCGTGACCTGGCCGAGGCCGGGCTGCTCGTCGCCCGTACGCCCGCTGTCGGACCGCAGGACCCGCGGGCGGTGGCGTACTGGGAGTCGGCCGGGCTGGACAGCGATGCCGCGACCTCCGCCCTGACCGGCGCCGCCGTGCGGGTCCAGGCCGTGGGTGGGGTCGACGACACGGCGGTACGCGAGGCCTGCGCCACCGCCGGCCTCACCCTGTTGACCGGCGAGGGCGCCGCCGACCTCGACGTGGTGCTCTGCTCCGACTACCTCGACGCCGAACTGGCCGCGGTGAACCGGCGGCAGAGCGAGATGGCCCGGACCTGGCTGCTGGCTCGCCCGGTCGGCACCCAGCTCTGGATCGGCCCGGTGCTGCGACCGGGTCAGGCCTGCTGGCACTGCCTGGCGCACCGGCTCTGGTTGCACCGGCGGGCCGAGGCGTACGTGCAGCGCGTCCTCGGACGGATCGGGCCGGTGCCCCGCCCCGTCGCCGCCGTGCCGCCGTCGGCCGCCGTCGCCGCGCAACTCGTCGCCCTCGAAGCGACGAAGTGGCTGGCCGGCCACCGCTACGCCGGTCAGCAGGCGGTGTGGACGGTGGACACCCTCACCCTCGACGGGCGGCATCATGAGCTGCGGGCCCGCCCGCAGTGCCCCTCCTGCGGCGACCCGCAACTGGTCCGCGAGCGCACCCGCCGCCCGGTCACCCCGGTCAGCCGGCCCAAGGCGTCCACCGACGGCGGCGGGCACCGGGCGCTCTCACCGGGGCAGGTGTGGCAGCGGTACGAGCACCTCGTCAGCCCGGTGACCGGGCTGGTCCGGGAGGTTCGCCGGGACACGCACGGGCCGGAGTTCCTGCACTCCTACCGTGCGGGCGCCAACCTGGCCCTGGACGTGCGCGGCCTGGACGACCTGCGCCGCGGCCTGCGCAGCGAGCACGGCGGCAAGGGCGCCACCGCCGAGCAGGCTCGGGTGAGCGCGCTCTGTGAGGCGCTGGAACGCCAGTCGGGCACCTTCCACGGCGACGAGTTGCGCATCCGGGCCCGCTTCGCCGAGCTGGGCGACGAGGCCGTCCACCCCAACTCCGTGCAGTTGTTCGACGATCGCCAGTACGCCGACCGTGCCGCCTGGAACACCAGGCACTCGGCGTTCCAGTACGTCGGTCCGCGCTTCGACGAGCAGGCCGAGCTGGACTGGACGCCGGTGTGGTCGCTGACCGCCGGGCGGCAGCGCCTGCTCCCCACCGCCCTGCTCTACTACGGCACCCCGGCGGAGTCCAGCCAGCGCTGCCTGCGGGCCGACTCGAACGGCAACGCCGCCGGAGCCAGCCTGGAGGACGCGATCTGCCAGGGCTTCTTCGAGCTGGTGGAGCGGGACGCGGTGGCGCTGTGGTGGTACAACCGCACCCGGCAGCCCGGTGTGGACCTCGACGCCTTCGCCGACGGGTGGATGGTCGAGCTGCGGCGGGTGCACCACCGGCTGCACCGGGAGGTGTGGGCCCTGGACCTGACCGCCGACCTGGGCGTGCCGACGTTCGTGGCGCTGTCCCGACGGACGGACAAGCCGGCGGAGGACATCGTCTTCGGCTTCGGCGCGCATCTCGACCCGGCGGTGGCGCTGCGCCGGGCACTGACGGAGGTCAACCAGCTGCTGCCCGCCGTGGTGGAGGTGGACGCGCAGGGGGCTGGGTACGCCTGCGACGACCCGGAGGCCCGCCGCTGGTGGGCAAGTGCGACCGTGGCGAACCAACAGTGGCTGAGGCCGAACGCCGACGTGGCCGCCCGTACGCCCGCCGACTACGGCTACGTCCCGGGCACCGACCTGCGCGACGACATCCGTACGGTGCAGCGGGCGGTGGCGGCGCACGGCCTGGAGCTGCTGGTGCTCGACCAGACGCGGCCGGACATCGGCCTGCCGGTGGTGAAGGTTCTGGTTCCGGGACTGCGGCACTTCTGGGCCAGGTTCGCGCCGGGGCGCCTCTACGACCTGCCTGTCCAACTCGGGCGGGTCGACCAGGCCACCCGGTACGAGGACCTGAACCCGATCCCGATCTTTGTCTGATTCGTTGGCGCGTCGCCGGAGTGAGGAGGGCCCAGGTGAACAGCCACATGTCGTGGCGGCAACCCGGCCGCCAGGTCAGGACGGTCGCACTCTGGTCGTTCCCGGAGGACGTGCTCGTGGAGACCGGCGCCCCGGACGGCAGCGTGCTGCTGCTGACCCGGTGGGGTGAGATCCGGGTGGCCGATCCGGATCCGACGACTGTGGAGTCACTGCGCCGGATGAGTTTCGGCCCGGTGTCCCTGGAGAACGTTCTCCGGGGTGTCGCGGACGACGGCGTCGAGGACCTGCGTCGCCGGCTGTCCGAGCTGCTGGACGACCTTCAGCACGTGGTGATCCGGTCGGTGGGCCTGGACGACGGCCTCGGCCCGTGGCTCTCGGTCGTGCCGCTGACCCCGAGGGCGGCGTGCCGGGTGACGCCGCCACCGGCGGACCGCCCGGTGTGGCTCTCCCCGGCGGTCCAGACGCGCCGGGACTCGGGTGGCCTGGCGCTGGAGATCCCCGGCGGCCCGTACCGGGTGGTCCTGCACCGCCCGGACGGCGGCCCGCTGGTCGAGGCGCTGGCCGCGCCGAGCACCCTGGCAGCGCTGACGACGGCGGCCGGACTACCTGCGGCGCTTGTCGACGAGGCGGTCGCGCACCTGCTCGCCACGGGCCTGGCGGTCACCGGCACGCCCGCCGAGCGAGCGGCGGCGACCAGTATGGACTCGCAGTCCGCGGGTCGGGCGCACGAGTGATGCTGCCCCCCGCTCGGGCGACGCAGACCTTAACATCGAAGTCCGCCGTCACAGCGGATCCATCGCGAGGGCCCGAACGCATAGCCTCGCGCGGGCAAGACCGGCGCTTGGGGGGCGTGCACATGGACCGGACACCAGCAGACGATTCGAGACCGCTGAACGACGACGTTCGGACCGGCCCCACGGCGTCGCGACTGGCCCGGGTCGTGGTCGCCACCGTCGTCACTGGGCTCAGCCTGGTCGCGCTGCTCAACATCGTCGAGACGGCGCAGGAGCCCCGCGCGGTCGTGCTCGCCCTGGTGTCGATGAGCGGCCTCCTCTCACTGCAGCTGTTCTTCCTGACCGATCGGGCCCGTCGGCTCGGCGGGCCGGCCCGCCTGGGGCTGCTCGTCGCCCAGTCGCTGCTCGGCTTCCTCCCGTTCCTCGTCTTCGGCCAGGCCTGGGTCGGGATGCCGGGCTTCGTCGCGGGCAGTTTCCTGCTGATGCTGGCGCCTCCCCGCTCCGTCGTGGCCTTCGCGGCGACGGTCTTCGGCACCGTGGTGATCCAGTCGGCGATGACCACACAGGTCCTGCTCGTCGCGTACACGACGGTGTCCACGGTCCTGACCGGCCTCATCGTCTACGGGTTGTCCCAGATGTCCATCCTGGTCCGTGAACTGCACGCGACCCGCACCGAACTGGCCCGGCTGGCGGTGATCCGGGAACGGCTCCGCTTCTCCCGTGACCTGCACGACCTGCTCGGCTACAGCCTCTCCGCGGTCACCCTCAAGAGCGAGTTGACCCGGCGCCTCGTGGTCCGCAACCCGGACCGGGCGCTCGCGGAACTGGACGACATCCTGGGCATCTCCCGGCAGGCGCTGGCCGACGTCCGTCAGCTCGCGAGCGGCTACCGCGACATGTCGCTGGGCGACGAGGCCCGCTCGGCGCGATCCGTCCT
This sequence comes from Micromonospora sp. NPDC049274, assembly GCF_040678875.1. Taxonomy (NCBI): domain Bacteria; kingdom Bacillati; phylum Actinomycetota; class Actinomycetes; order Micromonosporales; family Micromonosporaceae; genus Micromonospora; species Micromonospora sp. NPDC049274. The sequence goes on from NZ_JBFAQS010000007.1 coordinate 64,727, forward strand.
GGCCGCCGCCGACATTCGGGTACGGATGGAGATCGACCACCCCGAGCTGCCGCAGGCGGTCAGCACCGTGCTCGCCACAGTGCTCCGCGAGGGGGTCACCAATCTGCTGCGGCACAGCAGAGCGCGCACCTGCGAGGTGCTGGTCGCCGAGCAGGACGGGCGCGTGCTGCTCACCATCGCCAACGACGGCGCCGACCTGGGGCTCCGCCAGCCGTCCGAGCACGGGGGCAGCGGGCTGCGCAACCTCTCCGAGCGGGCCGGGGCGCTCGGCGGCCGCCTGGTCACGAGTTGCTCCCCGGACGGTTGGTTCCGGCTCCGGGCGGAGCTGCCGGTCAGCCTGCCCGCCGCCGTGGAGGCGCCCGCCCAGCTCGCATCCTGACCCGGCCGGGAGGCGGGGGTCAGAGCCAGCCGGCGTCGCGGGCGATCCGGATCGCGTCGATCCGGTTTCGGGCGTTGAGTTTGGTCACCGCGGTGGTCAGATAATTGCGGACGGTCCCGGGAGACAGGAACAGCCGCGTGGCGATCTCGGTCGGCTCGGCGCCCTTCTCGGTGAGCCGGAGCACTTCGGCCTCGCGGGTGGTCAGCGGGCATTCGGCGCTGTCCCAGGCGGCGAGCGCCAACTGCGGGTCGACCACCCGCCGGCCCGCCGCCACCCCCCGGATCGCGTCGGCCAGGATCTCCGGCGGGGCGTCCTTGAGGATGAAGCCGGCGACGTGCGCCGCCATCGCCCGGCGCAGGTTGCCCGGCCGGCCGAGGCTGGTCAGCATCAGGCAGCGGCAGCTCGGCAACTGCTCGCGCAGCAGACCTGCCGCGGTCAGCCCGTTGATCCCCGGCAGGTCGATGTCGAGCACCGCGACATCCGGCCGTTGCGCCAGCGCCGCCGGCAGGATGTCGTCACCGGACGCCACCTCGGCGACCACGTCGATGTCGGGCTCCAGGGCGAGGAGTGCCAGCAGAGCGCCGCGGACCATGTTCATGTCCTCGGCGAGCAGAACCCTGATCGTCACCCGGCCAGCTTCGCATCAACCGCGTCGGCGTTAGGGGGCGACTCGTCCTACCATCGCGACTCTCCGGCCGACCGTCGTCACGGGGCGACCGTCCGTATGTGCCATCCCGGCTGAACGGAGGGTCAGTCGGCGGCGGCGCGGAGGGCGACGCGGTCGGGTTTTCCCGACACGGTCAGCGGCAGCGCGTCGAGGAACGAGAAGCCGGCCGGCACGTGTGCCGGCGACAGGCCGGCGGCGATGTGTTCGCGCAGCTGGGCGGCAGCACACCGGACCCCGGGACGCAGTTGCACCGCGGCGTGGGCGGTCTCCCCGTGACGCGTGTCGCGTCGGTCGTACACGACGGCGTCGGCCACCGCCGGATGGGTGAGGAGGACGCGCTCCACCGTGGACGGGTGAATCTTCAACCCGTTCGCCTTGATCACGCTGCCGATGCGTCCGACGAGGTGGAGGTAGCCGTAGCGGTCGAAGCGGGCCAGGTCGCCGGTGCGTAGCCAGCCGTCGTGCATCGTCTGCGCGGTCAGGGCCGGGTCGCCGAGGTAGCCGGCCATGGTGGTCGCCGCGCGTACCCAGACCTCACCCGTGGCTCCCCGAGGTGTCGCGGTAAGGCCGTCGGCCTCGCGGATCTCCAGATCGACCCACGAGAAGGGTCGGCCGACGCTGGGCAGGAGCTCCGGCTCGGCGTGATCGAGCGGCGTGAGGGTGCACATGCCGCCGGCCTCGGTGCTGCCGTACAGCTGGGTCAGCCGTTCGCCGAAGAGCGTCACCGCCTGGGCGATCCGGGTCGGCGCGGCGAAGGTGCCGCTGTAGAGGACCTGGCGCAGCGAGGGCAGCGCCCGCCGGGCGGCCTCCGGTCGGTCGACAAGTTGGTAGAGGTGCGGCACCGCCAGGTAGACGTCCGTCACCCGGTGCCGGACGACGGCGTCGACCACCTCGTCCAGGCCGAAGCCGTCGCGGAGCACCACCGCGCCCCCGCCGATCAGGACCGCGTCGACCATTGTCGCCGTGGCGTGGCTGACCGGGGTCACCGACAGCATCGTCACCGGCCAGTCCGGCGAGCCGTCGCCCGCCGACACCCGGATCCGCGCGTCGCGGGCGCCGAACGGCTGCTGTACCAGCTTCGGGTCACCGGAGCTGCCACTGGTCAGGTCGACCACCGCGATGTCGTCCGGATGCCAGGCGGCGGTCGGAAGGCGACCCGACCGGTGCCGGCGCAGATCGTCGGCGGCCACCACCGTCAGCGAGGGTGCCGCGGCGGCCAACTCCCGACCACGCCCGGCGTTCGCCGCGTCGACCACGAGGGTGCGGGCACCTGTGGCGCGCAGCACCCGCAGGCGGGCGACGCTCGAGAGATGCTCACCGTCGGCGCGGGCGTTCATCGAGCGCACGTGCGTGACGGTGGCGCCGAGCAGGTGCGCGGCGTACCGGGTGACGAGCATGGCCGGCACGTTCGGCTCGGTAAGGACGGCCACCGTCTCCCCGCGGGCCACGCCGGCGCGGGTCAGGCCGATGGCTGTCGACAGGATCGCCGCGGCGAGCGCGCCGCCTGTCGTCGCGCCCTCCGGTCGGTGCAGGACGGGCCGTCCGGGCCGCCGTTGCAGGGCGTCCAGCAGCCGCCGTACGTAGTGCGCCTCGCCGGTCTCCACCGTGACCTCCCGTCCGCGACCTCCGCCCGCCGCCGAGCAGGAGGGGGCCCGGCCAGCCTCCGCCGGACCGCACGCCCCGACCAGCCCCGCCACGATGTCCGTCACGGATGCCGGTACGTGTGTCACGAACCCGGGATGACAGGTGTCACCGGAGTGCGGTGCGAGCGTCATCCGTCGATGACAGCGGCCGAGGTGGCCGGTGACAGTGGCGGCGGCGCCTCGTTGCGTCGTGTCCGGGCGAGGTCCGGAATCCGTGGCGGCGAGACCCAAGACCCAGGTCCCGCGACGGATACGGAGTGCACCATGCAGACGACAACCCTTACCGACGGCACGGTCGTCGGGTTCCGCGACGACGTCCGGGCGGAGTTCGAAGACGGCCGGGTCGTCCTCACCAGCCCCGCCGGTGTGGTCGCGATGCGGCAGGTCGGCGACGGGCTCACCGCGGCGCTCCGCAGGCTCGCCGACGGGCCTGTCGACCCCGCCGATCTGCTCAGCGGGTTGACCGCGCGGGAGACCGCCCAGCTGCGCGGGTTCCTCGACCGGACGCCCCACCTGCTCGCCCGGGGTGTCGTCGCCGGCGACCGCGAGATGCTGCGGCTGGAGCGGACCGCACCCGGAACGGAGTACGCGCCGGTCACCGTGACGCCCACCGCCCGGGTGCGGCTGTCCCGCTTCGCGTTCTGCCGCTCCCGGGACGGCGCGCTGGTGCTGGAGTCGCCGTTGGCCCGGCACCGGGTGCTCCTGGTACACCCGGCGGCCCGACGCCTGGTGGGCGAGCTGGGCGCCCCGCGTACTCCGCTGGAGTTGGCCGGCGACGACCTCGACGTCGCGGCGGTCGCCACGCTCCTCGGTCATCTCGTCGGTGCGGGCCTGGTCGACGCGGCGGACAGCGCCGGCGGCTTCGAGTCCGAGACGGATGTGACCCTGCGCCAGTGGTCCTTCCACGACCTGCTCTTCCACTCGCGCACCCGCCCCGGTCGCTATGACGACCCGATCGGTGGGATCTACCCGCACCGGGGGGAGATCGCGCCGCTGCCGGCCGTCAAGGAGCCGCCGGCGGGCCGCACCGTGGAGCTGTACCGGCCGGAGCTCGACGACGTGCTGGCTCGGGACCCGGCGTTCACCGTGGCGCTGGAGGGCCGCCGGTCCATCCGCTCCTACGGCGAGGAGCCGCTCACCCTGCGCCAGCTCGGCGAGTTCCTCTACCGGGTGGGTCGGGTGCGGGTGCTGCGCGGCGCCGAGGGTGACCCGACCGGCAACGAGATCGTGGGGCGGCCCTATCCGACCGGCGGGTCGGCGTACGAGATCGAGCTGTACCTGACCGTGCGCCGCTGCGCGGGCCTGGACGCGGGGATCTGGTTCTACGACTCCGTGGCGCACCGGTTGGTGCTCGTCAACGACGACCCGGCGGACCAGGCGGCGATGTTGGACGTCGCGGCGGGCGCCACCGGCGGCGAGGCGGACGGTGACGTGCTGATCACCCTGACGTCCCGCTTCCAACGGTTGTCGTGGAAGTACGCGGGCATCGCCTACGGGATGACACTGCGGCACTGCGGGGTGGTCTACCAGACCATGTACCTCGTGGCGACGGCGATGGGGCTGGCGCCGTGCGGGCTGGGGATCGGCGACGCCGACCTGGCCGCCCGGGTGCTGCGGCTGGACTGGCTGCGCGAGACGTCGGTGGGGGACTTCCTGCTCGGTAGCCGGCCTGCGGGTGACCTGGGCACGTGGCGCACCGAGGACGGCTGGCAGCTGCTCAACGGCGCGGAGTGGGCGCTGCGGGCCGGCGAGGAGCTGGGTCGCGGATGACCTGCCGAAGCGCCCCTGCACGGGCCGTCCGGGCCTGGTGTGCGCCTTCTCCGAAAGGCTCTCACCTCGCCCCGGGCGGCCCTTTCGGGGTAACGGGGGGCACCGATGTAATTGCCACCGTGATATGTGTCAGCAGGCGCTGGCAAAGCATGGACACGGCCGGTGTGCGAGGCCAGAATTGATTTCACCGGAAGGGTTGAAGAAAAGCCCTTCACAGCAGAAGGAGAAATGACATGAGCATCGACGAAACCGCTGCCGCCGCCGCCCAGGACGACAAGGCCTTCGACTCGTTCGAGATCGCCGACCTGGAGGTCCTCGAGGTCGCCCAGGGCGTGGCTCTGCCGGAGCTGGGCGCGTCGAGCGGCAGCATCGGCACCTCGTCCTCCTCCTCGACCTGCTCGTCCAGCACCTGCTGAACGACGGTCAGGGTCGGACCGAGACCAGCCGGACCGGCGACGGGACACAGGGGATGAACGGCGACGGGAAACAACTGTCGCCCTCGCCCACCCGCTCGCCCAGCACCTGCTGACGCGGCTGACGTCGGCTGTGCTCGTCCAAGTCGAAGTTGGACGAGTGCAGCCGACGTCGGTGCGCCTGGCCCTCGCTCATCCGCGCCGGGACACGTCCAGCGCGGTGGACCAGAGCGCGACGGCGGCCGGTAGGCCGACCACCGCTCGCACGGTCTCGTTGCTCCTATCAAGACCGTACGCCGTTGCGCCGGCCGCTGCCACCAGGATCAGCAGTGCGCCTGTCCACCAGTAGCCGGGGACGTCGAAGATCCGGGCCAGGGGCAGGAAGTGCAGGCCGACGACCAGGCAGACAGCCACCACGATCAGTCCTGGTGAATCGGCCCGGAGCAGCCCGAAGACGGCCGCGAGGATCAGCACGGTCTGGGCCAGGTTGATCAGGTGGAACCAGCGCATCGAATGTGGGCGGACGCGGCGGACCCGGGACGGACCGCGCGCTTGCAGCCGCCGGCTCGCCACCAGGAGGGCGCCCGCACCGACCACCGCGGCCAGGTCGAGGGCGAGCCGAACCCCGGTGGGCACCGGTAGGCCGGTCACGCCCACGATCAGCCAGAGCAACCCGTAGACGATCATCGTGACGACGCCCATGGCGAGCGGGCCTCGGCGATTCACGGACTCGCCGCCCAATTGACGCGCGCCGGTGTCAGCTGACATGAGCAGACCCTAGCGTAGGTCGCTCAAAAGGCGCAAACCACCCGCCGAGACGAGCCGTCAGCGGATTGCTGACAGTTGTCAGGAACATTCTTGTGCGATCGCCGCGCGGGTCGAGAATCGAATTCCCAGTGAATTTCCTGCTCGTCGAGACAATTCCGGAAAGGTGCGTCGACATGACGACCGAGGCGTATGAGCCGGCCACCGACGTGATCGGTGTGCGGCTCCACACCAGGGGGCCACTGACGCTTCCCTGGTTGGCACGATCCGTGGTGCCGGTGGCCCGCGCGCTGCACGGCGACGGCAACGCCGTCGTCCACCTCCGTCGGGGCTGGCGGCACGGTCCGCACGTCGACGTCGTCGCCTACGGCGGCGCCGGGGGCGCGGCGGACTGGGCCACCGTCGCCGCGAAGCTGGACGCCGGCCCACTGGACCCGACCCGTGCCCTCAGCGAGGAGGACTACCTCACCCAGGCTCGCGAGTTCGGCCGGTTGGAGGCGGTGCCCCCGCCCTACCTGCCGATGGCCGAGCACGGCGCGGTGCGGCTGCTCCGCCGGGAGGACACCGGCCCGCAACAGCCGGCGCTGCGCGCCCTGCCCGGCTGGGAGGTGGCGCAGAGCGTCCTGACCACGCCGCTGCTGGACACCGTGGACGAACTCGCGCGCCGGCCCGAGCAGGGCACCGTACGCCTCGGCGAGGCCTTCGCGGCGCTCGCCGACTCCTACTTCCTGGGGCTGGCGCACGGCGTCTACTCGTTCCGGTCGCACGTCGAGGCGTTCCTGGCCTGGGCGCGGCCCACCCAGGACGTACGCCCGGTCTTCGCGCAGCGGTTGGCCCGGGAGGCGGCGGTGCTGCGCCCGGTGGTCGAGCAGCGGCTCGCCGGCACTCCCAGCGGCCCGGCGGCGGCCTGGCGGACGGCATTCGCCTACTGCGCCGGCACCTTCGACGCCGCCGTGACCGACGGCACGCTCAGCCTCGACCTGCTCGACGAGATCACCGGCGGTGTGGACACCGCGGCGATGGGCCCGCCCACCGCCCCCGACGTGGTGCCGACAGGCGACCAGCCGGACACCGAGTTCCACCGCAGGGTCGCCGCGTCGGGTGCCTACGACCGGACCACCCAGTGGTTCGCCGCCTACCGCGTGCTGATCAACCTCTTCTACCAGCAGCTTCCGCTGCTCACCGTGTCGCCGATGCAGCGCTACTACATGTGCTACGCGATCAGCGAGCTGGTCGACGAGGTGCTCGGTGAGAGCTGGCAGGACCGGCTCACCCGCGACCGGGTCCGGGTCGTCGCGACCGCGGGGAGGGCGGCATGACACTCGCCCCCGCCGCCCCGGCGCCCCTCGCCCCGATCACGACCACCTCGCCGGCGGAGCCCCTCTGGCAACTGCGGATCAACCCGCTGCGCAGGGCCCGCCTCGCCGACCCGACGCTGCGGGTGCTCCTGGCCGACCTGACCGACGTGGACAGGGCGTTGTCCGACAGCGCCGCCCGCTGCGCCGACGATCTCTACCGGCTGATCGGCGCCAGCTCGGACGAGGCCGAACGCAAGCGTCTCGTGGAGGCCCGCCGCGCCATCTCCCGGGATCGGGAGCCCCGCACCGACCTCACCCAGCTGCCCGCCGTGGCAGCCTGGGTCGCCGCCCGCCACCGCCGCGACGAACTGCGCGCCCGGCTCAGCGCCGAGCACCCGGCGGCGGCCGAGCGGGAACGGGGGACCCTCGCCGGGCTGTTGGGCGACGAGGACCTGCGCCGTTCGCTGGCCCTGCTCGCCCCCGAGGTGCACGAGGAGGCCGAGCGCTACCGGGCCGCCGTGGCCACCGGGCAACCGGTGGCCGCCCGAGCCCGCAAGTCGGAGCGCGGCCTGATCCAGTACGTCACCCGGGCCATGGTCCGGACCAGCCCGCTGGCCCGGTTCACCGCTGTCGGCATCGCGGTGCCCGGCCCCGACGGGATCGACCCGCGCGGCGTGCCGTTCACCGGGGCGCACTCCTTCCCCAGCCTGGACCGCGTCATGATCGCCTATGTGCTGGGCGGGCTGAACCCGCCGGCGGGCACGGCGCGGCTCGGTGTCTGGGTGGGGCTCTCGCCAACGTCCGCCGTGGAGCCGGAGCAGGGCGCGCTGTTCTTCCTGCGCCCCACCGAGGGCGGCTACCAGCGCCTCTCCGCGCCGCTGCGGGGCCCGATCAAGCTGCTGATGGACGCGATCGCCATGGGCCCGCGTCCGGCCCGGGCGGTGGCGGCGTACGTGTCCACGCACTCCGGCTGCCCACTGCCCGACGCCGAGCAGATCGTGCTGCGGGCGCTGGACAGCGGCATCCTGTGCACCTTCAACGAGGCCGAGAACGGCGACGCCGACCTGGCCGAGCAGCTGGACCGGCCGGACACCCCGGCCGCCGACGCCCTCGCCGACGTGCGTACCGGGTTGTCCCGGCTGGCCGACGGGCCGGTGCTGGAGCGCGGCGCTGACCTGGCGACCCTGCGCGCCGACCTGGCCCGGGTCAGCCGACTGGCGCAGCGGCCGGCCCAGGTGATGGTGGAGGAGGACTACCTCCTCCCGCCGACCACAGTGAACACCGAGCCGGTGCGGGGCAACCTGGCCGACCTGGGCGCGGCGGTGGAGCTGCTGTCTGTCTTCGACTGGCTGCACGACGTTCGCATGATGACCACCAGGGCCTTCGTGGGGCGGTTCGGCGCGGGCGCAGGCGTCTCGCTCGCCGACCACGCCGACGAACTCGTCGAGGCGGTGTCCGCACAGGCCGTGGCGGCCGGGGACTACGCCGCCACGCTCACCGACGACAGCCCTGTCGGCGACGATCCGCTGCTGCGCCTGTACGCGCTGCGCCGCCGGATCATGGCCTGGACCCGGGCGGAGATCACCCGGGCCGCCGAGGCGGGCGAGCCCGAGGTGCGGTGGTCCGCCGAGCAGGCGTACGAGCTCGTCGCCGAACTGCCCGAGGAGTTCCGGCGTGACCCACTCAGCTACGGGGTGCTCGCGCAGTGGGCGGGGGACCGGCTGGTGGTCAACGACGGACTGCCGGGGCACGGCATGCTCTACTCCCGCTTCCTCGACGGCGACCGGCGGCTCGGCGGGCGGGCGCTGCCGTACCTCGCCGACCGGCTCACCGAGCGCTTCGGCTGGGACGGCGCACGCGTCGTGGAGGACCTGGGGCTGCACCGACTCAACGTCAACGCCCATCCCCGCGTGCTGCCCGACGGGTTGGGCCCGGACGACTGGTACGCGCTGCGTCTGGTGCACGACCCGGACACCGACACGCTCGCGGTCACGGATGCCGACGGGCAGCGGCTGCGGGTGCTGCCGCTGGGCACCGGCCACCCGGGGCTGTTCCCGCCGCCCCTGTCGGTGGCGTCCTGCCTGGCGACCGGGGGCCGACTCAACAACTACCTGCTGGACCTCTGGCACGGCGGCAACCCGTGGGACCGGGCCCGTACCCGGATCGCCCCCCGGATCGCCGTCGGTGACGTGGTGGTGAGCCGCCGCCGCTGGTACGGCGGCGCCGAGCTGGACGGAGCGCTGGCCGCGCCGGAGGGCCCCGAGCGACTGCTCGCCCTCACCGGCTGGCGCGGCCGGTACGGCGTACCGGAGGAGGTGGTGGTCAAGACCGCCTTCGACGACGAGGCGCCCCGGTCGTTGCGCCCGGCCGACATCATGCCCCGCCGGCAGAAGCAGAAGCCGCAGTACGTCGACCTGACCTCCGCCCTCGGCACCCGGGTGCTGCCGCGGATGCTCGAGCGTCGGGCCGACGGAAAGGCCGTGGACTACCTGGAGGAGGCGCTTCCCGGGGTGGTCGACGGTACGCACGCGCACGAGTGGGTGGTCGAGATCGGCAGGCGCCCCGGCGGCCTGTTCCAGTACGGAGGGAAGAAGTCATGAGACTGCGCGCGCGACCGTACCTGCACTACGCGCCGACGCCCGACGGCGTCTACCTCGCCGGGGGCCGCGACCAGCTCGTCCTGCGGGGCTCGGCGCTGCTGTTCCGCGTCGCCGACACCTGTGTGCCGCTGCTGGACGTCGGCACCACCGAGGACGAGATGGTGACCGCGCTGGGCACCGAGCGGGCCAGGCCGGCCGTCCGCCACCTGGTCGACCAGCTGCGGGGGCACCACCTGCTGCTGGACTTCGCGGCGCACACCGTCGCCGAGCCGGACGAGGCCGAGCGGCAGCGGTGGGCCGGCCCGCTGGCGTACCTGGAGGCGGTGTCCGCGGATCCGTACGCCGCCTTCGCGGCGGTGCGGGCGGCACGGGTCGCGGTGGTGGGCCCCGTCGAGGTCACCGGGCCGGCGGTGCGGGGGCTGCTCCGGGCCGGGATCGGTGCGGCCGAGGCGCGGGACGCGACCGATGACCTGACCGGGTTCGACGCGGTGATCCGCTGTTTCTCCGCCGACGAGGCGCCCGAGCCGGGCGCGGCGCCGGTGCTGCCGGTGCTGCTGGACGACCGGGTGCTGGTGGCCGGACCGCTGGTGAGCGACGCCGCGACCGCCGCGGTGTGGCCGGCGTGGCGGGACCGGGTCCTGGAGCAGGCGGCGGCGGACGGCGTGCCGCCGGCCGCCCGTCCGGTCGCGGACGCGCTGGCAGGTGCGCTCGCCGCGCACCTGCTGTTCACGATCATCGCTGGTCAGGACACCCGTCGGGACGCGCACGTCGTGCATTCCGACGCGCTCACCGCCGACCGGGTGGTGCTCGGCGCGCCCCTGGCCGACGACGAGCGGTGGCACCTGCTGGACGACGCCCAACCCGTTCCGCTGCCCACGATCGACGATCTGACCCCGGCCGTCTCGGCCCTGACCACCCGCTGGACCGGCCCGTACACCCGGGGTGACCGGGAACCGGAGCTGCCCCAGCTGCCGCTGTCGCAGCGCGAACTGGCGTACCGCGACGGCCGGACCGGCTCGGTCTTCGCCGCCGGACCCGACCTCCAGACCGCGTACGTCGCGGCGGCGATCGAGGGGATGCGGCGGGCGGCCGACGGCGGCGCGGCGGGACTGACCGAGGAGACGTGGCTGCTCGACGGCGTACTGCGGCTGCTCGCCGCGGAAGCCGAGCAGGCCCACCTGGTGGACCCGGCGGACCTGGACCCGGAGACGCGCCGGATCCGGCAGAGCCTGGGTGCCCAGCCGCACGTCGTCGACCTGCGCGCGGTGCCCGGCCTGGACTGGCGGCTGGCCCGGGTGCGTACCCCGGACGGGGAGACGCTCGGCGTGGCCTGGGGGCCGGACACGGACACCGCCGTCCGGGCCGCCGTGGGAGTGGCGGTCACCGCCGCGCAGGTCCGGGCGGCCGGCGGCGAGCCGGAACCCGCCCTGCACACCGACGCCCTGCTGCTCGCCGGTGACGGCGTGGTGGACGCGCTGCGCAAGCAGGTCACCGCGCTGGCCGCGGCGACCGGCCGCCGGTTCCGCGGCCGCGCCCGGCACGCCGACCCCGTCCTGGGCGAGCTTCCGTTCTGGTACGGCCCGGTCGAGGTGACCGGCGACATCGAGGAGCAGACCGATGGGCACTGACACCGACCGGCCCAACCTCGGGCCGGGGTTCACCGCCGACGCCGCCGACGAGTGGCTCACCGCGCTGGCCCCGCTGCTCGCGGTCGACGCCACAGTGACGCTCGACCGCGGATTCGACCTGGACTGGCAGACCGGGCAGTGGCGGCGCAGCGCCGCCGACGGCCGCGAGCACCTGTCGGTGCGGGTGTACGACGACGAGGTGCAGATCGGCCCACGCTGGGTGCCGGGCACCGACGCCGGCTGCCCGGTCTGCGCCGAGTCCCGCGAGCGTTCGGTGCTGGAGCACCCGCTGCAGGCCCGACTGGACCTCAACCGCTGGCGGACCGGCACCGGCGACCCGCTGCTGCCGGACCTGCTGGCGGCGGCTGCCCGGAACCTGGCGGACGTGCCGCTGGCCCCCGGCGAGCTCGCCGTCGTCGGCCCGGCAGGTGTGCGGCGGCACCGGATCCCGCGGCACTTCTACTGCTCGTCGTGTGCTCCGCGCTTCCAGCCGGACCTGGACTGGCGACCGGAGCCGCTGACCCTGCGCAGCCACCCGGCCGCGCCGGGCGACCCCACCCGGGCCGCGGACGGTGCCCGCCTGGTCGTTCCGGGGGCGCTGCGTAACCGGGTCGTCGACGAGCGTTTCGGCCCGGTCCAGAAGATCATTCTGGAGTCGGCCGCACCCTTCGCCATGAGCATGTCGATCATGCCGGATGCGCCGGCGTGGGGACACGGCCGGGCGATGACCTTCCGGGAAGCCGAACCGGTCGGCCTCATCGAGCTCTACGAGCGCCTCGGCGGCTTCCCGTTCGACGCGCCGGTGCTCCAGGGGCTGACCTACCGCCAGGTCGCCGACCACGCACTCGACCCGGCGACCCTCGGCGGGCACACCGACGAGCAGCTCGCCCACCCCACCGCCCGGGTGCTCCCGGTGCACCCGGACAGCCCGATGGACTGGGTGTGGGGCCATGACCTCGGCACCGGGCGGCCGGTGCTGGTGCCCGCCGAGATCGGCTTCTACCAGTACGAGTACCGGTACAAGCTGAACCGCCGGGCCGCCCGCGCCGCACGCCGGGCCAACCCGCGGGAGAACCGGAAGCACTTCTACGACTCCTCCAGCGGCTGCGCGGCCGGCTCCTGCCTGGAGGAGGCGGCGCTGCACTCGCTGCTGGAGCTCGCCGAGCGGGACGCCTTCCTGATCGCCTGGCACCGGGCCACCCCGCTGCCGGTGATCCCCACCTCGACGATCACCGACCCGGACAGTCAGGCCCTTATCGACCTCATCCACGCTCGTGGCTTCGACGTCCACATCCTCGTCGCCACCCACGACGTGGCCCTGCCGATCGTGTGGACCCTCGCCGTCAACCGGACCGGCGGATTCCCCGCCACTTTCCACTCCGGAGGGTCCGGCGCCAACCCGGCCACCGCCATCCGGGGCGCCCTACGCGAGGTCGCCCAGCTCGTCACCGACCCGCAGGACCCGGACACCTCCGACATCGAGCCGATGTTGGCCGACCCGTGGAACATGGAGGAACTGGTCCACCACCCCCGCTACTACATGCATCCCGCCACGCTGGCCCGGGCCACCGCCGTGCTCGGCGGTCCGCAGACCACGATCGCCGAGGCGTTCGGCGACTGGCCCGGCCAGCTCGACCGGGCCGCCGCCGGTGACGTTCGGGGCGCCCTGGACCACGTCCGGGAGCTCTACGCGGCGGCCGGCATGGACCGGATGGTGCTTGTCGACCAGAGCACCCGGGAGCACCGGGACGTCGGCATCTCGGTGGTCAAGATGGTCGTACCCGGCATCCTGCCGATGTGCTTCGGCCACGCCCAGCAGCGGCTGCTGGGTCAGCCCCGGCTCGCCGCCGCGCTCGCCGGCACCGCCCAGGCCGGACGCCCCCTGCCCTACGATCCCCACCCGTTCCCGTGAGCGCCGGGCTGCGGGTTCCCGCCCCGTACACCGACCACACCATCGGCCGGGAGTCGCTCTGGCACGCGTACGCCACCGGGGCGGACGAGACGGTGATCCCGCCGTGGCTGTCCGAGCCGGTGCCTCCGATGGAGACGCACGTCCACCCACCCGCCCCGGCCGTCGCCGTGGGAGGCGCCCGCCGTCCACTCCCGTACGGGACGGCGGAGCTGCTGGGCCGGACCGCGTACCCGCACGGGCAGGTGGCGGGGGAGGTGGCGGACCCGATCGGGCACGCCCTGGTGGCCGCGTACGGCCCGCAGTGGTACGACCCGGACAACGTCTACAACCCCCACCGCGGCTACGCCTCGCCGCGCTGCCTGTACCCGGTGCAGGTCTTCGCCGACGACGGGGAGCACTGGGCGCTGCTGGATCCCGACCGGCACGTGCTGACCACGCTGTCGGTACCCGGGCATTCGCCCCGGGTGCGGCAGCTCGCGCTGACCGGCCGCTACACCCGCATCCCGCGCGGCTACCGCTGGTTCCGTGGCTCCCTGGTCGCCATCGAGACCGGCTACGCGCTGCGCGCCCTCGCCATCGGCCTGCACCAGTTCCGGGTGCCGGCGTGGGTGCGGCTGCCCGACGCCGGGGCCGACGCGGTCCTCGCCGAGCTGGGGCTCGACCCCGCCGGGGAGTGGTCGCTGCCGGTCACCGTCGGGTTGGGCGCGCCCCCTCCGGTGCCCGGACCGACGCCCGCCGACCCGCACGCCGAGGCGGCCGATCCGGTCCTCGCCGAGGTGGCCGGCGTGAACCGGCAGCAGGCGTTCACCGACCCACCCGCCCGACTCGGCTCCGGCGTACCGGCGGGCGCCGCCGTCGCGCCGACCGCGCCGGACTGGGCGGAGCTGACCTGGCGCCGTAACTCGGGGCGGATGCCTGCGGGCCGGCCCGGCTTCGACTCCCGCCGTCGGCGGTTACCGGCGGCGGTCGTGCACGACATCATCCGCTGGCTGGCCGTGCCGGCACCCGGACCCACCCTGGCCGCCGTCCGCGACCGGATCACCGTCTCGGTCGCCCTGCGCGACATCGAGGGGTACGTCGACGGCGTGCACCGGGTCGGGCCGGACGGCGAACTCGTCCTGCACCGAGCCGACCGAGAGATCACCGCGAAGCTGGAGGCCACCTACGGCTACCCGCTCACCCCGACCGAGGGCTGCGGTGTCCGGCACGCCTCCATGGTGTGGTTCCTGTCGGTCCGCCCCCGGGAGCTGCACGCCGCCCACGGGCCGACGGCCTGGACGGCCACCCAGTACGCCGTCGGCTGGGCCGCGCACGGCCTCTCCCTCGCGGCCAGCGCGGCAGACCTTTTCGCCCGGCCCGTCCGGGCGTTCGTGGAGAACGCGACGCGGGACCTGCTCGGCCTGGCCGGCGACGAGATGATCGCGCTCGCCGCAGTGGTGGGCACGCCGCGGCATGCCAGCGGCGGGCTGCTCGACATCAGGTTGTGAGGAGCGGTGTCGTGAGCGCGAGCAGTGACCCGGGTCTGCGAACCCCGCAATCGAGAACAGAGGAGATGCCGTGACCCAGACCGTGCTCCGCCCCGACCCCACCGCGATCCGGCCCACCGACTGGAGTTCGTGGCACCTGCACCTCGCCTCGGACGCCCGCTCGGTGCAGGACCGGGTGATCCAGGAGGTGATCCGGCCGGTGGTCGCCGAACTCGACGGCCGGCCCTGGTTCTTCATGCGTTTCTGGCAGGCCGGCACCCACCTGCGGTTCCGGGTCGGCGACCTGGACTCCGAGGCGTACCGCCGGGTGGAGGAGGCGTTGCGTGACCGGCTGGCCGAGGCAGGTCGGCTGGCCGACGACGAGGAGCCCCTCGACGAGGCCGGCTACCGGGCGGGGGCGGTGACCTTCGCCGCCACCGAGCGCGGTGCCGACCGGCAGATTCTCGACCTGATGCCCCCGGGCGTGCACCGGGCCGTCTACGAGCCGGAGCACCTGCGCTACGGCGGCAGGTCGCTGATGCCCGCCACCGAGCGGCTGTTCCAGCTCTCCAGCGAGCTCGTCGTCGCCGTGCTGCCCAGCCGGCCCTCCGAAGGGCTGCGTACCGGCCTGGGACTGCGGGGCACCATCGCCGCCGCGGCCGCCCTCGGGAGTCGTGAGCGGCAGGCCGAGTTCTACCGCCGCAGCATGGACGCCTGGCGGGTGTGGGCCGGCAACTCCGGCACGACGCCGGAGCAGCTCGCCGCCCTCTGCGCCGTCGACGCCACCGGCCCGGTGCCCGATCCGGACGCACACGGTCCGTTCCGCCGCTGGCACGCCGCGATCGCGGAGCTGGCCGAGCAGATCGCCGCCAGCGGCGACACGCCGCCCGCCCAGATCCTCTTCTCCCACGTCCACATGCTGCACAACCGACTCGGCCGCAGCCTCTTCGAGGAGCTGCGCACCTACGCCTGGCTCGCCGCGGCGTACCCGGACGGAAACCCGTCATGAGCAGCCCGCGGGTGGCGGTCGTCGGCGCCGGCATCGGCGGGCTGGCCCTGGCCGCGGCCCTCGACGCGGCCGGCACGGCCTACGAGGTGTTCGAGCGGGCCGACCGGCTCACCGAGGTCGGCGCCGGGGTCCAGCTCTCCCCGAACGCGGTCCGACCCCTGCACCGGCTCGGTCTGCGGCCGACGCTCGACGCCCGGGCCGTCCGACTCGCCGGGGCGCAGATCCACGGCTGGTCCGGCCGGCCGGTGGCCCGCACCGAACTCGGCGCCGCCTGTGAGGTGCGCTTCGGTGCGCCGTACCTGGGGATCCACCGTGCCGACCTGCGCGACGCCCTGCACGCGCGGGTGGACCCCACCCGGCTGCATCTGGGCCGGCCGTTGGTCGGTGTGGACGGTGACGGCGAGGAGGTGGTGCTCACCTTCGCCGACGGCCGTACCCACCGGGCCGACGTGGTGGTCGGCGCGGACGGGCTGCGGTCGGCGGTCCGCGCGGCGCTCGTCCCGGACACGCCGGTCTTCTCCGGCCTCGGCGTGTTCCGTGGGCTGGTGCCGATGGATCGCCTGCCGGCGGGCGCCCGTGCGCCGGTGGCCCGGATGTGGCTCGGCCCGGGCCGGCACTTCGTCTGCTACCCGGTCAGCGGCGGCCGGGCGCTCGGCTTCGCCGCCATCGCGCCCCTGCGTCAGCCGCCCGTGGAATCGTGGTCCGCCACTGTGGATCCGGCCGACCTGGTAGCCGCCTTCGACGGCTGGCACGCCCCGGTCACCGCCGTGGCGCGAGCCGCCCGCGAGGTCCGGTACTGGGCGCTCTGGGACCGGGAACCGTTGACCGCCTGGTCGGTCGGGCGGGTCACCCTGCTCGGCGACGCCGCCCATCCGATGCTGCCCTTCCTGGCGCAGGGCGCCAACCAGGCGGTCGAGGACGCCGTCGAGCTGGCCGCCTGTCTCAGCGGCGCCTCCCGCGCCGACGCCCCGGACCGGCTGCTGCGCTACCAGCGGCAGCGGATGCCCCGGGCCACCGCCGTGCAGAGCGCCTCGCGCGCGCAGGCCCGACACATGCACCTCGCCGACGGCCCCGAACAGGCCGCCCGTGACGTGGCGCTGCGCCAGGCCGCCGACCTGGACGCCCGTGCCTGGCTGTACGGGTACGAGCCGGGTGGGGTGGCGGCGTGACACGGATCGCGATCGTGGGCGGCGGGGTGGCCGGGCTGGCCGTCGCCGCGCTGCTGCGCCACCACGGGATGCCGTACCGCATCTACGAACAGTCGGCCCGGTTCGCCGCCGTCGGCGCCGGCATCCAGCTCTCCCCGAACGGAGTGCGGATCCTGCACCGCCTCGGTGTGGGCCCGACGCTGCGTGAGCACGGCGTGGCCGCCGAGTCGATCGAGATCCGGCGCTGGGACGACGGCCGGCTCCTCTGTGCCGTCCCACACGGAGACGCGTGCGTGACCGACTTCGGCGCCCCGTACGTGCTCATCCACCGTGCCGACCTGCAGCGCGGCCTGGTCGGACTCCTGCCGGCCGCCGACCTCGGGCTCGGTCGGCGCGTCGTCGGAGTCAGCGAGGACGACGAGCAGGCCACGCTGCACCTCGCCGACGGCACCAGTGAGACCGCCGACCTGGTCATCGGCGCCGACGGTGTGCACTCCGTGGTGCGCCCCGCGCTGATCGACGACAGTCCGCGCTACTCCGGCTACGCCGTCTGGCGCGGCCTGCTCCCGGTGGACGAGGTGCCCGCCCTGGGCCGGGTACCCCGGGTGCTCTTCTGGTTCGGGCCCGACGCGCACGTCACGTACTACCCGATCGCGGCCCGGCGAACGGTGCACGTCTCCGCGGTCTGCGCGCGGAACGCGGAGAACGGCGACGTGGCCGTCGAGGAGCTGACCGCCGCTCTGCACGGCTGGCATCCCGAGGTGCGTCGCGTCATCGGCGCGGCCCGCGGGGTCAGCCGCTGGGGGCTGTACGACCGGGACATCACCGGGCCCTGGCACAGCCGCCGACTGGTGCTGCTCGGCGATGCCGCGCACCCGACCCTGCCGTACCTGTCGCAGGGCGCCAACCAGGCGTTGGAGGACGCCCTGCTCGTCGCCGACCTGCTCGCCGCGGACCCGACCACGGCCCTCGACCGGTACGAGCGGGCACGCCGGCCCCGGGTGGCGGAGGTGCACCGGCAGGCCCGGCACCGGGCCGCCCTCTTCCACCTGCCCGACGGGCCGGCGCAGCGCGCCCGCGACGAGGAACTGGCCCGGCAGGTCGACCTGAGCCACCTCCGGTGGCTCTACGGCCACGACCCCGACGCGGAGCCGGCGTACGGCCTGTCGACCGGCGGGAGCGGATAGATCGGTCCGGCCGGCCTGATGGCGCCGTCAGCCGGGGCTGGTCGCGGCGGGTGCGCCATCGCCGCCGCCGGTGTCTGGCGGTGTGGCGACGATGACCTCGATCAGATCGTGCAGTTGTCGGGTGAGAGCCCCTTGATCCATGCCGGTGAGTGCCGGGGTCGCGATGACCTTGCGCATCAGCCACACTCCGGCGATCAGGGAGAGAAGCAGTTCCGCGCGTGGGGCGGCATCGGGGCCGGGCAGGATGTCGGTCAGGTGCCGTCCCACGTGCTTTTCGATGCCCGCGCGGATGATCTCGGCGGCCCGTGGATTGGCTACCGATCGCAGCATCAGCACGAACGGGTCCAGATCGTCCGCCTCTGGTGACGTCCGCGCGGCCAACCTGGCCGCCGTCCGTTCGCTCAGCACGCTCGGGTCGTCGCTGACGACGGTTCGCGGAGCGAACGAGCGGTCGACCGCCTCGGCGAACAGCTTCTCCTTGGAGCCGAAGTAGCGGTTGACAAGCATCGCCGTCACTCCGGCGCCCGCGGCGACCTCGCGGACGCCAGCGCCGTCGTAGCCCAGGCGGGTGAACGCCTCGATCGCTGAATTCAGGATCGCCTCGCGGGTGGCGGCGGCATCGCGCCGCCGCGGGCCGTCCCCGGATTCGCCTGTGTCTGCCGTCACGTCTACGAGTGTAGACTACTCCGTTCGGCGATGTCTACAGTCGTAGACATAGCAGCGTGACGCCGAGAGAGAGAAGGAGAATCCGATGGACCTGCAACTGACCGGCAGGCGTGCCCTGGTGACCGGTTCGAGCTCCGGGCTCGGTGAGGCGATGGCGCGACTGCTCGCCGCCGAAGGCGCCGAGGTGGTCGTGCACGGACGGAGCGAGAAGCGGGCCACGGCGGTGGCCGAGGCGATCCGCGCAACCGGCGGCAAAGCGGACATCGCGCTCGGTGATCTGACCACGGACGAGGGTGCGGACGCGGTAGCCGCCGCGGCCCTGGCCGGCGGCCCGGTCGACATCCTGGTCAACAACGCTGGCGCCTACAAGCACCTCTCCTGGACCGACGCCACGCCGGACTCCTGGCGGGAGACCTACGAGGGCAACGTCATCTCCGGCGTACGGATGATCCAGCGACTGGTGCCGGCCATGCGCGAGCGTGGCTGGGGACGCGTCATCACCATCGGTGGCGGGCTCGCGACCCAGCCGTTGTTCCAGCACCCGCAGTACAACGCGACCCTCGCCGCCCGACACAACCTGGCGGTGTCGCTCGCCCGGGAACTGAAGGGCACCGGCGTGACCTCGAACATCGTCGCGCCCGGAGCGATCCTCGTCGAGGCCGTCAAGGACCTGCTGATCGAGATCGCCCCCGAGCGGGGCTGGGGCGAGACCTGGGAGCAGATCGAGCAGGGCGCGACGAACGAGTTGGTGCCCAACGACATCGACCGGCTCGGCCGGCCGGAGGAGATCGCCACGGCGGTCGCCTTCCTCGCCAGCCCACTGGCCGGCTACATCAGCGGCGCCAACATCCGCGTCGACGGTGGCACCATCCGCAACGTCACCTGACCCCCGCACCCACCGCTGTGGGCTGACCGGTGCCGGTCAGACCCACAGCGGACCCCTCGGGTCGATGAGCGGGCGGCGGCGTGCGTTCCCCGCACGGCGTCCGGTAGCGGACACACTCCAGCCCGCACGGCCTGCACAGAGCCGATTCAGAAGGAACAGACAATGAGCCACGATGTTCGAGTGATCGCCGACAAGGCGTACGACGCCCTGATCGAAGGGTTTCAGACCGGTTCCTGGGAGGGCTTCTTCGACCTGTTCGACGACGAGGTGGACGTGATCCTCCCGGCCCCGCAGACCGGTCACTTCACCGGGGCCGAGGGGCGCGAGAAACTGGTCGGGTTCTTCAGCGTGTTCGCACCCGGCACCAGCCGGTTCGACACGGTCGAGGTGATCTCCAAAACCGTCGCCGAGGATCGCGTCGTCTTCGAGGACTGGGCTCGGGGCGTCTTCTTCAACGAGCCGTATGCGGCCCGGCACTGCATTCACGTCATGGTCCGAAACGGCAAGGTCGTCGGCTTCCACGAATACAACCGACCGCTCGACTGAGCACGGCCACGTGACGCCGATGTCCCGGATCGCCGCCGGGAGGGAGGCGGCTCAGACCTGCAGCACCGCGTCTGCGAAGGCCTGAGGCGCCTCCTGCGGCAGGTTGTGCCCGATGCCGCCGCTGATGGTGCGGTGTTCGTACTGGCCCGTGAACTGCTTCGCGTAGACGCTGGGGTCCACGTGGGGCGCGCCGTTGGCGTCGCCCTCCAGGCTGATGGTGGGCACCGCGATCTTCGGCTTGCCGGCCAGCCGCTGCTCGACCTCGTCGTACTGTGGTTCGCCCCCGGCGATGGCCAGCCGCCAGCGGTAGTTGTGCACCACGACGTCGACGTGATCGGGGTTGTCGAACGAGGCGGCGCTGCGGTCGAATGTCGCGTCGTCGAACGTCCACCTGGGGGACGCCGTCTGCCAGATCAATTTGGCGAAGTCGTGCCGATTCTTGTCGTACCCCTCCCGGCCGCGCTCGGTGGCGAAGTAGTACTGGTACCACCAGGCGAGCTCGGCCTTCGGGGGCAGCGGCGTCCTCCCCGACTCCTGGCTGGCGATCAGATAACCACTCACCGAGACCAGGCCGGCGCACCGCTCGGGCCACAGCGCGGCCACGATGTCGGCTGTCCGGGCACCCCAGTCGAATCCGGCCAGCTTCGCCTTCTCCACGTTGAGGGCGTCCATGAGCGCGAGGGCGTCGGTGGCCAGGGCCGCCGGCTGGCCGTTGCGCATCGCGTCGCCGGAGCGGAACCGCGTGGTGCCGTAGCCCCGCAGGTGCGGCACGATGACCCGGTAGCCGGCGTCGGTCAGCAGCGGCACGACGTCGACGAAGCTGTGAATGTCGTACGGCCAGCCGTGCAGAAGCAGCACGACAGCGCCGTCGGGCGGGCCCGCGTCGACGTAGCCGACGTTGAGTACGCCGGCGTCGACCTGTTTCACCTCGTCGAACGACGCCGTCGAACCGCTCTTCGCACTGGTCCCCGCCATCTGCGACTCCTCTGCTCGGAACTGCGGCAGGTGCGCCGGGCAGCGCTTGAAACGTAGAGCCGAACGACCGAGCACGGCGGCGGTTTACGCAAGGCCGAGCTGGCCGTCAACGCCCTGGGTACGATGCGCCGCCACCGCGTCGCTTGCCGTCCTCGGCGACAAACGGATGCGGCCGTTCCAGCCGAAGCTCGCGCCCTGCCGAACCAGTGCCACCGCGAACAGTTCGCGGGCGGGCAGCAACAGCGCTCGTACGGTCTCGGTGCCGCGGGCTGGCAGCAGCGCGGCGGCCTCCTCGTCGCCGAACTGGGCCCGAACCTTGGTGATCAGCGCAGACCCCACCGAGCGGTAGGCCGCTGGCATCATTGGCGCATGTGGCTCGGTGTCGAGGTGGGCGGTGCTGTGGTCCTCGTCGGTGGGGCGGTCGACGCGACGTGGCTCCTGCTCGACGACGGGCTTGACCGGCCGGCGGAGTGGGTCCGGGCTCGGGAACTCGCCTGTCGTGTCGGTGCTGGCGAGGAGGCGTGAGTCGTCGGGAGGCCCGGCTTGATCGGGAGATGGCCGCGTTGTTGGCGGCCAGGGCGTTCACCGAGATCCGCTATCTGGCCGCGACCGCCCGGCACGGGTCGGAGGACGGCTCCCTCGACGAGGATCTGGAGCGCATAAGGTCTCTGGCCGATCTTTGCCACCACATGCCGGGGATCGCCCGACCACGCCCGTGGCGGCCATCCCGCAGGGGAGCCACCGCCAGCAGTTCTCAGCAGGCGATGGCCGAGCGGCCGATGAGCTGGACGTGGAACACCAGCGGGCCCTCAGGGCGCGCTTGGATGCTGCGCCAGATCGAGGAGGCCGGGGCCCGGTGGACGCCGCCACCACCACTGCCGGTTCACGGCCGGACCCCGCCGCCGATGACGCTGTCGCAACGGGCCGGCGTCCTGCTGGGCCGGTGGCCGGTCAAGGCTCCGGTCGGGCGTCTGCCGCTGCCCGCGGAGGCGAGAGTTCTCAAAGCTCTCGACACCGACGCGCTGTGCGCCCTGTCCGAAGAGGCCGGACGACGTCGACTCGGCCTGGGCGGAGGCGGACCGTGGCTTCGGGCCCACCTGGACGCCGACGGGGTGCACTACCTTGTCCCGGATCCGGCGGACTACTACTGGCCGGGCAACCAGAGCGCTCGGGGCGGCACGATCCGCTGGTGGCAGTGCACCGCATTGGTGCGAATGTCCGACGGTGACCAGGTCAGCAGCATGCTCGCCGTACTCCCGGAGACCTTCACCGCATTGCCCTCGACGGTGAACCGTCGGCAACAACTGCGACTCGTCCACCTCGCCCGGGCGGCCGGGCGAGACACCTACCTCTGGGGCCGAGACCACAAGACGCAGTGCGACCCGGAACGCTGCGGCTACGTCCCCGAACCCACCGCCGTCCCTCCGACGACCACCTGACGTGTGCCGTTGTCGGGTACCCCCGACCAGCGGTCGCGTGAGCGGGCGACGCAGCTGACGCGCCGCCGGTGCGGGCGGGATCGGTAGACGTCTTCGGTCGACTCGACGAGGCCGTACGACGCGAGCTGGGCCGCCACCACCATCACGGACATGCCGTCCCTTGACATGGAGGCCCATCATCTGCTGCTATTTTATCCATGCAGATAACACCGGAGGTTGATCGGAAGACGCGGATTCTGGAGGCGGTCGTCGAGTTGCTGGCCGAGCACGGCTACGCGGGGGCGACGTTCGCGCGGATCGTCGAGACGGCGCGACTCAGCAGCACGCGGCTCATCACCTACCACTACGACACCAAGCAGGAGTTGGTCGCCGCGGCGTTGCGCCACATCGGTGAGCGGGCGCAGCAGTTCATGGTCCCGGCGATCGAGGCGGAGGCGTCGGCGCGCGGCAAGCTCGCCGCGTACCTGCGCTCGAACTTCCGCTTTCTCGGCGAACGGCCGGCGTACGCCCGTGCCGCCGTCGAGATCGCCCGTAACCTGCCCCGGGAGACGGCGGACGCGGATCTTCGCGAGGACGTGCCGCTGGTGCTGCTGGCGCAGCTGTTCGTCTCCGGTCAGGAGTCCGGGGAGCTGCGCCGGTTCGACCCGGTGGTGATGGCCGTGACGGTCCGAGCCGCTGTCGATGCCGCTGTGGAGCGGTTCGCCCGCGGAGACGGGATGGACCTGGCCGCCTACGCGGAGGAGTTGTGCGCGATCTTCGATCGCGCGACCGCCGTGGACCCGGCCTCCGGGGATCTCGGGGGAGTGCTCGCGTGAGGCCGGCCGACGACCACCCGGAGGACGCGACAGCCGCCGCCGAGGCGTGGGGGAGACGGGGTGCCCGCCGTGATCTCGTCGGACGAGTCGTCGTCGACGCGGTCCTGCCACTTGTCGTCTACTACGTGCTTCGCGCCCTGGGCGCCGACGTGCTGGCCGCCACCCTCGCCGCGGGCGCGGTCCCCGCCGCCAACGCCGCCCTGGTCGCCGCGCGCAGCCGACGGGTCGACGTCGCCGGCCTCGTCGTCGTCAGCCTGTTCGTCGCGGGGGGCGCGTTGAGCGTGGTCACCGGGGACGCGCGTCTGCTGTACATCAAGGACGGATGGCTCACCGGCCTGCTCGGCGCCTGGGTGCTGCTGTCGCTGGCCATGAAGCGGCCGTTCATGCTCCACCTCGGCACTGTCATCGCCACGGCCAAGGTCGGCGACGCGGGAGCCGCGGCGTGGCAGCAGCGCTGGATCGACGATCCCGTCTTCCGGCGCCGGCTGCGCCTGGTGAGCGTCGTGGTCGGCGTGGTCCTGATGCTGGACGCGGTGGTCCGCATCGCGATCGCCTCGGTGATCGACCTCGACGCGGTCGCGACGGTCACCAACGTGCAGTACGTCGTCATGCTCGCCGGGCTGCTGTCCTGGTTCTTCTGGTACACCGCCCGGCACGGACTGCGCGCATGAGCACGACGCCCGGCGCGCACGTCGCCGTCCTCGCCGTCGGGGCCACCGGCCACCTGCTTCCCGTACTCGACGTGATCGCCGAATTGCGGGAGCGCGGGCACCGGGTCACCTGTCTGACCCCGGACGTCGCGGCGCCCCCGGCGAGACGCGCCGGCGCGGACGTCGTCACCTACGAGTCGACGCTTGTCACGCGCCCGTCGTCGTCGGTGCCGCCGAGCGACTTCGCGGTGTGGCTGCCCTTCGTGCTGCTGGCGGAGGCAGCCGCCGTCGTACCCCAGGTCCTTCCCGTCCTGCGCGGCGACGTCCCCGACATCCTGCTCTACGACCGGGCTGCCCACCCGGCCGGTCGTGCGCTGGCGCAGCTGCTCGACCGGCCGGCGGTGGCGTTGTTCCCGTCCTTCGCCCAGGGGCCGGCGTGGTCGCTGGCCGCGGCCACCGGGCAGACGAGCGTGCTCGACCCCGCACACCCCGCCTTCACGGCGTTACAGGATCAGCTCGACCAGTTCTGCGCGCACTGGGGAGTCGAGCGCGGCACCGTACGCGACCTGGCCGAGGCGCGCGAGCAGCGATCGATCGCGTTCCTCCCGCGGTGGTTCCAGTGGAACGGTGACGAGTTCGGCACGGACCACCACTTCGTCGGACCGTGTCTGGGTTCGCGGCTCGGCGCCGCCCCTGCGGGGCGCGAACGGCTCGTGTACGTCAGCGCCGGCACCGCGGCGGCCGAGCCGGAAACGGTACGGTCGCTGGTCCGCTCCGCGGTCGCCGCGGCGCCGGACCACCGGGTGCTCGTGTCCACCGGCGGGTTCCCGGTCGCCGCCCTTCCGACGGTGTCCGACCGGGTCGAGGCGCACGAGCACGTCGACCAGCTCGCCGCGTTGGCACAGGCCGACCTCTTCGTCACGCACGCCGGGATGGGTAGCGTCATGGAGGCCCTCTGGTTCGCCGTCCCGATGGTGTGCGCACCGCGCACGAGCGAGCAGCACCTCGTCGCGGCACGGGTCGAGGCCCTCGGTCTCGGCGTGCGACTCCCGGACGACGGTGACCCGAGCGGGACCGAGGGCGTGGCCAGGATCCGCGACCTCGCGCACGATCCGACGATCCGCGAGCGGTTGCGTGCCGCCTCCGCGACGGTGCGGGCCGCCGGCGGGCGTCGAGCGGCGGCGGACGCGGTGGAGGCGGCCCTCGCGTCCGATTCTGCTACCCGGTGACGTTGCGGACCTGCTCGACCGGCGGTGCTACAGGGCGGCCAGCCAGACATGGCCCGGATGCACCTGCCTCAGTAGTGCGGACAACGTCGCGCGTTGGCGATGCGCCAGCAGCGGGAGAACGCCGTCGAAGTCCGTCTGGTCCTTCGGGCGTACGTGCTTGGCCTTGAAGAGAAGGACAAGTTCCGGGATCAGGTACGGGATCCGCTCCGGGGTGTACCTGATGATCTCGGCATACGGCAGCCTGATCGTTGCGTCTCTCCGGCAGATCCACTCATCGCCGTCGTGCTGCTCCCGGAAGACATCAAGCAGGTAGCGCCCCGTATCCGGCTCGCGCAGCCACGTCTGCCACGTGGCGCTCAGCACCTGTGGCGTCGCCGCCTCCCAGATGCGACCGGAGTGCACCGCGTCGAACGTGAGCCCGGCGAAACGCTCGCGAATCTCCGGGAACCGTCCGGCAGGTACGGCGATCTCGATGTCGTGATGGTCGCGGGTCTGCTCGCCGCGGTACAGGTCCAACGCCCAGCCTGCCGCGACGTACCAAGGCGCGGGGATCCCGGCCAGGTGGCGTGCGACGTCGCGCGGCTTCCAACAGTGCGCCCAGCGGGCTTCGAGCGCCTCGGTGTCGCCCGGCGAGACCTCGATACCGCCGCTGGGTAACCCGCCGTCCATCCGCTGGCTCACGTCACGGCCGTAGGGGCGGGCCGCGTGTAGTTGTACACGATGTAGCCCCGGTAGACGGCGAGCCTGTCGTACAGGGTGCGCGCGTCGGCGTCGATCTCGGTGTTCCAGTACAGGCGTGGGGCGCCATGCTCATCGCCATCCTTGGCCACCCACTCGATCATCGCCGTCGCGACACCTCGCCGTCGTACGTGCGGATCCACGAACAGATCCGCCAGGTAGCAGCGCCCGGCGCCCCAGACGCTGGCGTGGAACAGGTAGTGCGCGATGCCCACCATCGTGCCGTCGAGTCGCGCGCAGACGCCACGGATCTGCTCGCCGTTGACCAGGCGTTGCCACGTCCGCTCGTAGCCAGCGTCGTCAACCTCGGTCGCGGGCCGACCCGGGCGGCCGGCCCAGTGCGCGTGGAAACTTCGGGTCAACCGCTCCCACTCGTCGCGATCGGGTTCGGTCAACGGACCAATTGTCAGCACGCTGCCATCCTCACATCGCCCCCAGCGTCCGGCGCACCGGAGCTGACTGCCGCTTGATCTCGTGCACCCCCGTGGCGGATGCACCTGGCAGATTGAGCAGGGCCTCTCCCCCTGTTGGTCGTCGCTGATCGCGGTCACAGCATCTTTGCCGCTTGGTCGCCGACAGTGTGGCTGGTCGGTCGCGGTGCCGGCTGCACGAGGAACGATTTGATGTGTTCCAGCGCCATGTCCAATGCGACTTCCATGGGTGCGACGTCGTGCGCGGCGTTCGCCAGCAGGTAGCCGCCTTGCAGAGCGGCCATCAATCCCGTGGCCAATTTTTCCGGGTCGGCATCCTGGCGCAGTAGACCGCTGTCGCGCATCCGGTGCAGACCATCACTGATCAGCCTTTCCCATGCCGCGAACG
The DNA here is from genome assembly GCF_040678875.1 of Micromonospora sp. NPDC049274. NCBI lineage: Bacteria > Bacillati > Actinomycetota > Actinomycetes > Micromonosporales > Micromonosporaceae > Micromonospora > Micromonospora sp. NPDC049274. Next base: position 91,375 of record NZ_JBFAQS010000007.1, read on the forward strand.
TCTCCGACAGCGACGATCGAGCCTGCTCATCTTGATCAGACAGCTCGAGCGCCATTGACCCGAGGCCGCACCCGTACTTGCCGTTGTTCAGCGAATTTGCCTGGACCAGCGCGTTACGCCACCGGACCAGGCCGGAGAACGATCTCAGTCGTTCGAGCCCTCCCCGTTCACGCTGAAGCACAAGCGCGCCCCGATATCTGACTAGGGCGCGTACGAGTTCCTGCTTGTCGGCGAAGTGGTGGTAGAGCTGCGACTTGCTCGTCTGGCTTGCCTCGCGGATGTCGTCAAGGGTCGTCGCGTTCACTCCGCGCACGAGCATCAGCCGGTTCGCCGCCTCGAGGATCCGCTCTCGCGTCGCGATGCCCCGCTGACTGATCCTCCGCCCATTTGTCGGCGCAGCCGTCTGCTCGTCGCTCATCTGTCGAGTCTATCCAGCGGGCCAGATGATCTAGGAGGAACGGGACCGCGGAGTCCATCCGCCGTCAGGGCGCATTTACGTGATGGTGAAGGGCCGACGTCCGAGCCTCGGCCCAGTGAAGGCTGTACGGACAATCGCTGAATCATCGTCGGTGCGTGCTTCCCCGGACCACTTCGTCCTAAAGGCAAAAGTTTCTGCAGTTGCGGGGCCGCGCGTCGTGAGCGGCCCAGGGCGACCACCTGCGCCCGGACCGGCGCGCGGACCCGGGATCCGCGCGCCGGAGGTGTCAGGCCGTGGCCCGCTTCGGAAGCTTCCACCCGGGGCGGGGGAAGTGGCAGGTGTATCCGTTGGGGTAGGTCTGGAGGTAGTTCTGGTGCTCAGGCTCGGCCTCCCAGAAGTCACCTGCCGGGGTGACCTCGGTGACGACCTTGCCGGGCCACAGCCCCGAGGCGTCGACGTCGGCGATGGTGTCCTCGGCGACCCGCTTCTGCTCGTCGCCGGTGTAGAAGATCGCCGAGCGGTAGCTGATGCCGATGTCGTTACCCTGGCGGTTCTTCGTCGAAGGATCGTGGATCTGGAAGAAGAACTCGAGCAGCGCGCGGAAGTCGGTCTTGTCGGTGTCGTAGACGACCTCGATGGACTCCGCGTGGGTGCCGTGGTTGCGGTAGGTGGCGTTCGGGACGTCGCCGCCGCTGTAGCCGACGCGTGTGGACACGACGCCGGGCTGGCGGCGGAACAACTCCTCCATGCCCCAGAAGCAGCCGCCGGCGAGGATTGCCTTTTCGGTGTTCACGTCGTCTCCTTGCCTGTCGTCGTGCTGGGCACCTGGTAGTCAGAGCTGCGGAGCCAGGTGGAGGGCACCGGACCCGCTAGTGCAGACACTCTCCGGGTCGGCCATATTCCCGCAGCCTCCCCCTTATCTGGACCCCGTAGTCCAAGATCCGTGTCCCGCTGGGGTCCGGCGAGCCACCCTGCTGATGAGGTTGAACTGGCACTTCCCTCGCGGACACAGTAGTGGTCACGCGGCTCAATAGTGGACTTGACAGTCCAGTCTACCGTCGCTAGGTTCGGGACGCCCAGCGGGGTGCCCCCGGTAGTGACGAGGTGCCCGACGTGTCCATCGGCGTGCGGTTCGGCAGACGCTGCCGCCACGTCCGGCGCCCCAACCGCCACCGGTCGGGGTGGATGACACGGCGCCGAGGCTTGGCGCCGCCATTGCTGGGAAACGGAAATGTGCTCCTCGGGCCGGTGCAGACGAGGGCTGGATACAGGAGGTATCTGATGAAGGCGATCGTGGTGACGGACCAGGCTGCCGGAACGGCCGGAATGACGCTTGTGAAGCGGCCTGAGCCGGAACCGGCTCTCAACGACGTCATCGTCCAGATTCACGCGTCAGGTTTCGTCCCGACCGAGATGACGTGGCCCTCGACCTGGACCGATCGCCTCGGCCGTGACCGGACGCCGTCGATCCCTGGGCACGAACTGGCCGGAGTGGTCACGGCTCTCGGGTATGGCACGACGGGACTGTCGGTGGGTCAGCGGGTGTTCGGCCTCACGGACTGGACCCGCGACGGCACCCTTGCGGAGTATGTGGCCGTCGAGGCGCGCAACCTCGCGCCGCTGCCCGGCGACGTCGACTTCGCGGTGGGCGCGAGCCTGCCGATCTCTGGCCTGACCGCCTGGCAGGGACTGTTCGAGCACGGCCGCCTCCGGACGGGGCAGAGCGTCCTCGTGCACGGCGCTGCCGGTGCTGTCGGTTCGATGGTGACGCAGCTCGCACGTGAGTTCGGCGCCTACGTCATCGGCACCGGACGCGCTGCCGACCGTGCGAAGGCGCTCGACTTCGGCGTGCAGGAGTTCGTCGACCTCGAGAACGACGCCCTCGAAGCCGTCGGTGGAGTCGATCTGGTTTTCGACGTCATCGGTGGCGACATCGGGAAGCGGTCGGCAGGCCTGATTCGAGCCGGAGGAATCCTGGTGTCCGTCGTCGGACCGTCCGAGGCGCGGCCCGCGGACGGCCTGGCGATCGATTTCGTCGTGACACCTGATCGCGCCCAACTGGGGGAGATCGTCGGGCGGGTACGGGATGGGCGACTGCGGACGAACATCGGCAACGTCGCGGACCTCGACGACGCCGTCGCCGCTCTCAACCCCACTGAGCGGATCACCGGAAAGACGATCATCCGCACTCGCTCGTGAGGACTCGTGGTCAGAGCCTCCCCGGAGCTTCTTCCCGGGGAGGCTCTGACCACTGCTGGTGAATCGTCGGTCAGCTCAGAGGCGCGGGTCCTGCTGAACCTTCAGGGCGTTGAGGATCGGGTCGCTCTCTCCCTTGTCGCGGCGAAGCTCGATCGTCAGATCGCCGCCGGCGTGCTCGACGGTGACCGTGTTCGTGTCCGCGGTCAACGCGCCCACAGTCGCCTGCACGTCGTGGTCGTAGAGCACGACCTTGCCGTCGGCGAGCACATCGAAGGCGCGCTTGCCGGCCTTGACCTTCTCGATCTCCGCGAAGTCGAGGCCGATCCGGTACGTGCCGGCGGGGGCGTTCTTGAACACGTAGGTGAACGTCTGGCCGGTCCGCTGGGTGCGGAACAGCGCGTCGTCCTCGGTGCCGGCGATGTCGGCCCTGGTGGTGTTCACCTTCCCGCCGACGTGGCCCCAGGGCCGCGAGCCGAGCGCCTGGTCGGGCGCCCAGAAGAAGCCGTCGGAATCGACGTACCCCGACCCGCCCGCGTCGACGCCCTTCCAGTAGGCGGACGTCGCCAGGCGGACCGGCTTGAGCTGGGCCTCGCCCTTGCCGGCGTTCGATGCCACGAGCACGTCCCCGACGAGCACGCCGGGCTTGCTGCCGGCGTTGTCCGCCGTCACCGTGACCGTGGTGGACGTGCCGGCCGCCAGCGTGACCGTGCCCGTCGCGGCCGCGCCCGTGAGGGTCAGCCACGGCAGGTCGGCGGCCTCGTGTCCGCCGTCGCTGGTGCGTGCCTGCTCGCTGATCCGCACGTCGAGCGGGGCGGAGCCGGTGTTGGTGACCGTCACGTCGGCAGTCGCCTTCTGGTTCTTGTCCAGGAGCCAGTCGAGGTCAGCTCCGGTGACGGTGGCGATGCCCGTGGTCAGCGCCGTGTCGACCACCTCGGCCTGGTCCTTCTTCGTGATGGTCACCGGGTGGCTGGCGGTGACGTAGTTCGGCGCCTCGACCTGCACGGTGTTCTCGCCGACCAGCGCCTGGGTCTTCCAGCGGCCCTTTTCGTCGACAGTGATGACCCGTTCGCCGTTCGGCCCCTTGAGCGTGACGACCGCGTCCGCGATCGGCTTGCCGTCGTTCTTGTCGGTGACCGTGCCCTCGATCGTGCCGGCGGACGGGAGGGTGTACTCCAGGCCCAGACCGGCCTTCAGCGCGGGCTGGTCGAAGGAGAACTGGCCGGCGGGGTTGCGGGTCAGGCTCTCCACCCCGACAGTCGCCGAGGAGCCCTTGGTGAGGGGGTTGTCGCCGCCGACGCCGTCGGCGTACCCGATCTGGATCCGTCCGTCCGCGATCAGGGTGACCGAGAAGCTCACGCGGGCGGTCGGGTCACCGTAGAAGGCCACGTTGCGCCACTCGATGACCTGCGCCGCCAGCCCGTCCACGGTCGTCGTGCCGTAGTAGATGCCCGCCTCGTCGTCGACGATGAGGTCGTCCCAGAGCGGATAGATCGCGTCGATCGGGTACGGCGACGGCAGTGCCGTGTTGCTCCCCGACGTGCTGGCGCGGTCGAAGGCCAGCGTGCCGTTCGTCGTCACGCACACGCCGTCCCAGGCCGTGTCGTAGAACGGGAAGACGAAGCTGGAGTCGAACCACAGCACGCCGCAGAGGTCGTCACCGTGCCACCCGGACTCCTGCGTGCCCTGGCGGTAGAGCCCGTCGGTCACCTTCATCGCGTATGAGCGACCGGCGGGCGCCACCGGTACGGGACCCGGTGCCGGCTGCTCGGGCTCGGGGTCCGGCTCCACCGCGTCCGCGCGCGGGTCGCGCGTCACCCGCAGCGCGGCGATGCTCGGGGCCTTCAATCCCTTCGAGCCCCGCAGCTCCACGGTCAGCGGACCACCCTCGTGCTGCACGACAGCCCTACGCCAGTCGGCGGCGTTCGGCCCCACGGCTGCGGCCGTGTCGTGCGCGTAGTCCGTCAGCGCCCCGTCCACGACGACGTCGAACACGCGCTTCCCCTTGGCCACCTTGTCGATCTCGGCGAACCCGAGGTCGACCGCGTAGGTGCCCTTGGGCGCGTCGGGGAACCTGTAGAACAGTTGCTTGTCCGCCGTGGTGCGCTGCGACTGGAACAGGGCGTCGTCAGTCGTGCCGGCGATCCCGGCGTTCGTGGCGGCGACCTTGGTCTTCCCCTCGTAGCCCCACGCCTTCCTGCCGGCGGGCTGGTCGGCCGACCAGGTGTAGCCGGAGCCGTCGGTGAACTTCGGGCCGCCGGCGTTGATGCCCACCTGGTAGTTCGTGGTCGTGAGCGTCACCGGGACGTAGGTCTTGGACTGGCGTCCGGAGTCGGACCGCACCACGATGTTCGCGCCGAGGACTCCGGGCTTGGCGCCCTTCGACGAGATCGAGACCTTGACCGTCGTCGACTGACCCGGGGCGAGGGTGCCACCGGTCGAGGAGAGCGACAGCCACGGCAGGTCGGTGAGCAGGTCGTCCTCGACGTCGACGAGCACGACGTCGTCGGCGACCTGGTCCGCCGCCCACAGCGCACCTGTCGAGTCGGTCTCGAGGCCACCGCCCTGGCCCGCCTTCTGCCCGGGGAACCACCACGCGTTCACAAGCGAGCAGTCGTCGGGGTCGACCTGGAGCAGGCGGGTGGGCCGGTTCGAGGTGAGGTCGGTGTACCAGATGGTGTCGGACGCCTGGTTGTAGGCGAGGCCCATCACCTCGGGCAGCGGCGGGGTGCAGAAGGACAGCAGCGCGCCCGGGTTGTCGTGCGACGTACCGGCGACGGTGCCGATCATGCCGTTCGCCCGGCCGCCGACGTAGAACACGTCCCGGGCCGGGTTGTAGGCGAGCCCGGTCAGCTGCAGCGTGGACCAGTCACCCTTGATCTGCCTCGTCTCCTTCCCGGTGTCGGTGTTGAAGCAGTGGATGTAGCTGGCCGGGCTGTCCTCCATCTGGCACATGTCACCGGTCTTGGTGTCGAGCGCCATGTCGAACGCCCGGTAATCGGGGTTCCACGAGGCGTCGAAGACCTTCCCGGTCTTCTTGCCCGTCACCGCGTAGGCGGTGTTGGTCCGCGCGTTGTAGTCGTGGACCCAGACGTCGCCGTCGTACCCGATGCCGGACGGCTCCTTCTCGGCGATCGTGCCGGGGATGGCGATCCGGGTGATGACGTCACCGCCGGAGGTCGGACCGACCTTGGCTGCCGCCTGTGCCTCCGCGGCGCTCGCCGTCGCGGCCTTGCCGTCGACGTTCGACGGCTTCATGCCGCTCGCGCCGGCCTTCCAGGCGGCGAGGTCGATCGTGCTGGCCGCGCCCTTCCCGCTGCGCTCGGTGGCGTCGGCGCCGTCGAGCTCGGGGTGCCGCGCGGCCTCGCCCAGGTCGTACGTGAGGGGGGCGGAGCCGTTGTTGGTGAGCGTCAGCGAGCCCACGCCGTTCTGGTCGGTGCCCAGCAGCGCGTCGAGGCCGTCGGCCTTCAAGCCGGCGACGCCAGTGGTCAGACGCGCGTCGATCGTGGCCTTGGCGTAGAGCTTCTTGAGCGAGAAGGGGTACGCCGCGGTCGTGTAGTTCGGCGCGTCGACGGTCATCGTGTAGCCGCCGACCGGAAGCTGGCGATGCACGACGCCGGTCCCGTTGGTCGTGACGGTCTCGACCAGGCCGTTCTTGTTGCTGAAGGAGACCTTGGCGCCGGCCACCGGCTGCCCGTCGTTCTTGTCGACGACTGTCGCGTCGAGGTACCCGAAATCAGGCATGTCGTAGGTGACGACCATCCCGTCGCGCAGCACCGGGGCCTTGTCGGAGAACCGGATGCCGTCGACGCCGGCCCAGCCCTGGATGCCGGTGACGGCGTGCGCGCCGGCGGTCACCGGGTCGTCGGACCCGACGCCGTCGCCGTAGCCGAAGATCACCGTGCCGGAGCGGGTGAGCGTGGCCGAGAAGCTGACCGGCTCGGTGTACTCGGTCCGGTCCGGATAGGCCCAGAGCTTGGCGTTGCGGTACTCGACGACGAACGCGTCCTCACCGTTGACCTTGGTGGTTGCCGTGAAGACGCCTCCACCGGGCGCGAACTCGACGGGGGTCTCGACGTAGAACGGGAAGATGCCCGCACCGCCGTAGCCGGGGCCGGTGGCGCCGTCCGGGGCGATCACGCCGCGCAGGCCGATGCCGAGGCTGTCGTGGCTGCCGTTGTAGAGCGCGATCGGGAACGGCAGCTGCACCGTGGCCCACACGCCACTGCCGAACGTGACCGGGTCGGTGCCGCGCAGGTATTCGCCGTCGGAGACGGCACAGCTGTAGCCACCCTTGTCGACGACGAGCCCGACCGGGATCTCGGCCGACGGGTTCTGCGCGCCGACGGTCAGCGCGACGGTCGTGGGCGAGAAGCAGGCGTTGGGCTTGACGGTCAGCTTGTACGCGCCCTCGGGCACTGCGGTGATCGTGAACGCGCCGTTGGCGTCCGTGCGTACCGGCTTCAGCGGTGTGTCCGTGACGGAGACGTCCGCGTTCGGGACGGGCTGCTTCTTGTCGTCGACGACCCTGCCGCTGATGTCGTGCTTAACGGCGGCGGTGAGCGGCAGCGTGACGGCGGTGTCCTGGCCGAGGGTGATCGTGACCTTGGCGGTCGCGGTCAGGTAGCCGAAGACCCTGGTGCTGAGCTGGTAGTCGCCGGCCGGGAGGTTCGTCGTGAACCGGCCGGCCTTGTCGGTGCCGATCGACCGGCTGAACGGCCCGCTGATCGTCACGTCGGCTGCGGGGACCGGAGCGCCGTCGGCGGTGACGACACCGGTGAGGGTGCCGCCCTTGCGCGGCGCGAGCTTCAGCAGGCGGACGAGGTCGAGCCGACCCTCGCCGTACTTGTTGTTGATCTCGGCGGTGCCGCCGCACTCGGTGTCGTCGACGTCGACGGCCGACTCGCCGAGCAGGCGTCGGGTCTCCTCGACCTGCCCGATCAGGGTCGGGTCGTAGCTCCAGAGCGCGGCGACGGCGCCGGCGACGTGCGGTGCCGCCATCGACGTACCGGACATCTCGACGTAACTGTTGTTCGGATAGGACGAGCGGACGAGGTCACCCGGGGCGGAGATCTCGGGCTTGATCCGGCCGCCCTCGCCCTCGCCCTTGCGGGAGAACGGCGCGAGCGTGCCGTCCGACGAGTAGGCGCCGACCGAGTAGGCGCTCGTGGCGGAGCCGGGCGAGGAGACGGTGTCACAGTCCGCGTACGGGGTGGTGTTGCCCGACGACCAGACGCTGAACATGCCGGCCGCGCTCCATGCCTCGTCGATGGCCTGGAAGAAGTCGTCGAAGTTGTGCTCGACGGTCTGGCCCCACGAGTTGTTGATGACGTGGGGGCGCTTGGACGGGTCGGGGTTGTTGCCCTGGAGGTCGGTCGGGGCGAGCAGCCACCAGCCGGACCGCAGCAGCGACTCGACGCCGGTGCTGTCGCAGCAGCCGTTCGTCGCGATCCACTGCGCGTCCGGCGCGACGCCGACGTGGTTGGTGCCGTCGTCACCGACCATGGTGCCCATGGTGTGCGTGCCGTGTCCGTTGTCGTCGCACGGTGTTCCCGCGCACGTACCCCGGGTGGCCATCCAGTTGTAGTTGTGGTCGACGGTGCCGTCGGGCTTCGTGCCCCGGTACTGGTGCATGAGGGCGGGGTGGTCGAACTGGACACCCGAGTCGAGGTTGGACACGGTGATGCCCGCGCCGGTGGCCCCCATGGCCCACGCCTCGGGAGCGTGGATGGCGTCCAGACCCCACGTGGAGGTGCCCGCCTCGGCCGCCTTCTTTCCGGCGGCGGGTCGGGCAGCCTGGTCGGTGGGGATCTTCTCGTCAACGGGCTCGACAAGCGCGACCTGCGGCGTCGCGTGGATCTCGGCGACCTGCACCTTCGAGGCCACGTTGAGGGCGAGCTTCTCGGTGCCACCCTTGACGAGCACGGCGTTCGCGATCGGGTAGGAGGTGTACGTGACGCCGGCCCGGTCGAGGTCGGTCGAGACGGACGCCAGGGACTTCTTCGCTGCCGTGTTCAGCGCGTCGTAGACGAACTGACCACGAGCGGTCCAGTCGGCGACCTTCTTCGCCGGCGCGAGGTCGGCTCCCGTCTCGAACGTGATCCAGAAGTCGGACTGTGGTTGCGCGCGGAAGCGGTCCTTCAGATTCGGGGCGATCTTGCTGGCGGGGCCTGGGTCAGGCTCCGCGGCGGACGCCGGTGGTGCCTGGATCATGCTCAGGCCGACCGCTACGGCAAGTGTTGCCGCGAGGGGTTTGAGTCTCATGGGGGTCCTTCCGCCTACAGGGGTTGGTAGGGGTCGTGGCTCTCGCGGGCGTCGGCGTCGTGGGCGTCGGAGGCGTCGCGGGCGCTGTCACCCGGCTCGGGGGACAGCACGAGAGGCGGCTGGTGCTCGGCGGCGGAGTCGTCGTGCGAGACAGGTCGCTCAGGCATGCATCGCCCAATGGCTATGGATCATGGACTCATGCTCGGCGGGACGAGTGACCTTCGCTATCCAGCGGATACGTCAATATTCATGAAGCGTCGTCGCGGGACGCCTCTTCGGCGAACACGCCGGCCTCCACCGCCTTGACCGCGAGCGCGGTCCGGGAGCTCACCTTCAACTTGCGCATCGCCGCACGCAGCTGCTGATCCACGGTGGCCGGCGACTTGGCCAGGATCCGGCTGATCTCCCGGTTCGTCTTACCGGCGACGACCAGTTGGACGACGTCGAGCTCGCGAGGTGAGAGCTGGTCGCCGTACCCGCGTCGGCCGCCGCGCCACAGTCGCGGGACGTCGGCGCCGTGTTCGCGAAGCCGCTGCGCGACACGGTCCGCATCGCCGCGGGCGCCGAGCCGGAACAGCTGCTCGTACTGTGCCGCCAGCAGCTCGCGGCCCTGGTCGAGCCGGCCGTCCGCGATGAGCGCCTCGGCGTGACGCTCGCGGGCGAGCATGGCGTCGTAGGGGCGCGGCAACGCGCCCCAGGCGCGTGCCGCCCGATCCCATGCCGTCGCCGCGCGGGCGTGGTCTCCGACCGCGGAAAGCAGCAGGGCACGGCACACGGCGAGCGCCGCGCGAGGCGCGGGCGCCGTACGGCCGCGCAGTCCTCTGGCGAACTGGTCGCTCAGGCGTGTCGCGGCCTTCCGGTCGCCCGCGGCGAGGTGCGCCTCGATCCGGGCGGGGACGAGGTCCGTCGCCCAGATCCAGATGCCCTTTCTCCGGACCGTGTCCATCGGCTCGTCAGTGATCTGCAGCGCCCGGCCGCTGTTTCCGTCCGTCAGCCACAGTCTGGCCAGCGCGGCGGCGGCCTCCATCGTGTCGTCGGCCGCGCCGAGACGGGCAGACTCCTCAAGGACCAGCCGGAATTGCTCCTCCGCTGCGCGCCGCCGTCCGGCCGCGGCTGCCAGCCGGGCAGCGAGGCGAATGCTGCCGAGGTAGTGTGCCGGCCGGTCGCGGTCGGCATCGGCGAGTGCCGCGCTCCGCTCCGCGAGACCCTCCCACCGACCGGTGAGCCACGCCAGGTTGGCCTGTTCGAGTCGAACGTTGTGCTGCAATCGGGACGCCTGTTCGGCCTCGGCGAGGCGCTCGGCCACGCTGAGGTGCTCCTCGGCGGCGGCGTACCGGCCCCAGATCAGCGCGCCGGTCCCGACGTTCGCGTGGATGCGGGCCACGTCGAGACGCTCCGCCGCGGTCGTGCCGTCGACGGGGAGGTCCGCGACGACGTCCCAGGCCTCCTCCTCGCCGAGCATGAGCAACGCCGCGGCTCGGTTGCCGGCCAGGTTCAGCCGCTCCGCGGGAGAGTCGAACGCGGCGGCGAGCTCGGCGGCGCGATCCAGCCAGCGCCGATGCGTCGACGCCGGCCACGGGCCCGCATAGGCCCAGCCGAGGTAGGTCATTGCCCGGGCGGCCTCGACCGGATCGTGATCGAGGTTGGCCACCGCCTGCTCCAGCTCGCTGAGTGCGGCCTGCGCCTCACCCCCGGTGATCAGAAGCCGGCCCAGGGGATTGCGGATCTCCGCCTGTTGGCGGGCGGAGAGACCGGGGGTCTCCAACACCGAGCGCAGGGTACGGATCACGCGGTGGTAGACCGCGTCGACCGGTTCGCGACGGCCCAGTGCGGCGACTCCGGCGACGCGCGCGACCCGTGCCCGATCCACCGGCGGCAGCACGGCCCACGACATCAGATCGACAAGCAGGTCGACAGCCTTGGTGTGGTCACCCGAGGCCATGGCCAGCTCGGCGCCCTGCTCGGCGTACCGCGCCCAGGACTGCGTCTCGCCCGCCTCGCGGAAGTGGTGGGCAAGGCGTGCCACGGGCGGCGGATGAATGTCCTCCAGGGCCCGGCCGGCCAGCAGGTGGAAATGTCTGCGGTCGGTCAACGGGATCGCTTCGTAGACAGCCGTGGCGGCCAGCACATGTCGGAATCGCCACCGGCCACGGTCGTCCGCGTCCAGGACGCCGGCGCCGGCCGCCTCCGCGACGGCGGCTCGGCAGGCAGTCGGTGACAGACCTGCCGTCACGGCGATCGTGGCCAGCGATGAACGCTCCACCAACGTGGCCGCGGCACGCAACACCTGCTGCGCCGTCGGCGACAGACGACCCACCCGCTCCCGGGTGGAGTCGCGCACCGTTGGCGGCACCTGTAGCTCGCGCAGCTTCAGCCGCACCCACTGTCCGCCCCGGAAGACGAGGTCGGCGCGGTCGCACATGAGGCGAACCGACTCCTCCACGGCCAGCGGAACGCCACCGGTCCGCTCGTGCATGAACGTCGTGAACTCCGGTGATATCGGGTTGCCGTCCAGCATCGAGGACACCAGCGCTGCCGTGCCGTCGGGTCGCATGGGCGCCAGGGCGATCCTCAGCTGGGTCACGCCGGCGGGCAACCGGGACGTCAGCCGCAGCAACAGCGATCCGTCGTGCACCTCCTCGGGCCGGTAGGAGATGACGAGGCTGGGCCCGTCCGTCTGCTGTCGGGAGCTGACGAACAGCAGAAACTCCAGGGTCACGTCGTCGGCCCAGTGCGCGTCCTCGAGCACGAGAACGTCGACACGCAGCGCCCGCAGCAGCTCGTCCAGGGCGCGGAACAGGCGATGCCGTGCCGCCTTCGCATCGTCCAGGGGCGGCAGGGCGGGCGGCAGGTCCGCGGACCATTCCGGGAACAGGGGCCGCAACGCGCCCGCGAGCTCGGTGAGCCGCAGTTGCGACACCGGTCGATCGATCGCACGGAACGCGTCCACGATCGGCCCCAGCGTCAGCGACTCGCGAAGCGGAGGGCACACCGAGACCAGGGCGCTGCGCCTCTCCGGCGCGGCCAGCCACTCGCGCAGCAGTCGGCTCTTCCCGATCCCCGCCTCGCCCTCCACCAGCACGATCGCCGGTGGCCGGGCCAGGGCGCCCCGAAGCGCCGCCATCTCCCGATCACGACCCACGAAATGCGGCGTGGAAACGGTCGGTGCAGTCCCGTCGTCCTCGGGGGAGGGGTCGAGCATGCGTGATGATCTCTCTTTTCGCTGCTCGGGCACAAGTACCACCAACGCGGCCACCCCGATCGGGATGGCCGCGCTCGGTTCAGCACGCACCGCTCAGGTGGGTGGCCGGGGCGCCGGCGCCTGGGCGGCCGGTGGCGGGGTGTACGACGGCGTCGGGGTGACGCCCGGGGCCGGCCCGTAGCCCTGCCCGGCAAAGCCCGCGCGCAAGTCCTGCACAGGGATTTCCTGGCCGAACGTGGCGGCCAGCGGCACCACGGCGCCCTGCATGGCGACCTCGGCGCCCTCGCGGACGGCGGCGTGCACCGCCTCGCGCATCGCCCGGACCCACTCCGTGCGCAGCATCTGGTTGATCGAACCGGTGCGACCCAGCATGCCGCCGATCAGGTCCTTGACGAAGTGGCCGATCAGGGCCCCGCCGCGGCGGCTGCGCCACATCATCCAGCCCAGATAGAGGCTGCTTCCGTAGGGGAAGACCGAGACGTAGATGCTGTAGTTGCGATGCTGGATCAGCAGACGGTTGTTGACCGTCTCGGGGGCCAGCAGGTCGCTGCGGATGCGCACGGCATTGGCGTGCAGCGGGAAGCCGCGATGGCGCAGTGTCCCGTAGATCGCCGCATAGGCCGAGTCGGCCGCCTGATACCGGTCCTCCACAAGGGTTTTCCACTCGGCGATCGGCTCGTCGACCTTGGAGGCGAGCAGTACCACCCAGAAGACCGCGAAGGACAGGATCGAGGCGAGATAGAACAGGCCACTCGCCGCGGAGTCGCCGCTGAGTGACGACGACTCAGAGCCGATCGCGACCATAATGCCGAGGAAGGCGAAGAGCATCCAGACGGCGAACGCGCTCACGGCCGCACCGATCCAGAGCCGGAAGATGACCATCGCCGGGACCGACTCGTCGAGGGGGAGTTCGACCCCGCCGTACCGGAGCCCCTGCATACGGTAGGCGACGTCACCGCTGCTGGGGCCGGCGGTCGCCCATTGCCGCGGCGGCTCACCGGGCATGCTCATAGATCCTCCACTCGTGTGAGTTCAGTTCAGGGTGACCCGGATGTCGGATCCGGACGCCTGCGCGGTGCCGCGGATGTGGATGGCCGTGTCGCCGCTCTTGGTCTGCTGTACGCCTGAGAAGTCGCTGTAGGTCGCAGTCCAGTGCACGCTGCCGCTACCGTCGTCGGAGATCGACACCTGGTCGTCGTTGCCGAGTAGACCGATCGTCGCGGTGTCCACCGAGATCGCCGGGTACCTCGTTACCGACCACCGCACCGACACGTTCCAGGCATAGATGTCCGCGCGGAATGGGCACCCGCTGGGGGAGGCCGCCGTGCTGGCCGCGCACTGGTCGATCGCCGACCTCACCGACGAATCGATCCGCTCCTGCACACCGGGCGCCAGCTGCGGCGTGCCGAAGTCGAGCACTGCCGTGTACTTCAGCCTGGTGCCGGCCGGGGGCGCGGTCACGCTCGCACCGGCGAACAGTGCGCTGGCGGCGGCCTCCGCCTTGAACGCACCCGGGAAGGCGACCACCTCGTCCTGCGTGTCGTCGCTCAGTGCGACGCCGTTGACCGTGACCGCTCGCGAGAGGGTGTTCCTCAGTTCGACCTGGACGAACGGACCGTACAGATGGTAACCGTCGCCGTCCGCGGCCTCGGTGACCAGGATCGTCTGCTCAACAGTGGTGCCGCCGGCGTGATAGGTGACGTCGACGGTGCTGGTGCCCTCGTCGTACCGCCCGACTGCCTCCTTGGCGTCGCCGACCTTGACATCGCGGGGGCGGGCGTCGCGGTCGGCCAGTCCGGCGGCGGTGAGCAGCGGATACCTCGAGGGGTCGATCTCGGCTGCGCGGTACACAAGCTTCAGGGCGCCAGCCGCGTCACCGTCACCGAGCGCGTCAAAGTACGCCTCGACCGTCGACCGTGGGGTTTCCGCGACCAGTCTCGACACCACGGCGATCCCGGTCGCCAGGAGGACCAGGGCGCCGACCGCGGCGACCGCGATCAGCACCGGCTTACGGCCGATCCCCCGTTGCGGAGCCTCGCCACCGAGCGTGAGTGTCTGCTGCGGAAGCGACACTGTGGACGCGACGGGAGCGACGGTCCGCTCGGGCGAATCCGAAGTGGACACCGCCCGCGCGGGCGCGGCACCGACCAGTTCGGGAAGCACCGGCATGCCGCAGTAGTGGCAGGAGCCCTGCGCGGCCGTGACACTGCCGCCGCACTGGAAGCACACGCTGGTGGCTGCCGCCTCGGCTGAGTCCATCAACGATCGTCCCCCCGTGACGGGCATTCGAAGTGACCGGAACGGTACACCAGATACGGACCGGTCACAGACCGTCGTTGCCGCCGGATCGCGAGGTGTGGTTGCATCGTCGTCTCATGTGCAACGTCAACGTTTTCTATGACGGGGGACGCTGATGACTGCCGTGCTTGTCGCCGCAGAGCCAACCGGCGTCTGGGCGTGGACCGGCGTACGGATCGAGGCTGCGGCCGATCTGTCCGAGCTGCGCGAGTACGCCGAGTTGAAGGAGCAGGAACGGGTCGCCAAGGCGGTGTCCGAACAGGTCACGTTCCTGGCCGCGCAGCTCGGCGAGCACAGCGGGGCTCCGCTCGAGTTGCGCTGGTGGTGGCGGCCGGAGAAGGGTGCGCTCGAGGCGTATCTGCTGACCTTGGTCAGGGGCGTCACCGAAGCGGCGGCCCGCGCGGCCGCCGAGGCCGCGGCGCGCCGCCTGATGGCCGCGCCGCGCCACGTCTTCACGGCGCCGCTGACCGAGACCGGTCTGCGCGCCGCGCTGCTGCCGTTTCCCCCGCATCCGGCGGGGGCGGTCGAGGTACGCAAACGCGTGCTGGTGGAGAGGCCGCAGCGACCGGACGCCGGGGTGCTCTACTACTTCGCGGTGCAGCCGTTCACCGGCACGTCCCGGTCCTGGGAGCCGTTGCTGCGGGCGATCACCAGCCTGCCGCACCAGGTGGTGGTCACCGTCGGGCTCGATCCGATGCCGGTGCCCGGATCCCTGAACCAGGCGATCGCGCTCTCCGCCTCGCACTACAAGCGGCTGGCGGTCGACGGCGAGTTTCACCACGGCGGCCTGTACGGCGGTCGGGTCAAGCTCACCCCGGACGCGTTCGCCGTCGACGCCGAGAAGATCTACGCCGATGCGGGCCGCCGCTATCAGGGGTCGGCGTTCCGCATCCGGGTGGCGGTCTGCGCGCCGCAGCCGCTGGGCGACGACCTGCCGTCGGCGATCGGCGCGACCATCTCGCGCAGCGAGCGCGCCGAGTCGGAGACCTATCTGACCAGCAGGGCGACCGGGGCGACCTACGCCCTGGAACGCCCGGCCGGCCCGCAGTTGGAGATCTTCGCCCGCAATCTCGGGTCGCTGTCGTTCGTCGACTGGGGCGGCCACCCGGTGTGGCGCAGCGCCACCCCGCCCACCGCCGCGCTGTACCCGCTGACCTGGATCGTCGACGCCGAGGAGGCCACCGCTGCGTTCCGGCTCCCGATCGCCCCGCACGGCACGCTACCCCGCTTCCCGGTCCGCACGCGCACGCCGGCCGTGGTCGCCGACTACACCCCGGCAGGGCCGTACGTGGTCCTCGGCGGGCAGCCGGGCGCCGGCTCGCTCGGCGTCGAACTGACCGACCTGAACCGGCACGCTCTGTTCCTCGGCACCACCGGCTCCGGCAAGACCAACTCGACACTGTCGTTCGTGCGGCAACTGTGGGCGGAGCACCGCATTCCGTTCACCGTGCTGGAACCGGTCAACGCCGAGCGCGACGACTACCGCTGGCTGGCCACCCTGCCCGGCTTCGAGGATCTGCTGGTGTTCACGGTCGGGGACGAGCACACCGCGCCGCTGCGGCTCAACCCGTTCGAGGTGCCGCTCGGGGTCCGCATCGCCACCCACGCAGGCAACCTGCGAGCCTGCTTCGACGCCGCGTTCGGGCTCTGGGATCCCCTTCCGGCGATCTACGCGCGGGCGCTTCGGGAGACGTACCAGCAAGCCGGTTTCGATCTTGCGGAGATCGCCGAGGAGTCCGACACGTGGCCGGCACTGTCCGACTTCGTCACGGCGATCACCGCGGTCACCGAAGACCTCGACTACTCCGGTGAGGTGCGCTCCAACATCCTGGCGGCATCCCGCCTGCGCGCCGAATCATTGGCCGAGGGGGCCTGCGGCCCGACCCTCTCCGCGGCCCGATCATTTCCGGTCGCCGAACTGCTCAGTCGACCCGTGGTGATCGAAATGGCCGCGATCGGTGACGACACCAAGGAGCAGGCGCTTGTCATGGCACTGCTACTGAACGCGATGACCGAGCACTACAAGGCGCACCGGGAAGGGTCCCGGCTGGCCCACGTCACAGTCATCGAGGAGGCGCACCGGCTGCTTGGTCGACCCTTGCCCGGTGGCGACGGCCGGCAGGGCGATGCGCAGGCCAGGGCGGCGGAGACGTTCGCCAACACTCTCGCGGAGAACCGGAAGTACGGCGAGGGCCTGGTGATCGTCGAGCAGTCGCCGTCGAAACTGATTCCGGACGCGTACAAGAACACCAACCTCAAGGTGATGCACCAGTTGTTGTCGGCCGAGGACCGCGAGTTGATCGGCGACACCATGCGGTTCTCCGACGACCAGCGGGCGTACGCGGGGGCCCTGCCGAAGATGTCCGCCTTCGCCTTCCACTCCCGCCTCGATCGGCCCGCGTTGATAGCGGTCGACGACGTGCGAGCCCGCGACGCCGCCGAGCGCGAGCTTCCCGAGGCGCCGCTGGCCGACAATGACGAGCTGACCCGGCGGCACCGCGTCTGGCTGGCCACCAACCCCGCCGCCGCGGCAGCGATGGCACCGCAGGCATCCTGCGGCATCTGTCCGGTGCGCTGTTCCTTGGCGTACGCCGCGGAGCGCGCGGCCGCGGACCACGTAACCACGTTCCGGGAGCGCATGAAGACGTGGCCGTCCGCTCCGGCCGACCGGCCGGCGTGGTGGGACGCCACCGGCGAGCTGCTGGAGTCGTGGGGCGACAAGAGCCGTCCCCACCGCGCGGCGCCCGGAGATCAGCACTGGAGCATCGCCGTGTTCGTGGCGCTGCTCGGCAAGGCGTACAGCGGAGACACCGGCCGCTGGCGAGGCCTCTACCGCGACCACCTGATGCGCGCGGGGCAGGGCGGCGCACGATGACCGACTACCGGGAGGCCCCTCCAGATCCGGAAGCGAACCACGGAAGCGAGAGCGACGATCGCCCGCCGGCCCCCGACCCCGAGTCCCCGCCGCCGGGTTCCTTGCCGTCGGAGTCCCCGCCGCCGGAGTCCCAGCCGCCGGAGTCCCAGCCGCCGGAGTCCTCGCCGCCAGAAGGGGCCGAGCCCGTGGGCATGGAGCAAGTGACAGCGCCTGACCCGGAGGCCGGGCAGGAGACTCCGGCCGCGACTGCGGGCGAGCAGCCGCTCGCCCCGGACCCCGACCACGCCGAGCCGACGGACCAGACCCCGCAGAACACCACGCCTCCGCTGGAGAACGACGGTCAGAGCCCGCCACCGGACGCCACTTCTCACACGACGGAGGACACCGGCCCTCCCCACGACGAGCAGGATCCGCCGGCCGAGGACCCCACGGCTCGGGAGCCCGTGCCCGCCGCGGACCTCGACGACAACGTGGACGAGGTGAGGAATCCACCCGAGGACACCACCTGGACGGAGAACCAGCAACGGCCGGTCCCCGACCCGTTCGCGTCGGACCGCCCGGGGCTGGACCCCGAGCCGGGGGAGAGCCCGACTCCCGACAACGACGCACTGCCCCCAGCCCCGGCCCCGGACGAGGCAGCCGTCGAGCAGCAGGCCGACGACGCCGAGCACCAGACCGCCGCCGAACACCCGACCGCCGACGAGCACCGGGACGAGGTCGACGCGGAGCAGGACCGGGCCGAGGAAGCGGGCTGGGACGAGGTCCGTGACCTGCTCCCCGCCGACGACTCCGGCCGGCAGTTGACGCCGGAGGACTGCGTGTTCCTGGGCATCGCGCCCGACCAGGTCCGGGACTGGTCGGACCGGAGCGCCCCGCTCGGCATGACCCCGGAGCAGTACACCGATTTCCGCTCGTCCCTCAGCGACGCGCTCCGGGCCGATGGCATCGACCCGGCCGGCGTCGACGCCCGGCTGCAGGGCTCATCGGCCCACTTCTTCTCCGGCAGGCACAAGGACTTTCCCGCACGGGACGACCTTGCCGGCAATCCAGAAGCCCAGGCGAGGTACGACGAATGGATCGGCGAGGGAACGCCGCCGCAGCGCCGCCCCTTCGATTCGATGAACAGGCTGGGCGTGGAGGGCGAGGACCCCAGCGATTACGACGTCCAGCTCTCCTCCGACCAGATGGTCGAGCGGGCCGAGGCACTGCGGCAGGAGGAGTATTCCGACATTGGTCTCTTCCATCCGAAGTACGACTTCGTCACGAAGGAACTGATGGACCGCGCATTTCCCAACCTGAGCGCCTGGCGCCGCAGCCAGGAGGCGAACACCGGCCGGGAGGTCGCACCGGCGGTGTTCCCCGGAGGCGGTCCACCGGACAGGACGCTTACCTCGAAGAACGGCATGTCTGCGCACTTCCGGGATGATGATTGGAAGATCGAACTCTGAGGAGACACGATGGCCTTTTCCCGTGCCGTGGCCTACAAGCTGTCGGGCCCGCTCGACCGGGCCCCCATGGACTCGTTACGGACGAGTCTCGCCCTCAGCCCGGAGGGCCGCTTCACCGATGATCAGGATGCGATCTTCGGAAGGCGGACGGTCCCGGTCCAGGGTGGCCTGGTCGAGATCCGCCTCATCCGGGACGACGTCCGCGACGGATGGAGCGTGGACCTGAGTATCGACGGCGACACCCAAGCTGCGGCGCTCCTCCCGCTCGAGGCAGAGATCGTCGCGGCGGCAGCGGCGGCCGGCCTGACCGTGGAAAGCGTCTTTCGCCGCAGCTGAGCACCGACGAAATCGGCGGGCACCCGACTCCTCCGGCGGGCGGGTATCGTGGCCGGGCCGGCCGCGGGACTTCGGTGCGACTTCCGGAACCCGCCTCTGAAGCGATGCTTCGCAGTTCGTGCCCCCAATCCCCGGCCGGCCCCGTCATCACCGTCCGAGAGGTTGGATCGCCGTTCATGTCGCGGGCGGACCGGGTCGCGTGCGAGGACGTGGTCATGTTCGTCAACGCCGCGATCGCCTCGACGGCCCAGCGCGAGTTCCGCTCCGACGCCGCCGCGCAGCGCCTGTCGTTGGGGTTTCTGCACGAGTACGTGCTGGGCAACTACCGCGACCTGTACGCCGCGACCCTGGCCCTGGACGTCAACGACCGCAACGCCGCGCTGGTGGTGACGAACCTGCTGCGCACCGCCCGGGAGGCCAGCGCCGCGCAACGCGCGGTGGAGGGACGCCTGATCGCGGCGCGACTGCGGTCGCTGCCGCCACAGCGGGTGTACGGCGTACTCCGCGAGCTGCGCCGGTTGCGGATCAACAACAGGCGTACCCGCGCCATCGTCCGTGACTGGGTGGCGGCGCGACCCGACCCGGCGTTCGACGCGATCAAGTACCGCCGATCGTTGTCGGTGGCTGCCCGGCACAACCACCTGCCGCTTCCGGGTGAGGTCGGGACGGTGCTGTTCGACTGGCGCCGTCCGAAGCGCTACGAGACACCGATGCTGGAGGCGTGGCGACGCGCCCACTACGAGCAGCGGGCCCTGTACGAGCTGCCGTACACCGTCGCCGAGGGGCTGGCCGCCCAGCACGGTATCGACAGGGCCCGTTTTCTGACCGGCATCGCGCCCAGGCTCACCGACCGCGAACGGCTGCGGCTGCAGGGGACAGCCGCGCGGCACAGGGTCGCGTCGATAGCGATGGACCTCGCCACCGCACCCCTGACCCGCCTCGCGATCTACGCGCTGTCGCTGTCCCGACCGGAACGCACCCGACGCCGCGACGAGCTGACCGTCGCGCTCCAGGCCGCCGCGCGCCGGGCCGCGCGTCGCCAGGCCGGCACCTGGGGGCGGGTGGTGGCCGTCCTCGACGACAGCTACTCCGCCGCCGGCTCCGGCGTGAAGCGCCGCCGGCCGCTCGCCGTCGCCCTGGCCACGCACTATCTGCTGGAGGCCCTCGCCGCCGACTACACGGGGCTGTGGCTGCACCACCGGGGTGACCCGCTGCTGGTCCACCCCATCGGCGCCACCGGGTTGGGCACGCGCATCGTCGACGGCCTCGAACACCGCCCCGACCGGCTCGTCATCATCTCCGACGGCTGGGACAACGCCCCACCCGGGCAGGCCGCCGAGGTGTTGCGGGTCTGGCGTACCCGCCTCGACCCCCACCAGGTCACGAGCGTGGTGCACCTCAACCCCGTCTACGACGCCGACACCTTCGACGTACGCCGTCTCGCCGCCGGCGTGGCCACCGTCGGCGTGCGCGACGCCGAGGACGTCGCCGCGCTCGTCGAACTGGCTCGCTTCGCCACCGGCAGCGCCGGCTTCGACGAGCTGCGCCACCACCTCGCCGACCGGGTCGAGCGGTTCCTCGACGCCCCGCAGGCAGCGCCGTGACGGCCGCCACCAACGGGATCGACCTGACCGGACTGACCGCGGGGCCCGCCCAGACCTGGGGCGCGATCCGCCTCGTCCCGCTGCTGCGGCCGAGCCCCATCACCGATCTGCGCCTGCACGCCCGGCTCTACGACCCCGATGAACTGTCGGTCGTCCACGTCGAGCCCCGCAGGGCGTACGTCTCCTACATCCCGCACGCGTACGTCGCCACCTGGACCACCGACGCCACCCCGGCCGCCGCCTACGGCACGCAGCTACACGACCCCGCCGACACCCGCGCTCCCAGCGGTATCCGGCTGACGTTCCGCCGTCGCCTGGCTCGGCGGGAGGACAGGCAGCGGCTGCGTTTCCTGCCGCTGCACCTGGCCATGGAGGGTTACCTCGCGCTGCAGTTCGGTGGCCCGCCCATCGCCTGGCAGGAATGGACCCGCGACGCTGTCACCCGTGGTCTGTCCCCCCGGGTGGAGGCCGGCTACACCGGGGCCACCATCGTCGGCCTCGACGACGCGCTGCGCGTCTTCGAAATCCACCCGGACCAGTGCGGCATGCTGCTGTACGTCGCCGACGCGCTCGCGGCCGCGTTCGTCGTGCCGCACCCGGCCGACTACCGCGCCCTGCACCCCACGCTGTTGCAGGATTTCTACGGTGAGCTGCTGTTCCACTACGCGCACCTGTATCCGGCCGTCCCCGACTTCAGCTCTCGCCTCGACGACACCCGCATCGCCAGCATCGCCGACCTGCGCGCCCAGCTCGCTCAGGTCGACGCCGAATGGAGGACCTTCCACACCGGCCTGGCCGATGGCTTGCTCGCCGCCGGACGGCTCACCGTCACCCCTGTACAACGGATGGGTCGCTTCACCCTGGCCCGGTTCCTGCCCGCCTTCGACCCCGACGCCGACAACCACATCGGCGAGACCATCACCGACGAGACCGGTCGGCTCGCCTACCTGAAGACGTTTCGCTTGTCGGCGGCCCAGACCCGCCGTGGGCATCTGCTCTCCCAACTCGCCGCCAGCGACTGGGACCTCGACGCCACCGCCACCGCACTCGGCACCGCCCGGGACTCCCTGGTCCAACGCCTCGACCGCGCCGGCTTCGGCCACCTGCTCCGCCCCGACATCATCGACGCCTGCCGCAGACGTGCCCGAGAACTGCGTACCAAACCTGTTGCCGGTCGGGGCGGGACTGCCTAGCTTGCTCATCATGGTGCACGAGGGACGTAGCGCGGGCGGGCAGGCCGGGTGAGCGGTCGTCTTCGCGAGATTGCCCGGCAGACGGTCGCGATCGCCGATTCGGGTCGCTACCGCAATGCCGCCGGCGACGAGGTCGGCATCGGCGAAAAGGTACGTGCCGCAGTCGCCGGCACGCGTCTCCACCTGCCGGACGAGGTATTCGCGGCGGGAGACGCGGAGCCCGGCGCAGGCCGGGTGGAGGTGACGAACGAGTCGACGTTGCAGGCGGCCCGTCGGCTGGCGCCCGGAGCGGCCTGCCTGGTGTTCGCCTCGGCCAAGAACGCGGGTGGTGGGTTCCTTAGCGGAGCCCAGGCGCAGGAGGAGAGCGTCGCCCGCTCCTCGGCGCTGTACCCGTGTCTCCGTGCCGCCCCGGAGTTCTACGCGTTCCACCGCGCACAGCGGGACCTGCGGTACAGCGACCGTGTCATCTTCTCCCCGGACGTGCCGGTGTTCCGGGACGACAGGGGCAATCTGCTCGACCAGCCGTACACGACGTCGTTCCTGACCGCCGCGGCGCCGAACCTGGGCGCGATCCTGCGCAACCAGCCCGACCACCTGGCGGACGTACCGGCGGTGCTGGCCCGACGCGCGCGCCGAGTGCTGGAGGTCGCGGCCGCGCACGGACAGCGGACGCTGGTGTTGGGCGCGTGGGGATGTGGCGTGTTCCGCAACGATCCCGCCACGGTCGCCGACGCCTTCGCCGACGCGTTACGGGAGGTCGATCGCTTCGATCACGTGGTGTTCGCCATCCGCGACAACGTGCCGGGAACACCCGTGTTTCGCACGTTCGCGGAACGCTTTGCGGGAACCGCCGCGGATCCGTCGGTGGGTGGCGAGCGGGGGTGAGCGGCGCGTATCGCGTCGCTCTTAGCCGCAGCTGTTCTTCAGGTTCCATCGCGACGGTGCCTGGCGTCTCGGATGAGCGTCAGGGTGATGGCGAGAAGACCGAGCAGGGCGACGACGGCGTTGGCAGTCGTGAGGAACACCGCCTCGGCGGGGCTGGCGTGGTCGAGGTGCGTCAGGTGGAAGAAGAAGTGCGGTATGGCGTAGGTGGAGAACGCCGCCGCCGCGGGAATGACGAATGCGGCCCGAGGTGCGACGAGCGCGGTACCGAGGACGACGGCCAGGCCGAGGGTGGCGCCGCCGAAGTCCCGCGCGTAGTGCTCACTGAACGGCGGGGTGAGGGTGACCGTTGGGAAGTTGGTGTAGAAGCTCCCGGGGAAGAACTGGTTCCAGAACCCGACAACGAGTTGGTCGAGGAAGAGGACTGCCAGGGCGATCCGGATCAGCGCGGTCAGCCCGGAGCCCCGTCCGTCCGGTGCGGCGATTCGCGGTGCGGCGGGGACGACTGACCGGCCTTCGTTCACTGCGTCCGCCCGGCGGTTCGCTGGGCCGCGGGGGTGGCCAGCCACTGGTCGAAGGTCTGTCTGCCCCGGGGACCGGGGGTGGAGGGCAGCAGGCCGCCTCCGGCCATGGCTCGACCCGTCGCTCCCGGAAGGCGGAGAGGCAGGACGACGCGGTGACGTCCGCGGGCGCGGAGCAGACGGCGGGCCATGTCCGATATGCGCAGCTGTTGCGGACCGGCGATGTCGGGGGTCCGGCCTGCCGGATCCGTCAGGGCGAGGTCGACGAGACAGTGCGCGACTTCGTGGGCCGCGATCGGCTGGATGCACATCTGGGGCACCACCGCGATCGGTCCGGGAACCGACGCGAGCATCTGCGCGGCCAACTCGAAGAACTGCGTCGAGCGGAGCACCGTCGCGGGTACCGCCCCGTCCAGGACGAGCCTCTCCTGGCACCGTTTTCCCGCGTAGTAACCCCAGTTCACGCGGTCGACGCCGACAACCGACAGCGCCACGTGGTGCCGCA
This sequence comes from Micromonospora sp. NPDC049274, assembly GCF_040678875.1. Taxonomy (NCBI): domain Bacteria; kingdom Bacillati; phylum Actinomycetota; class Actinomycetes; order Micromonosporales; family Micromonosporaceae; genus Micromonospora; species Micromonospora sp. NPDC049274. The sequence goes on from NZ_JBFAQS010000007.1 coordinate 115,117, forward strand.
CTCCGACGCGCTGGCCGGCGGCGAGCAGGTTGCCTGTCGCCGTGCCGAAGAAGGTCTCCGACTTCTTCCGGTTGATCGTCGACACGTTGCTGACGTCGATCACGACAGGCGTGCCGCTGAGCGCCTCGTCCAACCCGGAACCGCTGATCAGGTCCACGCCTGTGGAGCGGGCGAGGATGACCGGCTCGTGGCCGGCAGCTCGTACCGCGTCGACGACGAGGTGCCCGACCCAGCCGGTCCCGCCGGCTACCGCGATACGCACCGTGCTGCCTCCCGATTCGCGTTCGTCACTGTTGTCTTACCTCTCTCGCGCTTCTCCGTAAGGCCCAAAACGGGCAAAAGACCCTAACGGGTAGAGCCCTGACGCGCCGGCCCGGTCCGTCGCGCTCCACCCGCCGTGACCGAGCTAGGCATCTGCGAACTGGACCGGGCGGCCCTCCGATTCGTGACAGCGGGCCGGCCGCCGCGCCGCCTGTCACGAAACGGAGACCTGCTCGGTCCGTACTGGCGACACCGCGCGACACCGCGGCAATCCGATCTCTGCACGTCGACCGCTGGGAGAACGGATGGTCCCCGAAACGCACTGGCCATGTCGGTCAAACGCGCTACCCAGTGCGTTCTGCGCCGTCGTCGCCGAACGACGACTCCTGAAGAACCTCGCGTACCACCTGGTCGGGTCGGTCGACGTCGCCGAACGGGCGGTGAAGCAGACGTACACCGCCTGGTACACGATGGCGGACGACCAGCAGAATCGCGTCGAAAGCCCCTTCTCCTGGCTGGTCGGCACGCTCGTGCGGATCTGTCTCGGTCTGCTCGAGCCGTCGTCGCCCCCAGCGGGTGGCCAGACCGCCAGTGAAGCGGGTCGCCCCCATGTCGCTGACCCGCCGCCTCGGCGATGGGGTGTCTGGCGCGACGCACCGATGCTGTAGTGCGGCCGCTCAGGGGTAGGCGCAGACGTCGGTGCGACGGACGGCAGCGGTATCGGAATCAGTGCGAACTCACCTACGTGTTCAGGGACAGAAGCGACGAGGCGGGCGGTCATGGTGGGGCGGGGGAGAGACGGGACGCTTGTCGGCGCGTTGGAGGTGTTCGGCGCGGTCCGTCCGCGGCTCTTCGGCATCGCCTACCGGATGCTCGGAAGCGTCGCGGAGGCCGAGGATGTCGTGCAGGAAGCCTGGCTTCGCTGGCAACAGACCGATCGCAGCCAGGTACGAGATCCGACCGGGTTCCTCGTCACGACGACCTCTCGGCTGGCTCTGAACGCCGCGACATCGGCTCGCGCCCGACGCGAGCTGTATCCCGGGCAGTGGCTACCCGAGCCCGTCGACACGGCCGCCGACCCGACACTGCGGGCCGAACGCACCGAGTCGCTCGAACTGGCCGTGCTGCTCCTGTTGGAACGCCTCACCCCGGCCGAGCGGGCCGTCTACGTGCTGCGCGAGGCGTTCGACTACCCGTTCCGGCGCATCGGCGAGGTGCTCGACGTCAGCGAGGCGTACGCGCGGCAGCTCGGTCGACGTGCCCGCACGCACCTGCTCCAGCAGCGGCGCGCTCGGGTCGCGCACGCCGACCACGACCGCCTGTTGCGGGCCATTCTTGCCGCCGCCCGTTCCGGTGAGCTGACCCGGCTTGAGGAACTGCTCGCCGAGACGGCCACCTCCTACGCCGATGGCGGAGGCATCGTTCGGGCCGCCCCGGCGCCCATCGTCGGACGTGACAACGTCGCGCGTTACCTCCGGGGGCTGGTGCGGAAGTTCGGTCACGACGTCTCCCTGGAGATCGTCGAATCCAACGGTCAAGCCGCGATCCGCGCCTCGCGGTCCGCGACGACAGTCGCGTTGCTCGCCATCGAGGCATCCCCCGCCGGAATCGAGCGGGTGCTCATCATCCTCAACCCACAGAAACTCGCCCGGTTCCCGCACTACCCCAGGGCACGCGGGTGAGATCGTTGCGGTGTGGCGAAGTCGCTTGACCTGCACCTGGAGTTCGACAGGGGTGCGGGGTTCCCGGGGCGTTCGTTGGAGAGCGCGTTACGGGAGAGCATTCGGACCGGCCGGCTGCGGGCCGGGTCGCGTCTGCCCGGGAGCCGGAGCCTGGCCACCGACCTGAGCTTGGCGCGGGGCACGGTGGTGCAGGCGTACGCGCAGCTGGTGGCGGAAGGGTGGCTGGTGGCGGCACCCGGCTCGGGAACCCGGGTCGCGGACGTACTCCACGATCCGCCCGGCTCGCGCGGCCGACCCCGGCCGTCGCCCCCGGCCGGGCCGGCCATCGAGTTGCGGCCGGGGATACCCGATCTCGGTTCGTTTCCTCGAGCGGCCTGGACCGACAGCGTCCGCCGGGCACTGGCAACGGCTTCGCGCGGCACGCTCGACTACCCCGAGCCGGCGGGGCTGCCCGGATTGCGCACGGCGGTGGCCGGCTATCTCGCGCGCACCCGCGGAGTTCGCTGCGACCCGGACGCGGTGGTGATCACGGCGGGCTTCACCCAGGGACTCTCCCTGCTGGGGCGGACGCTGCACCGGCGCGGCGTACGGGCCGTCGCCACCGAGAACCCCGGCTTGGCCCCCCACCGCATGGTGCTTCGCGCCGCGGGTCTGACGGTCACGCCGCTCACCGTGGGCGCGGGCGGGGCCGATCCTGACGACGCGGCGGGTCAGGCCGCGCTGCTCACCCCGGCGCACCAGCATCCAACCGGAGTGGTGCTCGCCCCCGAGCACCGCTACCGATTCATCACCTGGGCCCGGGAGCACGACGCGTTCCTGATCGAGGACGACTACGACGGCGAGTTCCGCTATGACCAGCGCCCGGTGGGCGCCATGCAGGCGCTGGCGCCAGAACGGATCGTCTACGCGGGCAGTACGAGCAAATCGCTGGCGCCGGGCATACGTCTGGGCTGGTTCGTCGTACCCGAGCCGCTGCGCCGCGAGCTGACGACGACGATCATGGAGGCCGGCGCCGCAGTTTCCGCGATCGACCAGCTCGCCATGACCGATCTCCTCACGCGCGGCGACTACGACAGGCACGTCCGCCGCATGCGCCTGACCTATCGGCGCCGCCGGACGGAGTTGGCCGACCGCCTGGCCGAGGTGACCGCGACCCCACTGGAGGGCATCGCGGCCGGCGTGCACGCGCTGCTGCCGCTGGCGTCCGTGGCGGACGAGCGCCGGCTGATCCAGTCCGGGCGCCGCCAGGGGTTGCAGCTGATCGGCCTGCACGGCAACTGCTACTGGCACGATCCGGCGGACGAGCGGCAGGCGGCGGCCCTGGTCCTCGGATACGCGGCGCCGCCGGCTCATGCCTGGCAGGAGGCGCTGTCCGGACTCTGCCAACTGGTCCACCAGGCCGGGCTTCAAGTGGTCCATCCCGTTGGTCCGGTCGGGGATACGTTCGATTCATGCAGACCATGAAGATCGGAAACAACGAGGTTGTGCTGCTGGGCACGGCCATGCCTCCGGAGTTGCCGGAGGGCTCGCACGTGATGACCGCGACGATCGAACTACCACCGGGGGACCCGGGCACGCCACCACACCGGCACTCCGGCCCGGTCTTCGGCTACCTGCTCGAGGGCGAGATGATCTTCGAGCTGGAGGGCGAGCCCGAACGGGTGATCAGGGCCGGTGAGGCGTTCTGGGAGCCCGGCGGCGATGTCATCCACTACCGGTCCGCCAACAACCTGCCCGATCGGGTGAGCACATTCCTGGTCGTCATGGTGTGCGCGCCCGACCGGGAAATGCTGGTGCTGGTGAGCCCTGAGGAGCTCGAACAGCGCAAGGATCGCCGCTCGTCCCGGCCGAACTGACGAAGGACACCATCATGCGTATCGTTCTCGCCGGTTCGACAGGCGTCATCGGCCGCCGGCTCGGGCCGCTCCTGACCGCCCGGGGGCATGAGGTCATCGGGCTGGCCCGCAACGGCCAGCTCGCCGTCGACGTGCTCGACCGGGACGCGGTGGTGGCCGCCGTCCGCGACGCCCGCCCCGACGTGGTGATGCACCAACTGACCAGCCTGAGCAGCGGCGACCTTGCCGCCAATGCGCGGCTGCGTCGGACCGGGACCCGCAACCTGGTCGACGCCGCGCTCGCCGCCGGGGTCCGCCGGATCGTGGCACAGAGCATCGCCTGGGCGTACGAGCCGGGCGCCGAACCCGCGACCGAAGAGACCCCGCTCGACCTCGGCGCCGCAGAGCCGCGGCAGACAAGTGTGGCAGGCGTCGCCGCGCTCGAATCCGCCGTTCAGGAGGCACCCGAGTGGGTCGTGCTGCGGTACGGCACCCTCTACGGCCCGGACACCTGGTACGCCCGCGACGGCCTGATGGCCCAGTTCGCCGCCGCGGGCAAGGTCCCCGCCGACGCGGACGTGAGCAGCCTGCTGCACGTCGACGACGCCGTCGCCGGCGCGGTCGCGGCCCTGGAGTGGCCCGTCGGCGTCGTCAACATCTGCGACGACGAGCCGGCTGCGGCCGCGCAGTGGGTGCCCGCGTTCTGCGCGGCGGCCGGGGTGCCGGCACCCGTGGTGACCGGGGGTGAGCGACACGGCTGGGCGCGGGGGGCGAGCAACCAGTTCGCCCGCACGCACCTCGGCTGGGTCCCGACCCATCCCTCCTGGCGAGAGGGATTCGCCACCGTGTGAGTGGCTCGCTGCTACCGGCGGACAACCGGTCGGAGGCGGGCAGCGGCCCAGCCGCTCCGGCTCGACGGCGGGCTCTCGTTCGGGGCTGTCCTGGTTGGGTGGGTCGGTCATTGCCCGGTCGGTGGGTCTCCCGGAGGCGGCCCCGAGTCCGTCGGTCGGCGGAGGCGCTCGATCAACGTGCGGGCCGCCTCGGCGTACCGCTGGTCCGAGCCGGAGGGCCGGTGCCCCTGGATCGGTGGTGGGACGCTGTCTCCCGGAAGAGGAACCACGTCCGCGGGGTCTCGTAGCCGGCGGTCCACGGTTGCCGCCGGGTCGGCGACGGTGACCCGCGCGATTGCCCCGTGCGCGGAGAATATCCAGCCGCCGATCGAGTCGGTGTCGCGCCACAGGTTCACCCATCGCCACCCGACCCGATCGCCGATCTCGTGCAGCACCTCGTCGTCGACGAAGGCGGGAAACAGTCGCGCGTAGAGTCGGCTCAGAGGCGACCCATGGGTGAGCAGAGCGACTCGGCTGCTGACCTGGGGCGGTAACTGGAGCACTGTCGCGGCGGCCAGGACCGAACCATGGCTGTGTGCGGTCAGCAGCACGGCGTTGCCGCGCGAGACCAGGTAGATGATTCGTCGGGTCAGCTCCGGCACCGCTCGTTCGGCGTAGCAGGGTGGCGCGAACGGGTGGGCGGCCCGGGGCCAGAACGTGCCCAGGTCCCACAGGACACCGACGTGTCGCCTGAACTCGACAGTTCGGTAGGCGAAGATTCCGCCGACGGCCAGGCCGACGATGACAGCGGCGATCCCCCAGCTCCCGAGCGCGATGGCGAAGGTGATCAGGCTGCCGGGCAGCCGTGCGTAGCGCTGCACGGATTCGCTCGGGAGCCACTCCAGCAGACCGAGAGTGGTGGTGGCCGTCCCGAGCCCGGCGAGGCAGGCGTAGACGACGGCAAATGGAATCAGTCTTTCCGTGAAGCGAGCCCGAGCTATCGCCTTCTGCACCTGCCGCAGTCGGGTCGCCGCTGCGGCCGGGCGACCCGGATAGTCGCGCGCGACTATCGCCGTCGCGGCACGGAGTCGGCGGCGTCGGGAGATCAGGACGACCGGTACCGCTACGACGAGCGTGAACAGCACCGCCCGGAGGAAGCCGAAGAACGCCCAGGTGAACGCCGGCGGCAGTCCGGAGGCAAGGCCCTCTCCGGTCGGTGCGTCGCGGTCCAGGAAGTCCGCCACCCGGTAGACGAACTCGGCGGACACTGCCACCGCCAGACTGACCGCGCTGGCCGCGATCACCAGCGCGCCCAACCCGAGCAGCGGGGTGCCGCCCCGTCGCCGGCCCCGGTTCCAGAGCAGCACGGCTCCGAGGGCCGTCAGCAGGATCGTCTGGGCGACGAAGAGTGAGGTGAGGATCGCGCCGTAGCCGGGCAGGCCGCTGCCCTCGTTCCAGGGCGCCGGGCTGGCCAGGACGTGGACCGTCACCACGATCGTCAGGGCGACGGCGACCGTCCGCACCGCACGAGGGAGGCGGTCCAGTCGCTGATCCGAGGCGGATCGGTCGATCAGCCGAGGCATGCAGAGCAGGATCACGCAGGTGGCCAGCACCGTCCCGCTGGCCACGGCCAGCGCGACCGTGCCGGCCGTGGCGCCGGTTGCGGCTCGGGCGGCGAGCAGAGCGACGTCCAGTGTCGCGAACGCCGCCGCGACGTGGATCGAGCGCAGCCGACCCACCAGTGGCCCGGCGTCCCACTGGCCGATCTCGCTGAGCCGATGCGCGGAGACCTCGTCCGCCGGTGCGCGAAACGCGTCGAACACCTCCCGTGGTCGCGCGCTGGCCCGCCAGAGCAGGCCGATGGCAGCCGCCGGAACCACCGCGAGTGTCGCCAGACGCAGGCCCACCGGTTGCCCACCCAACCAGGACAACCAGATGCGCCCGTCCAGGCAGCGTGGCGAGCCCAGGCATTTCCACGCGATCAGATCCAGCGTGACGCCGGCGAAGGCAAGCACGTACAGCGCGGTGAGAGTGAGCGCCAGCAACCGACACAGGGATCTGACGAGCGCATCCGAGCCAGGGTTCGGCGGCCGCATCCAGATCGCCACGTTCGCCAGCATGAATGGCAGCAGGAACACCAGCGACAGTGTTCGAACCACGGTTCCCGAGGGCAGGTCGGCCCAGCGGTACGCCTCCAGCGTCACCCCGTCGCCGCTCCGGCACGAACATTGGCGGCGGGGTCGGTAGAAGCCCCCACTGCGGTCACCCGCTACCTGCTCGACCTGCGCGACGTCCAAGACCTGGCCGGCGCTCGCAGTGGCGGCCCCATGAACACGCAGCTCCACCACGTCGTCGGACATCCCCGACCCCTCCGGCCGAGCTGATGAACCCGACATCGGAACCCCCGGGGCGCTTCCGGTGGCAAGCCGGGCGAACCCTGCCGGGGCCCCCTCGCCACTCGCGGCGGTGTACCCCGCCCGACCGACACCAACCGTGGGCTTTCGGGGCCGACCGGAGAGTGTCTCGCCAACGCCACCCCTTCCCGCAGGGCCTGCCCTGCGCCCGGGGAGTCGTGCCGGCACGCACGGGCTGCCTCGCCCTGCGGTGCCTACCCCTGGTGGGGAGTGGTTGGCACGGGCAGGGCTCGCAATACTTCGAGCCATGAAGGCGAGAGGACAGCTCGGTGACTTCCTCCAGGCCCGGCGCTCCCAGCTGCGGCCGGAGGACACCGGCGTGGCGACGTACGGCGAGCGGCGCCGGGTGCGGGGGCTGCGCCGGGAGGAGTTGGCCCTGCTGGCCGGGGTGAGCGTGTCGTACTACTCGCGGCTGGAGCAGGGGCAGGCCGTGAACGCCTCACCCGAGGTGCTCGACGCGCTCGCCCGGGCGCTGCGGCTCGACGACGCGGAACGCCGCCACCTGACCGAGTTGGCGGCCGGGACCCGCCGCCCGCCTGCCGTGCGTCGCCCGGCCGCGGAGCGGGTGAGCCCGGCGGTACGCCAACTCGTCGCGACGCTCGGTGACGTACCCGTGGTGGTGCTCGGTCGCCGCGCCGACGTGTTGGCCTGGAACACCGCCGGTCATGCCCTGTTCGCCGGTCACCTGAATCCGGAGATCCCCCAGCGGTCGAACCCGCACCCGAACATGGCGCGACTGGTGTTCCTGGACGCGCACACCCGCGACCTGTACGCGGACTGGCCCACCAAGGCCCGCGCGGTGGTGGCGACGCTGCGGATGGCCTCCGGGCAGCACCCGGACGACCCGCTGATGGCCGCGCTGGTCGGTGAGTTGACGGTGCGCAGCCCGGAGTTCGCGACCATGTGGGCCGACCATCGGGTGAAGGTCGGCGGCGACACCGTCTACCAGATGCGTCACCCGCTGGTCGGCGCCATGGACGTGACGCAGCAGACCCTGCGTACCGACGACGATCAGACAGTTGTCATCGCCACCACCGAACCCGGCTCGGCATCGCACGCCGCGATGACGTTGCTCGTGCACGGCGCCGTCACCACCCGTGCCGGCGCTGCCCAGCCGCTCGCCAGGCGCGAATAGCGCCGTTCCCATCGGCTCGACCCGAGGTGCTCCGAAAGGAGCGCCGGACCCGTCGTGCCCTTTTCCAGCCCAGCACCATCAGCCTCAGTGAGGACAGAAATGCGCAACAGAACGATGACCCTCGCAATCGCCGTCGCCGCAGCGGGAATCGGCGTCGTGACGGTCGTACCGTCGAGCGCCGCGCCGGCCGCCACCGCGGGGGCCCGTACCGTCGGGTCGGCCCGAGCGTCCGCCGCGCCCTCGCGGATCGCGAACCACTTCGACCTGTCGAAGGGACAGATGCCGGAGAACGTCGCGGTCGGTCCGGACGGCACCGCCTACGTCACCTTCGCGGCGGCTCGACAGGTCGCCGCGGTCACCCCGTCCGGCGGTACGCGGATCCTGGCGACCCTGCCGGCCCCCGCCGATGGCGGCGTCAACACCCCGGTGCTCGCGTTCGCGCTGACCACGGGCATCGTCCGGATGACCGACGGCACCCTCTACTTCCTGTACGCGAGCGGTGATGCCGCCTCCACCGGTCTGTACCGGCTACGCCCCGGCGGGGCCCCGAACCGCATCGCGGCTCTGCCGGCCGACGGGCTGCCCAACGGCCTGGCGTTCGACGCGGAAACGAGGAGGTTCTACCTCACCGACTCGGTGCTCGGCACGATCTCCACCGTCCCCCTGGACGGCGGCCGTGTCGAGGTCTGGTCCTCGGCGCCCGAGCTCGCCGCGGCGGGTTTCCTCGGTGCCAACGGCATCAAGGTACGCGCCGGCGCGATCTGGGCGACAAACCTCGACCGGGGCACGCTGCTGCGCATTGCGGTGCGGCACGGCCGGCCCGGGCTCGTCCGGGTGGCGGCGACCGGCCTGGTCGGCATCGACGACTTCGCCTTCGTCGGTGTCGGCGACCGACAGGTCGTCGCCACACTGAACGGCCCGAACACCGTGGTCAGCATCGACGCGGCAGGCCGTGCCCGGACGCTGCTGACCGCCGCCGACGGGTTGCAGAACCCGACCTCGGTGGCCGTGCGGGGCCGCACCGTCTACGTGCTCAGTGCCGCGTACACGACAGGCGTCGACCCCAACCTGGCACTGGCCACCCTGCCGGGCCGCTGATCCGCTGAGCGTCGCCGTCAAGCAGTGGGGCCCGTTCCCTCGGTACTGAATACTCGGATCGCCCGCCACCGTCGGAGGACGGGGACGGGCGATCCGACGCCTCCGCTCACGCGGGGGGAGAGGTGGCTCGGTCACCGCGCGGCCCGGAGGTCGGGCCCTCCGCTCGACGACCCGTCGGGCGTGCGCGGGCGCCGACGACCGAGGTGGAAGACCGTACCCGCGGCCAGCGCGGCCATGACGATCAGCGCGGCGAAGAACGGGTGCATGTCCTTGGACAGGCTCGGGGCGCGGTCGGGCCCGATGGCCCAGAGGATCAGCGGTGTGGCGTACGCGGTGGCGAGCGTGACGGTCCAGCGGCGTAGGCCGCGGAGGTGGGCGTGCCGCAGGCTCACGATCAGCGCAAGGACGACCGGGACGATGGCCAGCATGGCGAACTGGCCGATGACGAGGACCGGGACGGCCCAGATCGAGATGACGGCAGTCCGGTCGGCGCGGTTTCGCCGGGTGTGGGGAGACGCGGGGGAGGGCACGGTCGTCCTCGTCAGCGGGTGGGGTCGGTGATCGCGGGACGCCATGCCAACCAGCCGCGACACAGCACGTAGGCGGCCGCGACGACGGCGACGAGACCGAAGTCGACGACGGCCGACAGGCGTGCCTCGGGGACGTCTCCGATCAGCGCCCCGAACACGACGAGGGCGGCCTTGCCGACGAGCACGATCTCCCAGACGCCTGCCGCCTGACGGGGCCGCACCGCGAGCAGGGCGAAGAGCGCGGCGAAGATGCCGAAGCTGGAGACCCGCCAGCCTTCGATGAACAGACGGTCGTCGCTGGCGTTGATGGTCAGCAGGATGCCGTTGACGAACGCGACGACGGTGGCCAGGGCGGCGAGGGCTGCCAGCCCGCAGCCGGCGAGGTCTCTGCGGCGGGCGGGGGCAGCGGGGTCGACTCGGGTAGCGGTCGCGGCGGTCATGAGAGCTCCATTCTTGGAGAACGGCTGTGAACTTACAACCGTTAACTTACGCGCTCGCCTAACGTCTGTAAAGTCAGAGGGGTGACCACACCGAGAATGCGGGCCCGCAACAAGCGCGGCGAGGGCGCCCAGCTGCGCGACGAGATCGTCGACGCCGCGATGAGGCTGCTGGAGGACGGCACGCCGCAGAACGTGACCCTGCGGGGGATCGCCCGGCAGGCCGGCATCTCCGCGCCGTCGATCTATCCGCACTTCCCGGACCTGGACTCGATCCTGCTCGCGGTCGCGCAACGCGCGTTCGGCATCCTGGAGCAGGAGCTGGGCGCGCCGGATGACGCGGATCCGGTCGAGCGCCTGCGCGCGATCTGCGCGGCCTACCTGACCTTCGCCGAACGCCGGCCGCAGCAGTACCGGCTGATGTTCGGCGCCGTCTGGGATGCCGGGCAGGCGCTTGAGCGGGCCCCGGGCATGGCTGACGAGCTCTCCGTTCTCGGCATGGGAGCGTTCGAGATCTTCCGGCGTACGCTCGCCGACTGCGTCGCGGCGGGCCGATCCGCCAGCGCGGACCCCTTCCGCGATGCGACGGCGCTCTGGGTGGGTCTGCACGGATTCGCCCAGCTCCAGGTGGCGGCACCGTTGTTCCCGTGGCCACCGGAGCTGCGCGACTCCGTCATCGACCGGATGGCGCTGCTGCGCTGACGGTGCGGTTGGCCGCGACCCCGCAGAGAGCGTGCCTCGACAACACCATGCGTCGCGGCTGATGGTCGGTGCCCACCAACTCCCCGACCCGGTGCACGGCGCGGTTCCGCCCTCGGCGGGCTGCGCTCCACGACGGCACCCTGGCAGGATGCGCCCGTGCGTCCCCGGCTTCTCCTCCTGTCCGCTGCGGCTGCGTGCGCCGTCTTCCATGTCGTGGGTGTCCTGACGGCCCGTCCGATCTGGCGTTACGCCGAGGTGGCGAGCCTCGGTCTGCTCCTCGCCTACGCTCTGGCCAGCCGACCGCCGCGCTCCCGATGGGCGCTGGGGGCAGCCCTCGCGGTGCTGCTGGTGGACGCGTTCCGGACGATGCCTGCCCCTCGGGACAGCACCGGCTACGGCTGGCAGGTGCTCGTGCCCGGCTCCGCCCCCGAGACACCGTCCGCGTTGGAGTCTGCACTGTCCCTCTGTTGGCCTGCGGCGGCCGCAGTCGGGGTGCTGCTCGTCGTTTGGCGCCGCGATGGCTGGCACCGACGATGGATGGCGCCGGGTGTCGTGGGGGCAGCGCTCATCATCGGGTACGCGACCGTCCGTATCGTTGGTATCCGGAGTGCCGTAGACGCGGAAACTCCGCGAGGGAACGACACCGGTATGGCCGACCTGATCATGGCGGTCCTGCCGCCCCTGGTTCTCGGGGTCACCGCGCTGGCGCTCGCCTCGGCGCTCGGTGGCCACGGTCGACGGATCGCCGCGATCGGCGCGGCGTTGCTGGCCCTCACGGCGCTGCCGCTGATGGACACCTGCATCGCCACGGTCCCGATGCCGCTGTACGCGGGCAGTCAGAACGCCGTGTTCGCCTGGCACGCCATCACGCCCACGCCGTCCCTGCCGCAACCGATGCCGGCGCTCACGGCGATGGTCGAACTGACCGGGTGGCTGCTGCTCGTCGTGGGCCTCAGCACATCGTCGGTGCCGACGGCCGCGTCACCGGCAGTGGCCTGAGCGGATCGGCGCCGACCGAATTGCGGTTAGCCGCTGCCTTCGGGTCCGGATCCTCACGCGTCCCGTCCGGAAGGCGGCGAAACGTCGGCATTGGCGCGTGGTGAACGACGGCTATCCGCGACGGCGATCCTGCATCGATCATTGCCGGGAGATAGACGTGAGTCAGTCTCACCTCCTAGTGGAACGTCCGGGCGCAGAGGGCGAGAGATCGGCACCGGCAGCCGGGCGTACCGAACGGCCCGACTCCGCGTCCCCGGAGGATCGCCATGCCCCGTCCCGCTTCCCGTAACCGGCTCGCGGCGTTCACCGCCGCCGCCCTGACCGCGAGCGTCCTGACGGTGACCCCGCCGTCACCGGCGCTTGCCGCCAGCACGTTCGCCGCCAACGACTACTGCCTCGGCCAGTGCGCCGACATCCTGCCCCCCGGGCAGAACGGCAATGCCACGCTTGTCGCCATCCTGGCGCACCAGGCGCTCGGCACCCGCCCGGCACACTCCAGTGACCAGCTCGACGAGTACGCGAACCTGGTCTACAACTACGCCGGGCTTACCGACGAGCAGATCGGCCACTTCTACAACGACGCCTCGTTCGGCCTGCCCGCCGCGCAGGTCGAGAGCACTGTGTCGCCGCGCGCGGACGTCACAATCGTGCGGGACAAGGCCACCGGCGTCCCGCACGTCACAGGTACCACCCGCGCGGGCACGATGTTCGGGGCCGGCTACGCCGGGGCCCAGGACCGGCTGTGGGTGATGGACCTGCTGCGGCACGTCGGCCGGGGCAACGTCACCTCGTTCGCCGGCGGCGCGCCGGGCAACCGGGAGCTGGAGCAGAGCGTCTGGGCCAACTCGCCCTACACCGAGGCGGACCTGCAGGCCCAGGTGGACGCGCTGCGCACCAAGGGCGCCCGGGGCCAGCAGCTCTACACCGACGTGGTCGACTACATCGCCGGCATCAACGCCTACATCGACAAGTCGATCGCCGACGACAACTACCCGGGGGAGTACGTGCTCGCCGGCGCCGGCAAGCCGAAGCACTTCACCATGACCGACCTGATCGCCACCGCCGGGGTGATCGGCGGGCTGTTCGGTGGAGGCGGCGGCAGCGAGATCCAGTCCGCGCTGGTCCGGGTGGCCGCCCGAGCCAAGTACGGCGCCGCCGAGGGCGACCGGGTCTGGACGGCGTTCCGGTCGCAGAACGACCCGGAGACCGTACTCACCCTGCACGACGGGCAGAGCTTCCCGTACGGGGCGACACCGCCGGGCGCGACAAGCGCGGTGCTCCCCGACGCCGGCTCGGTGGTCGCCGAGCCTCTCGCGTACGACGCCAGCGGTGGGGCAGCCGCCCGCACCGGCACCAGCACCGCCACCCAGGGGCTGCTGGGCGGCCTGTCCAACCTGCGCGCGCACGGCATGTCCAACGCGGTAGTGGTCTCCGGGCGGCACACCACCACCGGCAACCCGATCGCCGTCTTCGGGCCGCAGACCGGCTACTTCGCGCCGCAACTCCTGATGCTCCAGGAGCTGCAGGGGCCGGGGATCAGCGCGCGCGGCGCCGCGTTCGCCGGTCTGAACCTCTACGTGCTGCTCGGCCGCGGCCAGGACTACGCGTGGAGCGCGACCTCCGCCTCCCAGGACCTCACCGACACATACGCGGTGCCGCTGTGCACCACCGACGGCAGCGCGCCGACGCTGCGTACCAACCGCTACCTCTACCACGGGCAGTGCCTCGCCATGGAGGCGCTGGAGCAGCGCAACTCCTGGTCGCCGACGCTGGCCGACTCCACCCCGGCCGGCTCGTACACGCTGCGCGCGTTGCGCACGAAGTACGGGCTGGTCGCGTACCGGGGGTTGGTGAACGGGCAGCCGACCGCGTTCACCAAGCTGCGCTCGACCTACCGGCACGAGGCCGACTCGGCGATGGGCTTCCAGGCCTTCAACGACCCGTCGGCGATGGGCAGCGCGGCGGCGTTCCAGGCGTCAGCGGCCAGCGTCGGGTACGCCTTCAACTGGTTCTACGTCAACTCGACCGAGGCGGCGTACTTCAACTCCGGCTCGAACCCGGTCCGGTCGGCCACCGCCGACCCGAACCTGCCCACGAAGGCCGAGCCGGCGTACGAGTGGGCCGGCTGGAACCCGGACACCAACGACGCCACCTACGCCCAGGCGTCGGCGCATCCGCAGTCGGTGAACCAGGACTACTACGTCAGCTGGAACAACAAGCAGGCGCGGGACTTCGGGGCCGCGGACGGCAACTTCAGTTTCGGCTCCGTACACCGTGCTCAGTTGCTCGACGGCCCGGTGCGCGCCGCGATCGCCGAGCGCAAGCTCGGCCGCGCTGACGTCGTGAAGATCATGGCGGACGCGGCGGTGACCGACCTGCGTGGCCAGCAGGTCCTCGGCGACCTGCTGCGGGTGCTGGACAGCGCGCCGGTCACCGACCCGGCGCTTGCCGACGCGATCGGCAAGCTGCGGGCCTGGCAGCAGGCCGGCACTCGCCGGGTGGAGACGTCGCCCGGCTCCAAGGTCTACCAGCACGCCGATGCCATCCGGATCTTCGACGCCTGGTGGCCGCTGCTGGCCTCGGCGGAGTTCCGCCCCGGCCTCGGGCCCGACCTGTACGCCGCGCTCGTCGATGCCATCGAGGTGAACGAGGCGCCGTCGGGCGGCCAGAACGGCGGGCGCGACGGCGCCGTGAGCTGGGCGTCGCAGGGGCAGGCGCACAAGGGTTCGTCGTTCCAGCACGGCTGGTGGGGCTACGTCGACAAGGATCTGCGCACCGTGCTCGGTGACCCGGTGGCCGGTGGGCTGGGCCGCGCGTACTGCGGCGACGGCAACCTCGGCGCGTGCCGGCAGGCGTTGCTCGACGGGCTCGGCCAGGCGGCCGCGGTGCCGGCCACCACGGTGTACCCGGGGGACAAGTCCTGCTCCGCCGGCGACCAGTGGTGCGCCGACTCGATCGCCCAGTCCGGCCTCGGCGGCATCACGCAGCCGCTTATCGCCTGGCAGAACCGTCCCACCTACCAGCAGGTCGTCTCGTTCCCGGCGCACCGGGGCGACGATGTCACCAACCTGGCACAGGGGCGCCCGGCCACCGCGTCGAGCACCCAGTTCCTGACCAGCTACACGCCGGACAAGGCGGTCGACGGCAGCCTCGGCAGCCGGTGGGCCAGCAGTTACAACGACAACCAGTGGCTCCGGGTCGACCTTGGCGCGGCCCGCACCGTCAGCCGGGCGGTGCTGCGCTGGGAGTCCGCGTACGGCACGTCGTACCGGATCGAGGTCTCCGGCGACGGCAGCTCGTGGACGCCGGTGTTTGCCACCACCACCGGCAACGGCGGCGTCGACAACGTCACCTTCGCGCCGGTCACCGCCCGCTACGTGCGGGTGTACGGGACCAAGCGGGCCACCTCGTACGGATTCTCGCTCTACGAATTCGAGCTGTACGGACGGTGACCTCGGTCGGAGGGGGCGGCGGCACACACCCGCCGCCCTCTCCGAGGCCCGGGCCCGCGGTGCTCGTTCCCGCTCCCGTCAGGGGTGCCGGCCGGAAGTGCGGAGATCCTTCGCGTGTTGATGGAGCTCGTCGACCGTGGCGAGGCTCAGCTCCAGCTCGGTGAGCCACCTCCGCACCAGCGCCTTGTCCGACGCGTGGTGCAGACAGTGTCGCAAGCTCTCCTCCGGCGTCCGAAGCTTCGCCGCATAAAAAGCGACGTAGTCCTCCATGCCCGTCCGAGCGGGATAGATGGCCGCATTGAAGATCACGCCCACATCCTCGCCACCTCCCGGCGACAGCTCAGAGACACGATCGGCGATCATTGTCAGCCGTTCCTTGATCACCTCGGAGCCTTCCCAGCAGGGCGGACCGAGCGCCAGGACCCGCACGGGTTCAAACGAGCGTCGGGCACTTCCTCTCCTTTTCCTTACCCCGTCCAGGGTGAGGGTGACCGTGTAG
This sequence comes from Micromonospora sp. NPDC049274, assembly GCF_040678875.1. Taxonomy (NCBI): domain Bacteria; kingdom Bacillati; phylum Actinomycetota; class Actinomycetes; order Micromonosporales; family Micromonosporaceae; genus Micromonospora; species Micromonospora sp. NPDC049274. Next base: position 130,991 of record NZ_JBFAQS010000007.1, read on the forward strand.
AAGTCACTGCCTCGTCTCGCCTCGCTCGCCACAAGGGGTACGAGGAAGCGGTCGTTGCGTTCGCGGGGATCTCCTGCCTGATCGGACTGGAGTAGCGCCCCTTCTGCAGCGGAAAGTCGACCGCATACGAGGCACTGGGCCCCAGTCGCCGCTCCATCACCTGCTCACCACCGGTGACCGTTCCGCCGGGAAACCTGACTACGAGAGGCGGATCGATCGTGGGAACGCGGAGGGTGCCTTGCACGTCGAGGTGAATGCGTCGCAGCAGCCCCGGCCGATCGCCGTCGTTACGCACGAGGACGTCCAGAACTGGCCGGTCCGGCTCGATGGTTCCCACGAGGTGCGTGTCAGTGTTCGGCTCCGCCTGGATCACCTCGGCATCAGACACCAACACGTCGACGAGGCTGATCACCTCGGCCCTGCGTCGTTGCGCTCTGAGCGTCGCCCACGCCGCGACGGCGGCGGCGGCGATTGTCGACACGCCTGCCACAACGACTTCGTCAACCACGACAGATACCGCCCACATTGTCCTTCTCGTCCGTCGGTTGGCGGCCGAGTACACCAGCCATGTCACCCATCGCAGCCGACGTTCTTGGTTGAGACCATCATTCGGCAGGCAATTGGCTGCCCGACGGCGAGCCCACCGAGATGTCCACAGTGTGGCGACGCAGGCCGGGTGAATTCGACGATGAACGCCTTCACGAGGCACTGTCGCAGATCGGGTCCTCGCTTCCCGGGCCGACGCAACGAGTGGAACTCGTCGCCAGGCGACTGGCCGAGAAGTCAGGCCCGAACGGCGCACTTCTTTGACGTGCCCTGCCTGTTGGGCACCCGAAGTTCGCGATCGGAGCGACTTCGTCACATCGGGTAGAGTGCCGACGCCCGTCAGGTGACCGTCTGAGCGGTTTGTCCGTCCACGCGGGACACCTGCCGCCCGCCTCACGGGGCGTTCGACAAGCTAGCGGAGGAAACATGACCGTGTTCACCGAGCGGGAGCTGGCCTTCCTGAGCGAGCAACTTCTGGGCAGGCTGGCCACCGTCCAGCGGAACGGCACTGTGCAGAACAACCCGGTGACGTTCGGGTACAACCCCACGTTGCACACGATCGACATCGACGGCCACGGCATGGAGACCAGCCAGAAGTTCCGCAACGTGGCGGCCGGCTCCAGCGTTTCGCTGGTGGTGGACGACGTGGCCTCGACCAATCCGTGGAGCGTGCGCTGCCTGGAGATCCGCGGCGGCGCCGAGGCCCTGCCACAGGCGACGAACGCGGCGGGCGAGCCGACCGGCGCGCTCATCCGGATCCACCCCCGCCGCATCCTGAGCTTCAACATCGACCCCGACGCGGGCATCCGGTCGGTGGCGTGACGCGCGTGACCGGGCGGCGGGAAGGTCGCCGCCCGGTCACGCCTGGTAGCCGTGCAGGAAGGTGCGCACCCCGGCCGCCACCATCGCGGCCACCTCGCGCTCGGCCGGCGGACCGACCCGGTAGGGCAGATTGTCCGACGAGATCAGCACCATCAGATGGCCCGCGGCGCGCTCCGGATCGTCCATCTTGAGCGGGTGCCGCTCGGCGATCGCGCACAGCCGGTCGGCCAACTCCCGGCGCACCCGCTGCGGCCCGTTCTCCTGCCAGGCGGCGATGGCCGCGGCGGGGATGTGCTCCGCCTCCGCGTGGATCTGCCGGACCAGCGCGAAATGCGGGGCGTTGGCCGAGTTGCGCACCGAGATCCACTCGATGCCGAACGCGACGAGGTCGCCCTCCAGCTCGACGATCTTGTGCAGGTGGCGGTCGATGATCGCGAGCTGGGTCTCCACCAGCCGGCGCGAGCTTTCCTCGATCACCGCCTCGAACAGGCTCGCCTTGTCCTTGAAGTGGTTGTAGATCGTCCGGCTGGACACGCCGGCCTCGGCGGCGATCGCGTCCAGACCGGCTCGCGTGTAGCCGTCCCGCGAGAAGATCGCCAGCGCGCCCTCGATGATGGCCCGCCGTTTGTCCGGGGAGCCCCCGCCTGACCAACTGTTCGGCTTCTCCGTCACGGCCCGAGTCTAGCGCCCTTACAACGTTCATTGTAGTTAGAGCAACGTTCGTTGTAACCTGATCCTCGCCGGAGTCCATGACTGGAGAGAGAGCACCTAATGACCAAGATCGGGATCATCCTGGGCAGCACCCGTCCGGGCCGCCGGGGACAGCAGGTCGCCGAGTGGGTGGCCGAGGTCGCCGCCAAGCAGCAGGACGACGTGACCTACGAGATCGTCGACGTCGCCGACTTCGACCTGCCGCTCCTCGACGAGGAGCAGCCGGCCCTGTTCGGCACGTACGGCAAGGACCACACCCGGCGCTGGGCGGAGACGATCGCGTCGTACGACGGGTTCGTCTTCGTGACGGCGGAATACAACCACTCCGTCCCGGGGGCGCTCAAGAACGCCCTCGACTACCTGTTCGCCGAGTGGCACCACAAGCCGGCCGGCTTCGTCAGCTACGGGCTGCACGGCGGCACGCGCGCCGTCGAGCACCTGCGGCTCATCCTGGCCGAGCTCAAGGTCCCGACCGTACGCACGCAGGTCGTTTTGTCGATTTTCAACGACTTCACCATGTCGGCGCCGACCGAGACCGGCTCGTTCACGCCGGGGGCCCACAACGAGCCGACCCTGGTCACCATGCTCGGCGAGATCGTCGCCTGGTCCACGGCGCTGGAGTCGCTGCGCAGCCCGGCCCTCGTATGACCCGCGTCGACAGCCGGTCCGCGCCGCCGCTCGAGATCAGCCCCGAGACCTGGCGCCTGGCCTGGGTCGTCGCGTTCGGCGCGTTCGCCGGCGGCCTCGACACCTCGCTGATCAACATCGCGCTGAACACCATCGAGCGTGACTTCGGGGCCGATCTCGAGCTGGCTCAGTGGATCTCGAGCGCGTACTTGCTGGCCCTGGCCGTCTCCCTGCCCGTGTGCGCGTGGCTGGGGCGGCGGCTGGGGGTGGGCCGGCTCTGGCTCGGGGCGCTGGTGGCGTTCACAGTCGTCTCCGGTCTGTGCGCGGCGGCCCCGTCGATGCCGGTGCTCATCGGCCTGCGGGTGCTGCAGGGCCTGACCGCGGGCCTGCTCGTGCCGGCCGGTCAGACGATCCTCGGCCAGGCCGTCGGCCCCGGCCGGCTCGGACGGGTCATGGCTCGGATCGGCATCGCCGTGGTGCTGGCGCCGGCCCTCGGCCCGGTCCTCGGCGGGCTGCTGCTGCACGGCCTGTCCTGGCGTTGGCTGTTCCTGATCAACGTGCCGATCGGGATCCTCGCCATCCTGGCCGGGCTGAAGTGGATCCCGCACGAGAGGGGCACCCACACCGGCCCACTCGACGTGGCCGGGTTCGCCTACATCGGACTCGGCCTGCCGCTGACCGTCTACGGCCTCACCACCTGGGGGGCGCTCGGCACGCCCGAGCCCGCCCGGGTGCTGCTGTCGCTGGCTCTCGGCTGCGCCGGCATGGCCGCGTTCGTGGTGCACGCGCTGCGACGCACCGATCCGCTGCTGGACGTGACGCTCTACCGGACGTCGGCCTACACGGCGGCGAGCGTGGCGTTCGTGTTCAACGGGGCGCTGACCTTCGGCTGCGCGCTGCTGATCCCGCTCTATTTCCAGTTGCTGCGAGGTGAGGGCGTGTTCGAGACCGGTCTGCGCACGCTCGCGCTGGGTGCCGGCACGGCGGTGATGCTGCCGCTGAGCGGCCGGCTGACCGACAGGTACGGCGGTGGCCCGGTCGCCGCCACCGGCACGCTGTGCACGGCCGTCGCCACCGGCGCCTTCGCCCTCGGACTCGACCAGCAGCCGGTCCTCGAGCAGGCCATGATCTTCCTGCTCGGGATGGGCATCGGCATGGCGTCCACCCCGCTCATGGTGTCGGCGTTCACCGCGGTGCCCCGCGAGCGGCTGCCCGACGCCACCTCGCAGATCAACATCATCGTCCGCATCGGCGGTGCGCTCGGTGCGGCGATCTACGCCGTGGTTCTGGCCCGCGCGCTGCCGACCGGCCCGCATCACGCCTTCCGGGTCGCCTTCACCTGGCAGGCCGGCACCGGCCTGGCGGCCTTCGCGGGCGCCCTGCTGCTGTGGTTCATCCTGTCCCGCAACGATGACCGGGCCACCGCCCCGGCGCATCACTGAGCAGTGCCGCACCCCGCACACACCTCGCCGCTCGCCGCCCCCGTGGCGAGCGGCAAGGCTCCTCCGCAGCGAACGGGCTGTCTTACCTGGACCCCTGAGCTGCCCACCTCCGACGGCGATGTTGGAGTGCAACTGACCGCCGTCGAGATGGACCGTGCCTTGGGCGGCTCGCCCCTCGATGACGACGGCGCCTCCATTCCCCACTCGACCTGATCACCCAGCCAGGTCTCACACGACCCGCCGGCCGGTTGACGGTCGGCGGGTCGGTGCTCGCGTTCTCGCCGCAGGCTGGGGGGCCGGTCAGCGGCCCTGTAGGCGCTTGACGTTGTCGCCGAAGGTCCAGCCCTTCGACCCGTCCCAGTTCGCCGACCAGGTCATCAGGCCCTTGAGGCCGGGCACGGAGTTCCAGGCCTGCGTGACAAGTGACGTCGACAGGTAGCCGCCGCCTGCCCCGTTCTGCGCGGGCAGGCCGGGGACCTGCTTGTCGTAGGGCACGCGGATGGTGGTGCCCTGGATGGTGAGGCCGTTGTTGAGGCACTGGGTCTGCACCGTGAAGCCCTGCACGGTGCCGGCGGGGTACGAGTCGCCGGCGCAGCCGTACATGCTGCCGTTGTAGTACTGCATGTTCAGCCACCAGAGCCGGCCGTTGTCCACGTACTTCTTGATGATCGGCAGGTACGAGCCCCAGATCGAGCCGTAGACCACACTGCCGCCGGTGACGTAGGCCGTCTCGGGGGCCATGGTCAGGCCGAAGTTGGACGGCATCCGGGCCAGCACGCCGTCGATGATCCGGATCAGGTTGGCCTGCGACGTGGACAGGGTGTTGATGCTGCCGCTGCCGGTCAGGCCGGTCTCGATGTCGATGTCGATGCCGTCGAAGTGGTAGGCCGTCAGGATCGGCACGATCGTCGCGACGAACCGGTCGGCGACGGCGGTGGAGCTCAGGTCGATGCCCGCTGCGGCCCCGCCGATCGACATCAGGATGGTGGCGCCGGCCGCTTTGGCCTGGCACATCTCGGCCGGGGTGGCGACCTTCACGCCGGCGTCCATGCCGTTCTCCCAGAGGACCGTGCCGTCCGCGCGGATCACCGGGAACGCCGCGTTGATCACGTTGTAGCCGTGCTGGCCGAGCCGGCTGTCGGTGATCGGGATCCAGCCGAGACCGGGGTGTACGCCGTTGGAGGCGCCGTCCCAGTTCTCCCAGTAGCCCTGCAACACCTTGCCGGTGGGCCGCGACTTCACCGCGCAGGTCCCACCGGTCGGCGGAGGCGTGGTGGGGGGAGGTGTGGTCGGTGGGGGCGTGGTGGGGGGAGGGGTGGTGGGCGGCGCGGTCGTTGGCGGTGCCGTGGTGGGCGGCGGTGTGCTGCCCGAGCATGCGCCCAGGTCGCGCCACAGCGACGGGGTCGCGGCGGGGTTCCAGCCCGCGCCGGGGTACGCGGTGTGGGTGACCAGGGCCTGGTAGAGCCGGCCGCCGTAGGTGACCTGGGCGCCCGCCTGGTAGGTGACGCCCTCGGCCCAGGCCGGTGCGGCGCAGGCGACCATCGCTACGGTGCCCGCCGAGGACACGGCCGCCATGCTGCTGGGGACGAAGGCGACGGCGGCCGCGACAGTCATCGCCGCCCCGGCTACCACTGCGAAAATTCGACGGCTTCTCATGGCTGACTCCCCAGGCTTCGACGTCCCGTGACCTCCACATATTGACGTTCACGACGGTTATTAGCAAGGGTTGTTTACAGATCCCGGGCGGCCGGTGGATCGCCAGCGCCAGCGGTCCGGGGTGCAAAATGTCCAGACGCACTCCCCGCTATCCGTTGCCGGCGTCCTGATCGGACGGTCCGCGTTGGCACTACCCAGGAGAGGATCTTCGAATGACGGTCTCGGCGGCCTCCCCGACGGTCAACACGCCGACCACTACCACGCTGACCACCCACGGCCGCACCGCCGAGAGCTACACGGGCCTGATGAACGGCGAGTCGTTCCAGCAGGACGGCATCGTCTCGCACCGACGGTGGCAGTACGCGGCGTTCTGGGACGACGAGGGCTACGTCAACGTCTCCCGGCGTCCGACGAACGGCACGTGGCAGAGCATCCGCCTGACGGACTACCGCACCACCACCACCGATTCGCACAACGTGATCAGCATCGGGCTCTCGCACGTGGACGGAAGCATCCACCTCTCGTTCGACATGCATTCCCAGCGGTTCCGCTACCGCAAGTCGGTGGCCGGCATCGCCACCTCGCCGGACACCGCTACCTGGTCACCGGGCATCTTCGGCGCCGTGCGGAACAGCCTCGCCGGACGCGACCTGGCCGTCACGACCTATCCGCAGTTCACCACCATGCCCGACGGCAACCTGCAACTGACGATCCGTACGGGGGAGAGCGGGAACGGCAACCAGGTCCTGTTCGAGTATCAGAACGATGCGTGGAGTTTCGTCGGCATGATCATGAACGGCACCACGCTCGGCAACAACGCCTATCTGTTCGGCTTCGAGTACGACGGACCGGGTGTGCTGCACACGACCTGGACGGTCCGGGAGACCACGGACGCGAGCAGCAACCACGATCTCTACTACGCGTACAGCACGGACCGAGGCCGTACGTGGCGCAGTGGTTCGGGTGCGTTGATCGGCACCGCCGGCTCCAGCCCGATCTCGACGACCACCGCCGCGGCGCGGTTCTGGGGGATCGGGCAGAACCGCGGCCTGATGAACCAGGAATCACAGACCGTCGACTCGGCGGGGAACGTGCACGTCCTGGCGTCCCACCTGCCGCCGTCGGCACCGAGTGACGCCGTCTTCACCAACGCTCGCGCCAGCGCGGTGCTCGTGCACTACTGGCGTGAGGCGGCGACCGGCCAGTGGCGCCAGCGAATCCTCGGCTACCAGGCGGGCGTCAGCCGTGGCGACATCGGCGTCGATTCCCGGGACAATCTGTTCGTGGTGAGCGCGGCCTCGAACACGGGCGTGCTGCAGGTCGCGACGGCGTCCCGGGCCTCGGGTTGGTCGGACTGGACCGTTCGCTACCGGTCCTCGGCGATCTTCACCTCCGATCCGCTGCTCGATCACCGCCTGCTGAGGTCCCACGACATCGCCAGCGTCTTCGCGCCGCACCAGGGCGGCAGCCGGATCGACGTCCTGAACTTCACCAGCGCCGGGAACTGACCCACCCGGTCAGAGTGGCACGAGCGGGAGCAGACCGGGTTCCCGCTCGTGGCGCAGTCGTCGCGACCCGGCCGCCGCTCGGCTAACGGGACACGGCAGAGTCGCTCCAGAGCAACTGCGCGACGGCGTCCGGGCGGTCCAGCGGCACGATATGCCCGCTGCGGGGAATCAGCTCACCGGAAAGGTCGTCGGCAACACCGATGAGCTGCCGGTGGAGCAGGTCGCCGACGGTGTTGCCGCCGACGGCCAGGGTGGGCACCGTCAGCCGGCCGGCCGCGGAGATCGCCGTCGCGTTCTGCTCGGCGGCGCGGTAGTAGCCGAAGCCGCAGCGCAGTGCCTCACGACCGGTGTACGCGCTGACGAACGCGTCCCGGATCTGCGGGAGCACCCCCCGTCGCTCGAAGGTGCCGGCCGCGAGGAAGAAGTCGAGGTACTCGGCCTCGTGGCCTTCGAGCACCGTCTCGGCCAGCCCGGGGGCCGAGTGGAAGCCGAACCACCACGGTGGTGCCGGGAATCCGCCGGGCAGGCCGGGAAGGGCCGCCTCCATCAGCACCAGGCGGCGCACCCGGGTCGGGTGCAGCGCGCCGAGCAGGAAGGCGGCGGGCACGCCCGCGTCCAGGGCCACGACCTCAGCCTGCTCGACCCCCAGCGCGTCGAGCAGGCCGAGCATGTCACCGGCGCCGGTCGCCGCGTCGAACCCGTCCGCCGCGCGAGCGCTGTCGCCGAGCCCTCGAAGGTCCGGTGCGATGACGCGTCGCCGTCCACCCAGCAACGGCAGCACCTCCCGCCACACCTGCCAGGTGTGTGGCCAACCGTGCATCAGCAGCACCGGCGGGCCGGCGCCGTCCAGGGCGACGTTCAACTCGGTGCCGTTGGTCCGGATTCTGCGCAACTCCATGTCCGACCTCCGTTGGTTACCATTAGTTACCTGCTTAACATGGGAGATGCCTGATGACTTGGCAAGACGGCACTTTCGCGCCACCTGGTGAGGCCGCGGTAACCGGGGACCTGTTCAGCCCGGCGTGCCCGACCCGGCAGCTGCTCGACCGGATCGGCGACAAGTGGACGTCGATGCTGATCAAGGTGCTGGCGGAGAATCATCCGGCGGAGCTCGGGTTCGCGGAGCTCCGCCGCCGGGCCCCTGGGGTGTCGAACAAGATGTTGTCGCAGACGCTGCAGAGCCTGTGCCGCGATGGTCTGGTGACCCGACGGGTCGAGGCGAGCGTGCCGCCGCGCGTCCATTACGCGCTCACCGCCCTGGGTCTCTCCCTGGATGCCCCGCTGGCAGCGGTCCGGGCGTGGGCCGAGCAGCATATTTCTTCCATCGAAGAATGCCGTCGTCGCCCTGGTCAGTAGGGGCCGCGCGTCGTCAGGGCGCGGACCGGCCGTCACCGTCCGGGTCCACGGACGGCCGTGGGTAGCCGAGTTCGTACGAGATCTGGTCGGCGGTCTCCAGGAGGAGCGGAAGGTTGCTCTTCAGTTGGTCGAGGCTCGCGATGACCTCGATCGCGGTGATCGAGGCGGCGGCGATGACCTGACCTCGCGAATCCCTGATCGGTGCGGCCACGCACAGCACGTACGCGTCGTGCTCGCCGTTGTCCACCGCCCAGCCGCGTTCGTGGATGCGGGCGAGTTCGGCTTCGAGGGCGTCGTGGTCGGTGAGGGTGGTGTCGGTGAATCTCTCGAAGACGACGGGGGAGAGAAGTCGGTCGCGTTCCTCCCGCGGCAGGTGGGCCAGGATCGTCTTTCCCACCGCGCTCGCGTAGATCGACACCGCACGCCCGATCCGCGAGGGCAGCTTGACGGCGTCGAACGCGGGACTGTCCACCTTGTCGATATAGATGATCTCATCGCCGGTCAGTTGTGCCAGGTGCACGGTGTGGCCTGTCGCGCGTTGCAGCGCGCGGAGGTGAGCGGCGGCGGGCTGGCGCAGGTCCATCGAGCCGAGCGCGAGTTCGGACAGCTCGATGAGCCCGCTGCCGAGCACGTACGTGCCCGCCCCGGTCCGGCGGACGAAGCGAGCCGATTCCAGCGTCTGCAGGATCCGTAGGGCCGTGGACTTGTGGACGCCGAGCACGTCTGCGGCCTCCGTCAGGGACAGCGGATGTTCGGCCGAGCGCCGGATGAGGTCGATCGCGCGGCGTATGGATTGCGCCAAGGCTGCTTCTCCCCTCGCGCGGCGGCAGCACCGTGACGGCCATTGCATCATGTGCAATAGATGCGACGCAATGCGCAATCGTCTCTTGACAGCGTTGCGCATGTCGCTACGATCGTTGCAATTCCATTCGTTGACGCCAACTCGTAACAGTGGAGTGACGATGGGTCATCAGTGCGCTCGTTTCGGCTTCCCCAGGGCGACAGGTGCCCTCGGCCCGGTCGCCACCGCCCGCACGCCCGCAACGAGTACGTGTTCGCGGTGACCCGAGGGCCGGCAGCCGACGCGGACTGGTTCGGGGCGGCCGCCGATGCGTTGCCGGACGATGTGGACGCCGTCCTGATCGGCCGAATCTGGGACCCTTCCGTCGACGGCCCCACGCCCGTTGCCGTTCGAAACGGCGAGGTCATCGACCTCAGCCACCGGTTCCCCACCATCCGGGACATCTGCGAGCTACCCGACCCGGCGGCGACCGTGGCCGAGCTCGACGGCGCGCGGGTGGGCGACATCGGGGAGATCCTGGCCAACACGGTTGCCTTTACCCGGGACCGTGGCCGGCCCTGGCTGCTCGCCCCGGTCGACCTCCAGGCGCTCAAGGCCGCCGGCGTGACCTTCCCCATCTCGATGCTCGAACGCGTCATCGAGGAGCGGGCACGGGGAGACCTGGCGCTCGCGGCGGACATCCGGCAACGGATGTTCGCCGACATCGGCGTCGACCTGCACGACCTGGACCCGGGCTCGGCCGAGGCCGCCCGGCTCAAGAGCCTGCTGGTCGCCGAGGGCATGTGGAGCCAGTACCTGGAGGTGGGGATCGGCCCGGACGCCGAGATCTTCACCAAGGGGCAGATCCTCTCCGCCGTCGGCACCGCCGTCGACGTGGGCGTGCTCGCCGCGTCGACCTGGAACAACCCGGAGCCCGAGGTCACCCTCATCGTGGCGTCCAGCGGCCGGATCGTCGGCGCCACACTCGGCAACGACGTGAACCTGCGTGACATCGAGGGCCGCTCGGCGCTCCTGCTTCCCCTGGCGAAGGACAACAACGCCTCCTGCGCACTCGGCCCGCTGATCCGGCTCTTCGACGACCGGTTCGGCATGCAACAGGTCCGCGAACTCGAGGTGCGCCTGGAGGTCCGCGGCGTGGACGGCTTTCTCCTCGAGGCGGTCTCGGAGATGACCCGGATGTCGCGCGACCCGCAGGATCTGGTGCGCCAGCTGATCGGCCCGCACCACCACTATCCCGATGGCGCCGCGCTGATGCTCGGCACCATGTTCGCGCCCATTCAGGACCGGGAACGCCCCGGTGAGGGCTTCACCCACAAGATCGACGACGTGGTACGCATCAGCTGCCCGGCACTCGGCACCCTGGTCAACCGGGTGCGGCACGCCCAGGAGTGCGAGCCGTGGCACTTCGGCGTCCGCGATCTCATGGGCAATCTGGCAAGGAGAGGGCTGCTGTGAACGTGGTCAGCACGGTCGATCCGCGCGACGGTAAGCGTCGCGCGACGGATCTCACCGAGACCGACGAGTCCCGGCTGGAGGTGATCGTCGGCCAGGCGTCCCAGGCGACGCGGTGGTTGGCCGGAATCGGGAGGCTCGGCCGGGCGGACCTGCTGGACGCGGTCGCCGCGTCTCTTCAGACCCGTCGGGTGGATCTGGTCGCGGCGGCCGAGGCGGAGACCGGGCTGGCCCACGCGCGGCTGGACCAGGAGCTCACCCGGGCCGCGGTCCAGTTCCGGATGTTCGGCGACGTGCTGCGCGACGGGGCGTACGTCGAGGCGGCCATCGACCACGCCGCCGACACACCGCTCGGACCCGGCCCGGACGTGCGGCGGATGCTCGTACCCCTCGGGCCGGTCGCCGTCTTCGGGGCCAGCAACTTCCCGTTCGCCTTCTCGGTCGCCGGCGGTGACACGGCCGCCGCGCTCGCCGCGGGGTGTCCCGCGGTCCTGAAGGCCCACCCGTCCCACCCGTTGACCTCGCATGCCTCCGCCGCCGCGATCTCCTCGGCCATCGGCGACCTCGGCGGCCCCGAGGGGGTGATCGCCCTCGTGTACGGGGAGCAGGCCGGCCGCTCGCTGGTGCGTCATCCCGCGATCCGCGCGGCCGCCCTGACCGGCTCGGTCAACGCCGCCCGCGCCATCCAGGCCGCCATCGACGAACGACCCGACCCCATTCCCCTGTACGCCGAGCTGAGCAGCGTGAACCCGATAATCGTCCTGCCCGACGCGGCCGCCGACCGCGGTGACCAGATCGCCGAAGGGCTGTTCGCCTCGTTCACCGCCTCCGGTGGTCAGCTCTGCACCAAGCCCGGCCTGGCGTTCATCCCGTCGGATCCCGGCGGCGATCGGCTGGTCGACACGCTGCGGGAGAAGGTCGCCTCCGCGGGCGGCACGGTCCTGCTCAACGAGCGCATCCGGGACGCGTACGAGCGCAGGGCAACGGAGTTCGAGCGGGCCGGCGCCCGGGTTTCGGCGCGGCCCCAGGTCGACCCCGGGGAGGGCTTCACCGCCGCACCGAGGCTCCTGGAGGTCGACCTGCAGGGCCTGACCGCCGAGATCGCCGACGAGTGTTTCGGGCCGCTCATGGTCGTGGTCCGCTATCACGACGCCGGCGAACTCGACGCCGCGCTGGACGCCGTCCCGTCGTCGCTGACCGGCTCCGTCCACCGCGGCCCGGGTGACGACGCCGACGTCGTACGCCGGTTGGTAGACGTGCTCGCCGCCCGCGCGGGTCGCATCGTCTTCGACGGCTACCCCACAGGTGTACGGGTGTCGTGGGCTCAGCACCACGGTGGACCCTGGCCGTCGACGAACGCCGTGCACACGTCGGTGGGCGCGACGTCGATCCGACGGTTCCTCCGCCCGTTGGCGTGGCAGGACGCCCCGGCCTGGGTGCTTCCCGAGGAGTTGCGCGACGAATACACAGCCATTCCCCGACGTGTCGATGGGAGGTTGACGCCAGCTGTCGAATAGGGCGCCACGCCGATGAGGGAGCAGGATCAGGGCGGTGCACCTCGCCGCCGTCCACGGATGACAGAGAGGTGTGCCGATGTCGACGACGGATCGTCCGCTGCGCAGCGGGCAGTGGTTCGGTGCGGAGGGCCGCAACGGGTTCATCCATCGGTCCTGGATGCGCAACCAGGGTTTCGCGGACGACGTCTTCGACGGTCGCCCGGTGATCGGCATCGCCACCACCTGGTCGGAGCTGACGCCCTGCAACGCCCACCTGCGGGACCTGGCCGAATCGGTGAAGCGGGGCGTGTGGGAGAGCGGCGGTCTGCCGCTGGAGTTCCCGGCGATGAGCCTGGGTGAGCCGCTCATGCGACCCACCACCATGCTCTACCGCAATCTGCTGGCCATGGAGTTGGAGGAGTCGGTCCGCGCCAATCCCCTCGACGGGGTGGTCCTGCTCTCCGGCTGCGACAAGACCACTCCCGGCCTGCTGATGGGTGCGGCGAGCGTCGACCTGCCGACGCTGATGATGACCGGCGGCCCGATGCTCAACGGCAAGTTCCGCGGCCAGGACATCGGCTCCGGCACGGTCGTCTGGCGCTTCACCGAGGAGATGCGGGCCGGCCGGATGACCGCCGCCGACTGCGCGGAGGCGGAGGTCGGCATGTCCCGCAGCCGGGGCCACTGCATGACCATGGGTACGGCGTCAACGATGGCCTGCGTGACCGAGGCGTTGGGCGTGCAACTGCCCGGCGCTGCCGCCGTGCCGGCGGTCGACTCCCGGCGGTACGCACTCGCGCACACCGCCGGACGTCGGATCGTCGCCATGGTCGGCGAGGACCAGCGCCTGTCCACGGTGCTCACCCGTGCGGCGTTCGAGAACGCCATCCGGGTCAACGCCGCGATCGGCGGCTCCACAAACGCGGTCGTGCACCTGCTCGCGATCGCCGGACGCCTCGGCGTGCCCCTGTCGCTGGAGGACTTCGACACCCTCACCGCCGACGTGCCCCTGCTCGTCAACCTCATGCCGTCCGGGGCGTACCTGATGGAGGACTTCGCCTACGCGGGCGGCCTCCCGGTGGTGATGAAGGAGCTCGCCCCGCTGCTGCACAGGGATCACGTCACAGTCAGTGGCCGGAGCGTGGCCGAGAACGTCGACGGCGCCCAGTGCTGGAACACCGACGTCATCGCCACCCTGGAGGAGCCGTTCCAGCCCGCCGGTTCCGGCACCGTGGTGCTGCGCGGGTCGCTCGCGCCGTCCGGGGCGGTGCTGAAGGTTTCCGCCGCCTCCGCCCACCTCCTCACGCACACCGGCCCGGCCCTCGTCTTCGACCGGATCGAGGAGTACGTCGTCGCCGCCGACGACCCGGATCTCGATGTCACAGCCGACACGGTGATCGTCGTCCGCAACGCCGGGCCACGCGGCTACCCCGGCTTCCCCGAGGTGGGCAACGTACCCATGCCCCGCCGGTTGCTCGCCGACGGCATCACGGACATGGTGCGGATCTCGGACGCCCGCATGAGCGGCACCGGCTATGGCACGTGCGTCCTGCACGTGGCGCCGGAGGCGGCCGTGGGTGGCCCCCTCGCGCTGGTACGCACCGGCGATCTGGTCCGCGTCGACGTCACCACGCGCCGCCTGGATCTCCTGGTCGACGACGCGGAACTCGCCGAACGCCGCTCCGCCTGGGTCCCACCGCCGCCGGTGGCCGAGCGGGGGTGGACACGGCTGTACAGCGAACATGTTCTGCAGGCCGACAGCGGCGCGGACCTCGACTTCCTCGTCGGTGGCAGCGGCAGCGCGGTGCCCCGCCACTCACACTGACGGCCGGGGAACGGACGAGGAAACGCCTCATGGAAGAACGGACGGCCCGCCAGTGCGAGTTCACGCGGAGAAAGCGGTGACGGCCGCCCACCGTCCGCCGGTCATGGCGGACGTCGCCCGTCTGGCGGGCGTGTCGCACCAGACGGTGTCCCGGGTCATCAACGGGGCGCCGGCCATCAGGCGCGAGACACGGGAACGGGTTCTCGAGGCGATCCGACGGCTCGACTACCGCCCCAACACCGCCGCCCGCGCGCTGGTGCGCGGACGCTCCGGGATGATCGGCATCATCGGCACGGCCAGGACGCTGTTCGGTCCGACGAGCATCCACCGCAGCGTCGAGGACGCCGCCCGCGCCGCCGGCTACTTCGCCACCTCGGTGAGCCTGTCGGAGGTCACGGTACGGGCGCTCAGCGACGCCACCGAACACCTCATGCGCGTCGGCGTGGAAGGCGTCGTGATGATCGCCGGCAACGACGAGGCTCTCGAGGTGGTGCGGATGACCCGGTCCGGCGTCCCCTTCGTGGTCGTGGAGGGCGACGTGTCCAGGGCCAGCGTCACCGTCGGGGTCGACCAGGTGCTCGGCGCCCGGATGGCGACCGACCACCTGCTCGGCCTCGGGCACCGGGAGATCGTGCATGTGTCCGGCCCGCTCAACTGGGCCGAGGCCCGTGCCCGCCGCGACGGCTGGCGCGCGGCGATGAGTGCGGCGGGCCTACGCCCACCCGAGCCGGTCCAGGGTGACTGGAGGGCACACAGCGGCTACGTCGCCGGGCTGCGGATCTGCGAGATGCGCGGGACGACAGCGGTCTTCGTCGCCAACGACCAGATGGCCATCGGTGTGCTGCGCGCGCTGCACGAGCGCGGGCGGCGGGTGCCCCAGGACATCTCCGTCGTCGGATTCGACGACGTTCCCGAGGCGGCGTACCTGGTCCCACCGTTGACCACGATCCAGCAGGATTTCGACGCGGTCGGCCGACGGGCCATCACGGCCGTCACACAGGCCATCGACGACACCGTGCCTCAGCCCCTGCCGTTGGTCGTCCCCACGCTCGTGGTTCGAGAGAGCACGGCGCCTCTGAGCGGGACCGGCAGGTGAGCGACGGGGCCGGGGTGTGGCGCGAATTGCCGACCTTCTATTAGCGTGGCACGCCCAGGGGTGACCGCTTCCTCGACAGGTCCGCCCGCGACGGCGTAGTGTACGCGAGCGAGACGAGGGGATTCGTCGTGACCATGGAATCGCCGACGACCGGCCGGCCCGAGGCGGGCGAGGTCGGCTCCCCGCAGAACATCGACACGTCGGTGCCGCATTCGGCGCGGATCTGGAACTACTGGCTCGGTGGGAAGGACAACTTCGCTGTCGACCGCGAGGCCGGCGACCAGTACCGGCAGGTCTTCCCCGGCGTCGTCGACGTCGCCCGTGCCTCGCGGCAGTTCCTGGTCCGCTCGATCAGGTTCCTCGCCGCCGACGCGGGCATCCGCCAGTTCCTCGACGTCGGCACGGGGCTGCCGACGGCCAACAACACCCATGAGGTGGCGCAGCGGATCGCGCCGGACGCGCGGATCGTCTACGTCGACAGTGACCCTCTGGTGCTGGTGCACGCCCGCGCACTGCTGGTCGGCACGACCGAGGGCAGGACCGCCTACATCGACGGTGACCTGCGGGAGCCGGCGGCTGTCGTCGCCGAGGCCGGCAAGACGCTGGACTTTCAGCAGCCGATCGGTCTCATCCTCAGCGGCGTCATGGGCCACGTGCCCGACTACGCCACGGCCCGGTCGATCACGCGCCAGTTGGTGGCCGCCCTGCCGAGCGGCAGCTACCTCTCACTGAACGACGGTACGAGCCTGATCAGCGCCGAGATGCAGCAGGCGCAGGACGACTACAACGACAGCGGCGCGACCCCGTACACGCTGCGGTCGCCCGCCGAGATCGCCGGCTTCTTCGACGGCCTGGAGCTGGTGGAGCCCGGCGTCGTACCGTGCCCTCAGTGGCGACCCGACGACGCGGTCGACACACCCGCCGACATCGACGCCTTCGGCGGGGTGGGCCGCAAGCGCTGACACTCGCTTGGCCGGCCCACTACTGCGGAGTGTGCACGTGTTCCTGACGTTGGTGCGCCGCCGCGCCCGATACGCGGTGACGGCCACGCTGCTCACCGTCGCCGCATCCGGGTGCGGTCACGACGGCAACGAGACCCAGCGGTACGCCGACCGCATACGGGTAGAGGGATTCACGCTGGTCAAGACGGCGTACGCGAACGGCGAAGGTCGGTCCTACCTCGGCCCGGCCGGCGGCGGCGTGCCCGCGGTCACCGCGCCCGGGCTCACCCTGAGTGCGGGCGGCACTGATCTGTCCTACCTGTTCTTCGACTACCTGGCCGCCGGCGAGGGCACCGACTCGGACACCGGCAGCTGTCGGGTGACCGTGTACGAGATCCGGGACCGGACCAAGGCGGTGGGCTACCTCGATGACGACCTGACCCGCAGCCAGCAGCAGTCGGTGCGTGAGGGCACATCGAGGGTCGTGCACATCGACGTGCTCTGCGACGCGCAGGCCGACACGTGACACGGCGCCGGTCAGTGAAGACCAACGGCGGAGACCACCGCGCCCAGTGCGGAGACGCCGAGTGCGCCACCGAGCTGTCGCATGGTGTTGTTGATCGCGGAACCGACGCCGGCCGCCCGGCTCTGAGCGCGCTGGTCCGGGCAGGGAGAGCGTCAGAAGCTGCTCACCAGTTTCACGAATGCCTCGTCGATCTTGGCGGGGTCGGTGGCGTCGAAGGCCTTGCCCGACGATGCCTTGGCGATCTGGTCCAGGGTGGCGAAGTCCGACTCCCGGTCGAAGGCGATGCAGAACACCTTCACCGGACGCTTCGGGTCCAGGGCGACCTCGGCGAGCAACCGGGCCAGGTCGTTGTCCTTGCTGTACTCGTTCTTGCCGTCGGTCAACACGACGATCGCGTTGATCCGCTGCGGGTCGTACCTCTCGACAAGCTCGCGGTGTGCGGCCCGGACCGTCGCGTAGAGCGCGGTGCCACCCTCGACATGCAGGCCGGCGATCTTGCTGTTGATCCGCTTCTGGTCGAACTCGTCGAGAGGCACCTCCGTCCGGTAGGGGCCCTTCGGCCGCTTCGGGGTCTCCGAGGAGAACGACAAGAGCCCCACCCGGTCTTCGCTGTTGAGCAGCGCGAGGCCCTTGCCTGCCGCCGCCGAGGCCACCTGGAAACGGGTACGGGTGCCGACCATCGTCTGCATCGACCCCGAGGTGTCCAGGGCGATCAGGATGTTGGCCTTCTTGCGGAGCGTGCGCCAACCGTCAAGCATCGCACCGACCACCTGCGGGTCCGGGGGATCGAAGTAGCTGAGTCCGCCGCTGGGCTCGGCGCCGACGCTGGCGAGCAGCTCCGCCGAGGCGCGGCGCTCGTGGTCCCGGAAGCCGAGGCGGGCGAAGCTCTTCTGCTGGGCGTCCTCGGTCAGGAATTTCTGGAAGTCGGCCGCCGCCGCACGCTGCCGCTGATCGGCGGAGGGCAGCACCACGAACGGGTGGTCCAGGTTGAACGTGCCCTCCTTGGGATGGATGGCGACCAGCGGAACGTTCGGCCGGCGGCCCCGCTCCTGCCCGTCCTGGCGAGGGCTCAGCGCACCCGTGTTGTAGAGGTCCACCAGCTCCTCCTGCAGGACGATGGCGCTCATGTCGTCAGTGCTGCCCGCCCCGCCGGCCAGGTCCGCCTCGGCGAGGCTGCGGAGCAGGTCCACCGAGTCGTCGCTGTAGTGCGACACGTTGGCCTCGATCCGGCGGACGAACTGGGTGACCGCCGGGTCGGCCAGGTCGGACCGGGTCAGGTCGCTCGACCGTTGCACCGCCGCGTAGTAGGTGGCGATGGTCGCCGCCAGCCCGGAGGTCGACAGGTTCGGGTTGTCCTTGCCGAAGGTGAAGCGGCCCCACTCCGGCTTGCCGAAACCCGCCCACCCGTCCCGCCCGGACAGGCCCAGGATCTCCCCCCAGCCCAGCGGCCCGCGCTGGCGTAGCAACTCGGCCTTGGGCTGCGGCATCGCGATCACGAGCGGGCTGTTGGCTATCGACGGGTAGTGGTCCGGAGTCTGCAACTCCCGCCCGGCGGCCTTGTCGAGCAGGCGGAGCTGACCGGTCCACAGGCTCGACGTCGGCAGCCAGACCTGCGGCTGCGGCAGGCCGGTGTGGGTCCAGCCGGTGGCCAGCGCCTCGGTGGCCTTGCCCGAGTTCAGCGCGCTGACGTGCACCTGGGCGCAGCCGCCGCCGTCGATCGACCGGTCGCTGCGGTTGTAGCGCTGTGCCAGCTCGACCAGCAGAGCCGCCTTCTCCGTGGAGGAGTTGACCTGGAGGACGGCGGCGCAGTCACCGCGTGCCCCCTCGTTGCCCGCTTCGCGCTGCCGGACGAACACGAACGCCCCGGCGATGACCACCAGCCCGGCGGTGACGGCGGCGGTGTACGGCAACCACTGCCGCGTACGCGTAGCGGATGGGGCCATCGGGACGTCCTCCTCGGCGGGCGGCTGGTGGCAGTCAACCTATCGATCCGATGCCAGCCGGCGATCCTGACCCCAGCGCGCCTGTCACTCGTGGTCGGGTCGTCCCCCGACCGCCGTCGCGACCAGCAGTCGAACCAGGTAGACCACGATGAAGGTGACCGCCCCGGCCGCGGCGGCGGGGCCGACCGCGCTCGACGCGACGTAGCCGGCGGCGGCCCCAGCCGAACCGAGGAAGAGCGCGGTCGAGATGCCCCAGGCGTCGAGGGCCTCACCACGCAACCGCAGCCACGCGCCGCCACCACCTCCGGCACCGACGCCGGGCGTCGTCACCGGCTGGAGTGCGGGCCGTGTCGTCACCGGTCGGGTCGGCTGGGCCTGGGCCGGCACCGTCGGCGCTGTCGGCGTCTGCGGCTGTGTCGGCGTCTGCGGCTGGGTCCGGCGCGGCTGCGGCGCCGTTGGCGTGACCTGCGGCAGCGGGTCGTTCGGCGTTGGTGCGCCCGCGGTCTCGTTGCCGACCTCCAGCAGGTTGTCCCGACGTAGCGGCTCGCTGACCGTGCCGGCCTGCCGGAGCAGTCGCACCAGCACGTGCTCGGCGGCCGGCCGGTCGGCGGGGTCCTTGGCCAGGCACTCCCGGATCAGCTCGTCCAGGACGGGAGGCAACGCCGGCAGGGCGGGCGGATCGTGCAGCACCCGGTGCATCACGGCGAAGAGCGAGTCGTTGCCGAACGGTGGTTGACCACCGGCCGCGAAGGCGATCGTGGCCGCCCAGGCGAAGACGTCGCAGGGCGGACCGACGGCGTCGTTGCGGAACCGTTCGGGTGCCATGTACGCGGTGGTTCCCATGACCCGGCTGGACGCCGTCTCGGTGACACCCAGCGCGCGGGCGATGCCGAAGTCGATCACTCGGGGACCGTCCTCGCCCAGCACCACGTTGTCCGGCTTGAAATCGCAGTGCACCACGCCGGCGCTGTGGATCGCGGCGAGCGCGGTGACCGTGCCGACCGCGAGCCGGTGCAGGGCGTTTCCGGTCACCGGGCCGCGCTCGCGGACGTGGCGGTGCAGGGTCAGGCCCTCGATGAACTCGCTGACCACGTAGGGCCGTTCGCCGTCCACCTCGGCGAAGAGCACCTGTGCGGTGCAGAACGGGGCGACCCGGCGTGCGGCGGCGATCTCCTTCACGAACTGCGACCGCGCCCGGGGGTCACTCAGATCGATGTTGACCATCTTGACCGCGACCCGGTCACCGGCGTCGTCCTCACCGAGGTAGACGACCCCCTGCCCACCCGCGCCCAGCCGGCCGACCAGCCGGTACGGGCCGGCGGTGACCGGATCGTGCGTCCACAGTTTCGCCAACCCTGGCACCGGCGTGCCGGCCAGTTCTGACATCCCGACTCCATAAGCGTCGTGCCCGGCCACCGGCGGCGCAGGACACGGCCATCGTGCCATGTCGGCCGTCGACGGCGAGTCGGTCGCCACCCTCGCGGTGCCGTTGGCCGCCGAGGCCGTCCGCAGCAACGCTCCTGGCACGAGAAACATGACGCTGTGGAGGTGGCTGAACACGTTGTGGAACACCGTGTTCAGCCAACAGGTGTGACTGAGATTTCACGCCGAAATTCGGTAACCAAATCGGCTGACCAACCCGTCAGGTCAGTGATGGATCGCCACCGCGGGCGGCCAGCCGAGAAGGGATGGGACATGGGGGACGTCCGAGGGCGTTTCAGGGACGACCTGGCACGACACCCCGCCCCACCGTTGGGTGACCTGGTCCAGCAGTCGATGGTGCAGGGCCGCCGACTGCGTCGCCGACGCCGCCTGGCGCAGTTCGGCGGCGGCGGCTCGGTGTTGGCCATGCTGCTCGTGATCGGCCTGGCCGCCGGGCCGCTCGGTGTCGGTGCGGACGACGTCGGTCAGCCCGGCGGGCCGAACGTGGGTTTCCCGGGTGGGTCTGTCGACATCGGCACGCCGTCCCCGGCTGCGTCCGCCGGTGGCGCACCGGGCGGGATCGAGACGGGCGCCGACGAGGAGCACGGAGAAGCGCCCCATCGGCTCGTGCCGCCGTCTCCCTCGCCCACGGTGATCGACATCCTGAGGATGGGGCCGGAGCCGGGCGGTGAGCTGCTGACCGCCACACCGCAGGGCGCGTTGGAACTGCTGACCCGGCTGCTGCCCGCGGGAAAGACCAGCGGTTTCGCGAGTCTGCCCAGCAGCGGAGCGGGCCCCGGCATGCCGTTCGTCCAGCTCTACCTGGACCGGGGCGATGGACCGGGGATGCTGCGGCTCTCCATCTACCGGGACAGGCTCGGCGGCGACCCGGCCCCGGGGACGGTCGAGCTGACCGAGGTACCCGACAACTGCGTGGAGAACCAGATGGTCACCGTGCACCACCGCGATGGCCTCCAGGTCGATCTGATGATTTCCACCTGTCTGGCCTGGGACGGCAAGGGCAACGTGCCGGCACCGCCCGTCCTGTCCCTGAAGGAGGCGACCGAGATCGCCGCCAACCCGATCTGGGGGACGAGACTGCCGACCGAGTACGTCATCAGCGGTGCCAAGAGGTTCCCGACGCTGGCCCGGTCGAATGGCTGACGAGGACTTCCTGGAGTTCGCGCAGGCGGCCGCCGGCCGGCTGCGCGATGCCGCGTTCCTGATGTGTCGCGACTGGCATCTCGCCCAGGACCTCACCCAGACGACGCTGGCGAAGGTGTACGCCAACTGGAGGCGGGTCTGCCGGGCCGACGACCCCCACGCGTACGCCCGCAAGATACTGCTGCGCTGCATGATCGACCAGCAGCGGCGTCGCTCCAGCCGCGAGCTCGCGATGTCGGCGCCGCCGGAGCGGAGCGAGGAACATCCGGCTGAGCTGCGCATGACGTTGCTGGACGCGGTCGCCACCCTGCCGATGCGGGATCGGGCGATCATCGTCCTGCGTTACTGGGACGACCTGAGCGTGGAGGCGACCGCCGAGGTGGTGGGCGTCTCCACCGCGGTCGTCAAGAGCCAGAGCATGCGCTCCCTCAACCGCCTGCGCGAGCTGCTCGGTGAGACCCGTTCCGACCTGTTCGCCGAGGAACGCCATTGACCGCTCCCGTCCGCGGCGGGGGAGCGGCGGATTCCGGTGGTGTCATGCCGTGGGCCGTCGACCGCTGCGCCTGTGCTGCGGCGGCGACGAGCGCGCCGCCACACATCGTCGCCTGAAGCGCCACCGTGTTGGCAAGTATCTGCATGTGGGGGAGGTGTCCGGTGTCCGAGTCGAGCAGCAGGACATGCCGCGGCCGGATTCGCGGTAGGGGCCGAGTCTCGGCCGCTGTCGTGCCGGCGGTCCTGTCGGCGTTGGTCGTGATGGCCGCGGGATGCGATCGGCGGGAGTCCGACGTCGGTGCCGAGGGGCGACGCAGCGGGAACGCGGATCGGGGCGATCTGAGCCTCCTGCTGGGCGCGGGCGATCTGGGAGCGGACTGGCGTGTGGACGACGCTCGAATCGGTCTGCCGCCCTGGCCGTGGGAGCAGGACGACTGCCCCAGCTATCAGAGCGGCGACTACCCGGCCAAGTCGCACCGGCGCAACGCCGTGGAGCGCTACTACCGGCTGCCTGACGGCTCGTCGTCGGCCTACCACGTCGTGGAGACGTACGAACCTGGATGGGCCGGGCGGAACATCGATGACGTCCGTCGGCTCCTGTCGCGGTGCGCGAGCTACCCGGTCCTCGGATCCCAGGTCTCGTTCGACGTCGTCGATCCCCACTACCTGAAGGGTGCTGGCATGCTCATCCGAGGTCGCATCGCCCACCGGGACGTCCCGGATACGGTCACGTACTTCGTGATGCTGAAGCGCGGGGAGACGGTTTCGACGGTCCGCCTGCCTGATCCGGGCAGTAAGGCAGCGGTGGACTCGATCGCGGCGAGGGCGGTGGCCCGCCTTGGCTGAGCGCAGCGGTCGGCAGGTGTCGCGCCGCTGGGTCGTCTCGGCGGGCACCATCTTCCTGGCCGGTGCCGGGACGGCGGCCTTCGGTGCCACGCGCCCTCGCGACGGCGACGGAGCCGCTCCATCGCGCGGTCCCTCCCCTGCCAGTCCGATCCCCACCACGCCGGCCATCGACCGGATCGCCCAGGCGAGGACGCGCATCGAGG
This sequence comes from Micromonospora sp. NPDC049274, assembly GCF_040678875.1. Lineage (NCBI taxonomy): Bacteria > Bacillati > Actinomycetota > Actinomycetes > Micromonosporales > Micromonosporaceae > Micromonospora > Micromonospora sp. NPDC049274. Next base: position 153,867 of record NZ_JBFAQS010000007.1, read on the forward strand.
CCTACGTGGAGCGGTACGACGGCCACCTGGCGGTCGCGGCGCGGGACCGACAGGGGAAGGCTGCGGTGACGGTGGGCACCAGACGGTTCGAGACCGCCAGCGTCGTCAAAGTCAACATCCTCGCGGCACTGCTGCTGCGCCAGAGCCCGCAGGGCAGGGCACTGAGCGCCGGCACCCGACGGTTGGCCGAGGCCATGATCGTGTCCAGTGACAACGACGCGGCGGTAGCCCTGTGGCAGCGGATCGACGGTTCGCGCGGCCTCGCCGCCGCGAACCGTGCACTCGGTCTACGGGAGACCAAGCCCAGCTCGCACTGGGGAACCACCACGACCACGGCTGACGACCAGCTCCGTCTGCTGACCGCGCTGACGTCGCCGACGGGACCGCTGACCCCGCAGGACCGTGCTTTCATCATGGGTCTGATGAAGAAGGTGATCCCCGAGCAACGATGGGGAGTCACCGCGGCGCGGGCGTCGGACACCCGATCCTCCTACGTCAAGAACGGCTGGGACACCGCCGATGTGGACGGTGGCCACTGGCTGGTCAACAGCATCGGACGGATCGTCGAGGCCCGTCACGACTGGCTGATCGCCGTGCTCTCCGACCATCACGTGAGCCAGAAAGAGGGCATCCGCGTCGTCGAGAAGGCCGCCACGTACGCGCTCAAGGAGCTACGCGCCGCCACCGCCGGCGACGGTGCTTCTTAGCGGCCGGCGGTAGGGGCCGCAAGAGCACCTACGCCGGTGGTGGCGCGGTCGACTCCCGGATCCGCAGCGATGGGCTGATGACGACCCGATGGGTGGGGCGGTCGGGGTCGGCGAGCCGGTCGGCGACGAGACGTACGGCGGCCCATCCGATCGAGCGTCGTGGCGGTCGGACCGCGGTCAGGGGCGGGCTGAAGAGCCCAGCGACCTCGTCGTCGTACGCCACGATGGAGAGGTCACCGGGGACGGAGAGGTGCCGCTCCTCGCAGTGCTGCACGAGCGCGATCGCCTCGGCGTCGGCGTGCACCAGCAGCGCCGTCGTCCCGGTCGCCTGGCATTGGTCGAGCACGCCGTCGAGCACGGTGTCCCGCTCCGGCGACCGCGTGTCGGGTACGACGGCGACCACCGTCGCGTCCGAGTCGAGGCCGCACTGGGTGGTGGCGTCGAGCCAGCCGCGCCGCACGTGCTGACTGGTGGGGCTGTCGGCGTCGAGCACCAGGCCGACCTTGCGGTGTCCGAGCGAGGTGAGGTGGCGCACCGCCATGGCCGCGCCGAGCGCGTGGTCGGTGACCACCGATTCCATGACGGCGTGATGACTGCCGACCGTGGCGGTGCGTTCCAGCAGGACGACCGGAACGCCGACCTGGTCGAGCCACTCGATGGTGCGCTCGGCGGTCGGTGCGTCCATGCTCGGCGCGATGATCAGCGCATCGGCGCCCATCCGCTCCACCAGGCGAGCCAGCTGCGGTTGGTCGTCCTCGGAGTCGTAGGAGGAGCCGCGCAGTACCACCCGCATGTCCAGGTCGCGGGCGGCGCTCTCGACGCCGCGCGCCACGTCCGGCCAGTAGTAGTCCAGGGAGGGCACGAGCATGCCGAGCGTACGCCCGACCAGCGGGTTCAGACCTGCCGCGGGCGGCTCCTCGGCTGCCGGAACGTCGTCCGGCAGGAGCAGGGCGACTCCACCGTGGACCCGACGAACCAACCCTTCGGCGGCGAGTTCCGCGATGTCGCGCCGGATGGTGACCGGTGCGGCGCCAAGCACGTGTGACAGGTCGGAGATGCGCATCGAGCCGTCGCGTTGCAGGGCTGCCAACAGTTGCTGGCGGCGGGCGACCTGAAGCGGCGCACGGGACGTCTCCGCCGTGGCGACGACAGAACTGTCCTTGCTCATGGGGGACCTCCGAGGAACGCTTCGTGCGGCGGAAGCTCTCGCGTGGTGACGACCAGCTTGCCGGCCGGGTTGAACGCGGCTGCGTGGGCACCCCCGCCGGCAATGTCCTGCATGCCCGGCAACCCGCAGCCCGAAGCCGGCGAGGTGGTTCGCGACGACCACTGCCCTTCGAGCCGAGAGAGCAGCTATGAGCGATTCTGATCGTATCAGATCAGTTACGGCGTCGAACGGGCTGGCCGAGTCGCCGCGACGCCGGAGCCGGTCGGGTCGCGGGCCGCAGAACCACCTCCGTCCGATGCCGACGGTGCCCCGGTCGCGGCAGTTCACGACGGCTGCGTGTGCTGTTCTGATCGGATGTGCTCGAACTGGTTTGAGATCAGCATTGACTTGATCTGATGTGAGCGTTTTACTTCGGAAACCTCGTGGAAGCCGGTGCGTCACATTCGTGAGCGACGCCCCGCTCGCCACCCTCCATGGAGACGGATCGATGCGACAGGATCTGGGATGACGTCCGGGACGACCGGCCGGTTGGTACCGGGAACGGCTGCGGATGCCGCTACCGCCGTGACCTGGGGCCGGGCTGACTGGTTGGCCCTCGCCGACCGGATGCTCGCCGCCACCCGACCGTTCGCGTCACCCGGCCACGCTCTGGTCACCCTTCCCGGCCCCGAGGGTGGCTACGGACGGGCCGTCGACGGCCTGGAGGGCTTCGCCCGCACCTTCCTCCTGGCCGCTTTCCGCATCACCGGCGCCCGGGGAGTGGGCGTGGACGAGCTCCTGGACCGGTACGCGGCCGGCATCGCCGCCGGCACCGACCCGCGCTCTCCGGACCGGTGGGTACGCCTGGACGAGCACCCCCAGGCGAAGGTGGAGGCCGCCTCCATCGCGCTCGCCCTGGACCTGACCCGTCCGTGGATCTGGGATCGGCTGCCGTCCGGGGTGCAGGAGCGGGTCGTCGACTACCTGCGCCCGGCGGTCGGTGACGACACGTATCCACGGATCAACTGGGTCTGGTTCCGGCTGGTCGTCCAGACGTTCCTGCGGTCGGTGGGCGGGCCGCACTCACTCGACGAGATGGCCGAGGACCTGCACACGCACGACGGCTTCGCCCGCGGGGACGGCTGGATGTCCGACGGGCCGGACCGTGCCTACGACCACTACGTGGGCTGGGCCCTGCACCTGTACCCGACGCTGTGGGCCCGCATGGCCGGCGCTGCCGACCTGGCCGAGCAGCGCCGCGATCGGGACCGGGCCAGCCTCGACCGCTTCCTGGGTGACGCGGTCGCGCTCGTGGGCGCCGACGGATCACCGTTGATCCAGGGACGGAGCCTGATCTACCGCTTCGCCGCGGCAGCGCCGTTCTGGGTCGGCGCGATCGCCGGCGTGCCCTCGGTCAGCCTCGGTCAGTTGCGCGGCGCGGCCACCCGCATCGTGCGCCACTTCGTCGCCAACGACGCCCTGGACGAACGCGGCCTGCTCACCGTCGGTTGGCACCGGCCGTGGCCGCGACTGGCGCAGTCGTACTCCGGGCCGGGTTCGCCGTACTGGGCCAGCAAGGGCCTGCTCGGCATCGCGCTGCCCGCGGATCATCCGGTGTGGACGACGCCCGAGGAGCCGCTGCCGGTCGAGGAGCGCGACGAGGTGCGGGCGATACACGCACCCGGCTGGCTGGTCTCCGGCACCCGTAGCGACGGGATCGTCCGCGTCGTCAACCACGGCACCGACCACGCGGTCGAGGGTGCCACCGTCGGAGATTCCCCGCTCTACGCCCGGCTGGGCTACTCCACCGCCACCAGCCCCGTCCTCGACGACAGCGGCTGGCTCGGTCCGCTCGACCAGTCCGTCACCCTCGTCGACGACGCGGGCCGGGTCACCCACCGCGCCGGCATGCGCCTGCTGACCGTGCACGTTGACACCGACGGCGTGGGTGTGGCCGGATCACGTGCCCTCGCCCACTGGGTCGACCCGGATCCGGGTCAGCGCGATCACGGCGGCGGCCGCCTGGGCCGGTCCCGACCGGCCGGGCACCTCACCGTGTACTCGCTGGTCCGCGGCCCCTGGGAGCTGCGTCTGACCCGCGTCGACGGCCTCGCCGAGGGCATCGAGGTGGATGCGCTGCGACTGCGGATCGGTGGCTGGGCCATCGCCGGGGAGGCGACGGCAACTATTCGCGGCAGCGTGGCGGCCGTGACCGGCACCGGTCTGACCAGTCGGATCGAGAGCGTGCACGGCGGCGGAACCGCCGACGCCACCACCGTTCCGAACGGCGGCCCTCTGGCCGGCGGGCTGGTCGTGCCCTGGCTGGATCACCCCGTCCGGCCGGGCGCATGGGCCGCCACCCTCATCGAGCTGTCCACGGCCCCGACGACCACTGCCGGGCAGGCGTGCCGGGCCGTGATCGACGAGGACGCCCGCGGCCTCCACGTGGCAGTCGACTGGCCCGACGGGATCAGCACATCGACCCGTCCGGACACGAAGCACTCCAGGCCCAGCCAGGCGACCTGGTAGCAGTGCGGGCCCATCTGGGCCCCTGACCTAAGGAGAAAGGGATGAAGCGCACGATACCGGCCGTCATCAGCGCCGCGATGGCCCTGACACTTGTTCTCACCGGCTGCGGGGGCGGAGACGAGCCAGTCGACCCCAACGCCCCGGTGACGATCACCCTGGCCGGCTGGAGCCTGTCGTCCACGCCGGAGTTCAAGACGCTCGCCGACGGCTTCAAGGCGACCCACCCGAACGTGACGGTGGAGCTCAAGGAGTACGCCCCCGGCAACGACTACGACACCCAGATGATCACGGACCTGGCCGCCGGCACCGCCCCGGACGTCTACGTCATGAAGAACCTCAAGAACTTCTACACGTACCAGAGCGGTGGTCAGCTGCTCGACGTCTCGGAGGTCGCCTCCGGTCTCGGCTCGAGCCCTGCGCTCGCGTCGTACCAGGTGGACGGCAAGGCGTACGCGGTGCCGTACCGGCAGGACTCCTGGGTGCTCTACTACAACAAGGACCTGTTCGCCAAGGCGAAGGTGGCGCTGCCGGACGGCAGTTGGACCTGGGACGACTACACCGACGCGGCGAAGCGACTGCACACCGGGCTGAAGGGGGCCGGCTCGAACGCGACAGGCGCGTACCAGCACACCTTCCAGTCGACAGTGCAGGGATTCGCGCTCGCCCAGACCCCCAACGCGGACCTGCTCTCCGGCGACTTCGGCTTCATGAAGCCGTACTACGAGCGGTCACTGGATCTGCAGGCGGCCGGCGCGCAGCCGACCTTCGGCACCGCGAAGACCAACAAGCTCACCTACCAGGCGCAGTTCGGCAAGCAGCAGTCGGCGATGCTGCTGATGGGCACCTGGTACGTGGCCACGCTGCTCAACCAGCGCAAGAGCGGTGACGCCGACACGTTCCAGTGGGGGATGGCACCGGCGCCGCAGTTCGACAAGTCCACCACCGGCACCTCCGCCACGCCCGTCACCTTCGGTGACCCGACCGGCCTGGGGATCAACCCGAAGATCAGCAAGTCGAAGGCCGCCGCCGCCAAGGACTTCCTCAAGTACGCGGCCGGCCCGGAAGCCGGCAAGGCACTTGCCGGGATCGGCCTCACCCCGGCCCAGGTCACCGACGCGGTCACCGCGAGCCTGTTCGGGCTGGACGGCGTACCGCAGGACGACCTGTCGAAGTTCGCCTACACCAAGCACACCATCAAGCCGGAGAACCCGGTGTCGAAGCACACCGCCGGCCTGCAGAACCTCCTCAACGAGACGCATTCGGCGATCCTCTCCGACAACAAGGGCGTCGACGCGGAGCTGAGCAAGGCGCAGACCCGCGCCAAGAACGAAGTTCTCAACCAGTGAGCTGATGGCGGGACCGGCGCGCCTGCGCCGCACGCCGGTCCCGCCGCCAGGCCGAACGCTTCCGGAGACTCCCTATGGCAACATTGCCGCGTACGAGACCCAGGAACCGGCGGCTGGTGTCGCGCAACACGGTCGCCGGCTGGTCGTTCATCCTGCCCAACTTCCTCGGCTTCGCCGTGCTCACCCTGCTACCCGTCCTGGTGCTGTTCTACGTGGCCTTCACCAACTGGAACGTCTTCGGGGTGGCCGAGTGGACCGGCACCGCCAACTTCCGGCGCATGTGGGGCGACGCGAGCTTCTGGACCGCACTGCGGAACACGCTCTACTACACCGTCTTCCACATCCCGCTGACCCTTGCGGCGTCACTCGGGCTGGCGCTGCTGCTCAACCGCAAACTGCGCGGCGTGAGGTTCTTCCGCACCGTCGCCTTCTTCCCCTACATCACCTCGATCGTGGCGATCGCGATCGTCTGGAACCAGTTGTTCAGCCCGGAGTACGGCCCGATCAACGCCTTCCTCCGTGCCCTCGGGGTGGACGACGCGCCGGGCTGGACCACGTCGTCGACCTGGTCGATGCCGGCGATCATCATCGTCGGCACCTGGCGGTACATGGGCTACTACATGCTGTTGTTCCTGGCCGGCCTGCAGACCATCCCGGCCCAGCTCTACGAGGCGGCCGAGACCGACGGCGCCACACCGTGGCAGCGGTTCGTGCACGTGACCCTCCCCGGGCTGCGACACACCACCTTCTTCGTCACCGTGCTGCTCACCATCGAGAGTTTCAAGGTCTTCGACCTCATCCTGCTGATGACCGGCGGCGGACCTGGCCAGTCGACACTGGTGCTCTCGCAGTACATCTACCAGAAGGGCTTCGAGGAGAACCAGTTCGGCTACGCCTCGGCGGTGTCCGTCGTCCTGTTCGCCATCTGCTTCGGCATCACGATCATCCAGTTCATGGTCAACAAGCGGGGGAACAGCTGATGACCGCGACCGACCTCTCCACGCCTGTCCCGGCCATCGCCGCACCCGGCAACCAGCGGCCGTCCACCCGACCGGTCCGGTCCCGGGGCTGGCGGCTCGTCGGGTACGCCGTCCTCGTGCTCGCGGCAGTCGGGCTGCTGCTGCCGTTCTTCTGGATGGTGGTGTCGTCGTTGAAGACCAACAACGACGTCTTCACCATCCCCATCACCTGGCTCCCCGATCCCGTGGTGTGGCGCAACTACCTCGACATCTGGCAGCGCTCGGACATGACGACGTGGCTGCGCAACACGCTGCTGCTGGCGGTGGTCGTCACCCTCCTGCAGGTGGTCACCGGCAGCTTCGCCGCCTACGGCTTCGCCCGCGTCCGCTTTCCCGGCCGCAACGCGCTCTTCCTGGCGTACGTCGGGACGATAGCGGTGCCCTGGCAGTCGTACATGATTCCGCAGTTCATCCTCATGTCGAAGTTGCAGTTGTCGAACACGCTGTGGTCGATCGTCGCGCTGCAGGCGTTCGGCGCGTTCGGCGTGTTCCTGATGAAGCAGTTCTACGAGACGATTCCCGAGGAACTCAGCGAAGCGGCGCGGGTGGACGGGCTCAGCGAGTTCGGCATCTACCGACGGATCATGCTGCCGCTGTCCCGGCCGGCGCTTGCCAGCCTGGCCCTGCTGACGTTCGTGACCACCTGGAACGACTACCTCGGCCCGCTTGTCTACCTGCGCAGTCCGGAGTTGCGCACCATCCAGTTGGGGCTGAACACCTTCGTCTCCCAGTACAACGCCGAGTACGCGCTGATCATGACGGGCTCGGTGCTGTCCGTGCTGCCCGTCGCTGTCATCTTCCTGCTCGGCCAGCGCCACTTCATCGAGGGCATCGCCTCGACCGGACTGAAGGGCTGAGGTCCATGCGTTCGCGCCACACCATCCTCACCGCCGTCTTCGACGGGTTCTACGTCGCGCTCGTCACCAACCTGTTGCTGGTGCTCGGTTGCCTGCCCCTGGTGACGCTCGCGTTCACCACCGAGGCGGCGCGCTCCTGGCCCCTGTACGCGCTGACCGCCCCGCTCTGCGCGCCGGGGCTCTGTGCGGTCTTCGCCGTCATGTCCGCCTACTCGGCCGGCGACACCGGCGGCGTGCTGCGCACCTACGGCCGCGCCTGGCGAGCCACTGCCCGGCCGGCGATGCTCTGGACGGCGGTAGCCATGGTTGCCGTGGTGGTGCTCGCCGTCGACGCCCGCGCCGCGTGGGGCCACCGGGTCGGAGCACTCGCCCTGCCGGTGCTGGCGACCCTGCTGGTGCTCACCGTCGCGACCACGCTGCTCGGGTTGGTGACAGTCGCCGAGCGACCCACCGCGTCGCTGCGCGAGGTGGCCCGCGCCTGCGTGTATCTGGCGGTACGCCGGTGGTACCTCACCGCCGCGTCCCTGCTCGTGCTCGCGCTGCTCGCCCAGATTCTGGCGGCCCGCCCCGCGATCGCGCTCGGCCTCGCCGCCGCGCCACTGCTCTACGTCGTCTGGGCCAACAGCCGCTTCACCCTGCGCGCCGCCCTCGACCCACCGACGGCAGCACCACAGCGCGCCTGACCACCATGTTCCGGCCCTCCAGCCGGGACGCCCATGACACACCTGCCCGGCATCGGACCGGACCCACGAGGGAGAACAGCATCCATGACGGCGACCGACGTCCGTCCCAGCTCCGACGCAGAGGCCACGGCGGCCGCGGTTGCCGCCGCCATACGCACCGTCGACGCGAACATCGCCACCTTCGGCGACCGGTACCCCGCGGACACCACCGCCGCGAACCGCTACCCGCTCCGGCCCCCGAGCGCTGGCCACCCCGAGGGCGCCAACGTCGGTTGGACCACCAGCTTCTGGCCCGGCCAGCTCTGGCTGGCACACGACCTGAGCGGTGACGACCGCCACCTGCGGGCGGCGCTGTCCCACGTGGACAGCTTCGCGGAGCGCGTGCACCGCGGCATCGACCTGGACACCCACGACCTTGGTTTCCTCTACACCCTCTCCTGCGTCACCCCGGCCCGCCGCACCGGCGACCCCCGGGCCCGGAACGCGGCTCTCGCCGCCGCCGACCACCTGATGACGCGCGTCCTCGAACCCGCCGGGATCATCCAGGCCTGGGGTGACCTGAACGACAGCCGCCAACGCGGCCGCACGATCATCGACAGCCTCATGAACACGCCGCTGCTCTTCTGGGCCAGCCAGACCACCGGCGACGACCGCTACGCCGCCGCGGCCCGCCGGCACACCGCTCAACTGCGCCAGCACATCCTGCGCCCGGACGGCACCACCTTCCACACCTTCTACTGGGACACGGACAGCGGCGCACCACTGCGCGGGGAGACCGAGCAGGGCCACGCCGACCACTCCTGCTGGGCCCGCGGGCAGGCCTGGGGCATCTACGGCTTCAGCCTCAACCACCGGCACATCGGCGACCCCGCACTGCTCACCGCCGCGCGGACCTGCGCGGACCGCTTCCTGGCCAGCCTGCCCGACGACCACGTCGCGTACTGGGATCTGGAGTTCGGCGACGGCAGCGGCCAGGAGCGGGACAGCTCCGCCGCGGCCATCGCCGTCTGCGGCCTTGTCGAACTGGCCGACAACCTCGCCGACCCGGCCAGCGCCGGCCGGTACCGGACGGCCGCCGCGGCGATCCTGCGCTCACTCATCGACCACTACTCCACAGGCGGCCATCCGGTCTCGAACGCGCTGATCCTGCACGGCGTCTACGACAAACCCAAGGACGTCGGCGTCGACGAGGGAACCCTGTGGGGCGACTACTTCTACCTGGAAGCCCTCACCCGCGCCACGATCCCCGGCTGGACCAGCCCCTGGTGACCGCCAGGACCGATCCGCACCGCCCCGCATCCTGAGAAAGGTGACCATGGACTACCGCTACCACTGCTCGATTCCCGCCGCCGACGGCCGGAACACGCTGCCCTTCAATCCCTGCCGGCTGCTGGACTTCACCCTGCTGCGGCTGTCGGCGGGTGAGTCCTGGACCGGCGAGTCCGGTGACCGGGAGATCCTGGCCGTCATCCTCGGTGGCACCGCCAGCTTCACCGTCGCCGGCCACCACTTCCCGCAGGTCGGCGGTCGTCCGGACGTGTTCTCCGGCAAGCCGCACTCCGTCTACCTCCCGGCCGGCTCCTCGATCACCGTCGAGGCCGTCACCGACGTGGAGATCGCCCTCCCCAGCGCCCCCAGCGAACTGGCCACCGACCCCTATGTCATCGCGCCGGAGCAGGTCGCCACCGGCCGTTGGGGAGCGGCCAACTTCGGTCGCACCTATCACCAGATCCTCACCGAGATCGCGCAACCGGACCTGCCCGCCCGCCGGCTCATCGTCGGCGAGACGTACACGCCCTCGGGTAACTGGAGCACCTACCCGCCACACCGGCACAGGGTCGACGACCTGCCCGCCGAGGCCGCGCACGAGGAGATGTACTACTACCGCGTCAACCCGGGGAACGGGTTCGGCATCAGCCGGGTCTACACCGACGAGGGGTACGAGGAGAACGTCACCATCCGCGACCACGTGATGCAGATGATGCCCGAGGGGTACCACACGGTGGTCAGCGCGCCCGGCTACACCACGTACTTCCTGTGGTTCCTGGCCGGCACACAACGCACCCAGGGCGCCCGCGAGGACGCCGACCTCGCCTGGGTGGGTCAGACCGTACCGACCCTGCGCAGCGTGGGCCTGTAGCGATGCGTGCCCCGTTCGGCCGCCCGCACCGCCGGACGGCAACGCGCCGCCCGGGACATGACCCGGGCGGCGCGTCTCCGGCAGGCTCAGCGTTGCCGGATGCGGCACTAGGCGCGCGTGCTCCACTGCTGGTTGGCGCTGCCTTGGCAGGCCCAGAGGTGCAGTTGCGTTCCGTTGGCCGTGCCGGAGTTGACGGCGTCGAGGCAGAGCCCCGACTGGACTCCGGTGATGGTGCCGTTGGAGTTCAGGTTCCACTGCTGGTTGGGTTGGCCGTTGCAGTCCCAGATGATGACCGCCGTGCCGTTGCTGCTGCCCGCCCCGCTGGCGTCCAGGCACTTGTTGCCGTAGACGGTCAGGGTGCGGCCGGAGGTGTGGGTCCAGCGTTGGTTGGTGCGGCCGTGACAGTCCCACAGCGCCGGGCGGGCCCCGTTGGTGGTGCTGGAACCGGGGACGTCGATGCAGCGGCCCGACTGGCTACCCGCGATCAGCACGTTCTGCTGGCCGGAGGGCGGGGGAGTGCTGGGCGGGGGAGTGCTGGGCGGGGGGCTGGTGGGCGGCACTGTCGACCCGAACTGGCTGAAGAACCTCCACACCTCCTGCTTGACCCAGCTCCGCGCGCCGCTCTCGCAGCCGGCACACCCATCCACCGGGCCCTGCTGGTGGCCACCGTCGAAGGCGGCCCAGAGCACCGGATAGCCGGCCCGACACGAGTAGGCGGTGGTGATGTGGGTCAGGCTGCCCGCCCTTGGTTCCGGCGGGTTCTGCGCGGCGCAACCGTTGTTCCGGACGAACCTGTCGCGCAACGCCCGGCCGTTCGGGATGTTGTCGTTGACGCCGTGAATCCCCAGGTACGCCACTGGCTGGGTGCCACCGCTGCAGCCGCTGATCGCCCCCGGGGCGGCGATCGCCGCGACCGCACGGAACACGGTGGGCCGGGAACACGCCAACGAGTAGCTCATCGCGCCGCCGTAGCTGAACCCGACCGAGAAGAGTTGCGTCGTGTCGACGCAGAGCGCGTTCTCGATGACGCGGACCATGTCGTCGGTGAAGGTCACGTCCTCACCGTTGGAGTTGCCCCAGCCGTTCCCGATGCCCTGCGGGGCGACGAAGATCGTGGTGTTGTTCGACTGGGAGAGCATGCCGTAGTAGGCCCACGGTGCTCCGTCGCTGCCGCCCGACGCGACCTGCTCGGCGGTGCCCCCCAACCAGTGGAACCCGAAGGCCAGCCGGTGGGCGTAGGTGTTGTTGTAGCTGTCGGGCAGCCGAAGGATGAAGCTGCGGTTCTTTCCGCTGCTCTGGATCGTGTGGGTGCCGCTGCTCAGACCGGGCGCCTTGCCGCAGCCGGCGGTGGTGGCGGCGGACGCCGATCCGCCGGCCATGAGGACGTACGCCCCGACGGCGACGAGAACCATGACCGCCATGGCGGCCCCTATCCAGGGGCTGGAGAGTTTGCGAAGTGGCACAGCTGCGCCTCCCTGTGGTGGTGGTGGTGGACGAACATCGGTGGTTGGTTGTTGCTGCTGGCGTTCGGGATCACCGGCCAGCGATGGCGCCGACGGCGGTCCTTCGTGGACCGTCACCGGCACCGCCGGCACCGCGGCGTCCGGTTCTGGTCGCCGGGCCGCCGACTGGCAGTGAGCCACGCCACAAATAGACTAGCATCGTCGTGTGACGTATGACGTCATCCGTCGCCGTGGAGCGGTCTGCCGAATCGGATCCGGCCGTCGGGACGCCCCCTCCGGCCAACCCGAGCGAGCATCGTCGATTCCTTGACACTCTAGATGGGATCGCTAACACTTGTCGGCAACACGTACTTAATGATCTGGACACATGGCGTCTGCCTCGCCGGCGACCCCGGTGTGGCACGTCATTCGCCACCCACGGCGGCGCGGCCCGAGAACACACCGCCCCAGTGCTGTTAACGCTCACACGTGAAGTCGATCCGAGGGTGTTGGCACCCGCGACACCCGGCGAAGGTTCGAGGCGACGCAGGCATCCGCCCCGTCGCCGGGCCCTCCCAGCTGAGTCGTCTGCCCCTCCGCGAAGGAGAAGGACCGATGTCGAGAGTCCTCGCCCGGCTCTACGCGGTGTCGCTCGCCGCGTGCCTGTTGTTCACCACCTGGTCGGTGGCGACACCGAAGGAAGCAGCCGCGCTCGACCCGACCGTCGGCTACCTGATGGCACACTTCACCGGAGAGTCCTCGACCGGCCAACAGATCTACCTCGCCCACAGCACCGACGGCCTGCGGTGGACGGACCTCAACAACGGCGGGCCCGTGCTGCGTTCCACGGTCGGCACCCGCGGCGTCCGCGACCCCGCCCTGGTCCGCTCGCCCGCCGGTGACCGGTACTGGATCATCGCCACCGACCTGTGCATCGGCTGCGGCCAGGACTGGTCGACCGCCATCAACAACGGCAGCCGCAACCTCGTCGTGTGGGAGTCCACCGACCTGGTCAACTGGTCGGCGCCGTGGCTGCTGAACGTCGCCGGCGCGATCCCGGACGGACGCAACGCCTGGGCCCCGGAGGCGATCTGGAACCCGGCGACCGGCGACTACGTCCTCTACTGGGCGACGAACGTCCCGGTCAACGGGGCGACCAAGCACCGCATCTACTACGCCCGCACGCCGGACTTCCGCGGCATCAGCACGCCGCAGGTCTACCTCGACCGTCCTGGCAGCCAGGAGATCATCGACACCCAGATCGTCGAGGTGCCGGCCGGCGTCGGCGCCTACCGCTACGTCCGCGCCTCCCGGGACGGCCAGATCACCATCGAGGGCAGCAACTCCATCCTCGGCACCTGGACCAACCTCGGAAACCTGTCCGGCATCGGGCTGACCGGCTCCCAGGTCGAGGGGCCGATGTGGATGAAGTTCAACTCCCGTAACGAGTGGGTCCTCTATCTGGACCAGTACTCCAGCGGGCGCGGCTACCTGCCGGTTCTGACCACCGACCCGTCGAGCGCGGGCAGCTACCGATTGCCGGTGTCCGGCTCGTACGCCATGGGTGGCACCAGGAAGCGGCACGGCTCGATCCTCAACCTGACCGCCGCCGAACAGAGCCGCGTGCTCGCTCGCTGGCCCGTCACGGCGATCAACCGGATCCAGTCGTACAACTTCCAGGACCGGTACGTGCGGCACTACGACTACGACGTCCGCATCGACCCGAACGTCAGCCCCGCCCAGGACGGCCAGTGGCGGCTGGTGCCCGGCCTGGCCGGCTCCGGCACCGTCTCCATCCAGTCGGTCAACTACCCGGGCTACTACCTGCGCCACTACGGGTTCGACTTCCGGCTGGAAGCCAACGACGGCACCGCCACCTTCGCCGCCGACGCCACCTTCCGGCAGGTCCCCGGCCTCGCCAACTCCTCCTGGACATCGTTCCAGTCGTACAGCCACCCGGATCGCTACATCCGGCACTACAGCTACCTGCTCCGGCTCGACCCGGTCAGCGACACGACTAGCCGCGCCGACGCCACCTTCCGCCTGACCACCTGACCACCGACTGCCACCCCACACCGATTGGACCTGTCATGAAACGGAAAAGGCTGTCCCACGGACACGTGTCGCCGAGCACCCCGCCGCTGCGCCGGCTCCTGATCGCTCTGGTGAGCGCGGTGACCGCGCTGGTCGGCATCGTCGTCGTCACATCGTCGCCGGCCACTGCCGCCACCAGCCAGTTCCGCGGCATGAACTGGGCCATGCTGGGTGACAACTTCAAGACCAGCCCGCTCGTCGTGCAGGGCCTGAGCATGTCCGACAGCAACGCGACCGTACGGGCCAAGGCCAACGCGCTCTACGACGACATGGCCGCCACCATGGGGGTCAACACCGTCCGGCTGCCCATCAACACCCACACGGTGGGTACCGCCTGGTGGGAGGCGTACCGAGGTGCCATCGACGCCGCCACCGCCCGCGGGTTCAAAGTCATCCTCGCCTACTGGGAGGACGCCGCCGCCTCCGGCGGCAGAATCACGAACCTGGCCGCGTGGAACACGATGTGGTCCACGGTGACCAACACGTACGGCTCGAACCCCAACGTCTACTTCGAGCCGATGAACGAGCCGCACGGCTACAGCTCGACGGAATGGCGCAACGTCGCCGCGAACTGGCTCAGCTACCACACCTCAGCGGTGCCCGGCCGGGTGCTGATCGGCGGCACCGGCTTCAGCCAGGACCTGCGCGACATCTGCAACGACAGCCGCTTCAACTCGACGCTGCTGTCCTTCCACTACTACGCCTTCTTCTACGGCGCGATGACCTACGACGGCTTCCGCAGCCACATCCGGGAACGCCTCGGCAACTGCGCCTCCCGCGCGGTCGCGACCGAGTTCGGCGGCCCCATGAACGACGGTCGCAACTACGCCGACGCGGGTAGCACCGACAACTTCGTGCGCTACATCCGCGCCATGGCCCAGGTCATGCGGGACAACCAGATGGGCGGCACCTACTGGCCCGCCCTCGGGGGCAAGACCGGCACCATCGGCTACGACTGGTACTCGATGTTCGCCCTCAGCGGCAGCGGCACCGACCTCAACCTCACCGTCCGCAACACCTCCGGCGCCGACCGGATCCGGTACGCCTGGGGCGACACCATCGGCGGCGGCGACCCGACGACGCCTCCGCCCACGACGGGAACGTTCTACCGGATCAACGTGCGGCACAGCGGCAAGGCCATGGACGTCCAGTCACCGAACACCGACAACGGCGCCCGCGTCGGCCAGTACACCTACGGTGGCAACGCATGGCAGCAGTGGCAGTTCCAGGACGCCGGCAGCGGCTACTGGCGCATCATCAGCCGGAACAGCGGAAAGTGCCTCGACGTGGTGAGCGCGTCGACAGCCGACGGCGCCGAGCTCGTCCAGTACACCTGCGGCAGCGGCACCAACCAGCAGTTCCAGATGGTCACCAACGGCAGCTACTTCCAGCTCCGCGCCCGGCACAGCAACAAGTGCGTGGACGTGCCGGCGGCCTCGACCGCGGACGGCGTGGTCCTCAAGCAGTACACCTGCAACACCGGCGCCAACCAGCAGTGGTCGCGTACGGCGGTATGACGGTCTTCTCGACGTGACGACCGATCCACGGTGACCCACACCCCCGGTACCGAGCTGGTGACCGGCACCGGGGGTGTGCGCCGTACCGACGGCGCATCCGTGCAGCGGGTGAGCCCGGCGATTCCCGCGTCAGGCGGCCCTGAGGTCGGCCGCGCCGAAGGAGACGGCGAATCGCTTGCACCAGATGGAGACGCTTCGGAAGTCGCGGGGGTCGACCGAGGCCGGTATCTCGTACACCTGGTTGCCCTTGTTGCCCTTGAGACGGGCCAGCTCGACCCATTCGCCGTCATCGAACACCCGCCACCCAGCCCTGCCGAGGGTGACCGGCTGGTCGCTCAGCCACACTCGCAGGTCCGGTCCGCTCGACGTACTCAGGTTCCGGATGACGAGCTGGTGACGCCCGTTGGCGAGCCGGTGGATCTCGGCGGTGCCGGTCGTCGCGTGCTCATGCGTGAGGAACTCGCCGGCGGTCAGGATCTCGTTCCCGGCCGGTGTCGCCGCCGGCGCGGCGGGCGCCGCGGGAGTGGGCGTCGGCGTGGTCGATGTCGCCCGCACCGGGGGAACCGCCTCGTCGACGTACGTGTCGGTGAACAGCTTCCACGGCTGGAACCAGTAGAGGGCCAGAGCCGTCACGAGGACAGCGGAGGCGAGACCGGCCCAGGCCACTCGCGACCGGAAGATCCTTTTTCTCACCCCCGGAGCGTACGACCGTTGCGGCCGTCGGAGAGCTCGCGAGCCCTTTCGGAACGCTTACGACGCTCCGGGCTCCAGCCTGCGTCAGTTGGCGTCGGCGCACAGGTGGTGCGGTGCCGCTGCGGGTCGGCCAGACGGCACACACCACACCCGATGCTGATCGCCCAGGCTGATAGGTTGATGTGAGGTGTGCCGGGAAGCCTGGTCGGCGTTGCGATGACGGCTGACCAGAACCGGAGAAGCGCCGAATGAGCACCCTGGCCTGGATCGCGGTGGCCGTTTTCGTTGCCGCCTACGTCCTCATCGCCACCGAGAAGATCAACCGGGTGGCGGTGGCCCTGGGTGGTGCGTCGATCATGCTGGCGATCGGGGCAACCGACGCCGAGCACGCGTTCTTCTCCGAAGAGGCGGGCATCGACTGGAACGTCATCTTCCTGCTGCTGGGGATGATGTTGATCGTCGGTGTGCTGAAACGCACCGGCCTGTTCGAGTATCTGGCGATCTGGAGTGCCAAGAAGGCCCGAGGCCGCCCGTTCCCGATCATGGTCATCCTGGTCGTGGTGACCGCAGTCGTGTCGGCGGCGCTGGACAACGTCACTACGGTGCTGCTGGTGGCGCCGGTGACGCTGCTGGTGTGCGAGCGGCTCGGTGTGCCGCCGGTCCCGTTCCTGATCGCCGAGGTGATGGCGTCCAACATCGGTGGTGCGGCCACCCTCGTTGGCGACCCGCCGAACATCATCATCGGCAGCCGTTCGGGGCTCAGCTTCACCGACTTCCTGAACGTCATGACCCCGCTGGTGCTGATCGTGCTCGTCGTGTTCATCGGGCTGTGCCGGATCATGTTCCGCAGGGCGTTCCGCTACGACGCCGAGCGCGTTGCCAGGGTGATGGCGCTGCGGGAGGCCGACGCGATTCGTGACCCCCGACTCGTGGTGATCAGCCTGGTGGTGCTCGGCGCGGTGCTTGTCGCGTTCAGCCTGCACACGGTGCTGCACCTGGAGCCGTCGGTGGTGGCCATCCTCGGCGGCCTGCTGCTGCTGGCGTTGTCCCGACTGGACGCGGAGGACGTGGCCAAGGAGGTCGAGTGGCCAACGCTTGTGTTCTTCGCCGGCCTGTTCATCATGGTCGGGGCCCTGGTCGCCACCGGAGTGATCGACAGCATCGCCCGGTCGGCCACCGGGGCCGTTCAGGGCAAGCTGTGGCCGGCCACCATGTTGCTGCTCTGGGCGTCGGCGGGGCTGTCGGCGATCGTGGACAACATCCCGTACGTGGCGACGATGAGCCCGATCGTGAGCGAGCTGGTGAACGCCGAGGGCGGGCTCGACAAGGCTCAGGTGCTGTGGTGGGCGCTCGCCATCGGGGCTGACTTCGGCGGCAACGCCACCGCCGTCGGCGCCTCGGCGAACGTGGTGGTGCTCGGCATCGCCGACCGCGCCGGGCACAAGATCACATTCTGGGGATTCACCAAGTACGGTCTGATCGTCACCGTGATCTCGGTGGCGATCGCGGTGCCGTATCTGTGGCTGCGGTTCTTCTGAGGCTCAGGTGCCGAGCATCCGGTCGAGCAGACCGTCCAGGGTGATCGCACCGGTCATCACCCGGTTGCCGTCGACGACGGCGACCAGCGGCACGTTCGATCGGGCCATCACCGAGGCGACCTCGAGCAGAGTGGCGTCGGCGCTGACCACCGGCAGCCCCGGACGGTTGCGGGGCAGCAGGTCCGCCACGGTGCGGTCACCGATTCCCTCCAGGATCACGTCGGCAGCGGCCTCGTCGATCACCCGGGCCAGCGCCGGATCGTCCTGGCAGTAGGACGGCAGCGCCATCCGCAGCACCTGCGTACCGGCCAGCACCGTCGAGGGACGGCCCATGGTGTCCACCACGATCAGGCCGGGCAGGTCCTGCGCCGCCAGGATCCGCGCGGCCTCCCGGGCCGGCATGTCCTCGGTAACGGTTTCCATCTGGATCGCCACATCGCGCGCGCGCACGCACCGACGATACGCCCGGGCGCCGTGTCGACCGCTCTGATGCCGCCTGTCAGGCCGCCTGCGGCAGACCTACTGCTGGTAGACGTCGGGAACGTCGTCGCGGTCACGATCGACCTGCTCGGCCTCGTAGATCTGACGGTAGGCGCGATTGCGCGTCCGCAAGATGATCATGGCGAGTGCGGCAGCGATCACCGAGCCCGCCAGTACGGCGATCTTGACCCGGCCGTCGGCGTCGCTGCCGATGCCGAAGGCGAGTTCGCCGATCAGCAGCGAGACGGTGAAGCCGATGCCGGCCAGCACGGCCAGGCCGACCACGTCGATCCAGGCCAGTTCCGAGTCCAGCCGGGCCCGGGTGAACCGGGCGACGAGCCAGGTTGCCAGCAGAATGCCTATCGGCTTGCCGACGACCAGGCCGAGCGTGATGCCCACGGCGATCGGGTCCCTGGCGGCCTGCGCCAGGCCGTCGAGGCCGCCGACGGCCACCCCGGCGGCCATCAGCGCGAACACCGGCACCGCGACACCTGCGGAGATCGGCCGGAACCGGTGCTCGAAGTGCTCGGCCAGGCCGGGCCCCGGGCCGGCCCCCGCCGAGCGCAGCACCGGAACGGCGAAGGCGAGCAGCACCCCGGCGACTGTGGCGTGCACGCCGGAGGCGTGCACAAGCGCCCAGGTGGCGAACGCCAACGGCAGAAGCAGCCACCATGAGCGCACCCGGCGCTGCACCAGCAGGGTGAACAAGCCCAGCGGCACCACCGCGGCCAGCAGCGGCAGCACCGACAGGTGGGCGGTGTAGAAGACCGCGATGATGACGATCGCCAGCAGGTCGTCCACCACCGCCAGCGTCAGCAGGAACGTGCGCAGCGCGCTCGGCAGATGTCGGCCGATCACTGCCAGCACGGCGAGGGCGAACGCGATGTCGGTGGCGGTCGGAACCGCCCAGCCCTTCACCGCGCCACCCCAGTTCACCACCGTGTACAGCAGGGCCGGCACGAGGACGCCGCCGACGGCGGCGGCGACCGGGACCGCGGCCCGGCGGGGATCACGCAGATCGCCGGCGACGAACTCGCGCTTGAGCTCGAGACCGGCGACGAAGAAGAAGATCGCCAGCAATCCGTCGGAGGCCCACATCGCCAGCGACAGGTCGAGGTGCAGCGCGTGGGGCCCGACGGTGAGCGTCGTCAGCGCCTGATAGCGGTGCGCCCACGGCGAATTGGCCCAGATCAGCGCCACGACGGCAGCGAGCAGCAGGAGCGCGCCGCCGATCGTCTCCTTGCGCAGCACGTCGGCGACGCGACGTGCCTCAGCCCAGGAGCCACGGCCGAGGACACGAGGAGGGGAATTCGACGTCACAGGCGGGCCAGCTTTCAGAAGACGGGTCGGAGCCAATTGCCGACCAGACTTCCCGGCGCACCGGAACCCATCCTACCGGGCCTTTCGCCACAAAGCCCCGCGGACACCTCCTGCCGGCGGTGCATCGCCGGCCACCAGAACTCGTTTCAACCGCCCGCGTCCGTGGGTACGCTCCCACCGGCTGATCATCCGATCGACGGAGACCCTCGTGATCATGGCTCTGCTGCTCGACCTCGCCAACATCGTTGGTGGTTTTCTGCTCGCTGTCGCCGTGCTGCGGCTGTTGCCGCGTGTCGGTGACGACCTGGGCCGCCTCGCCGGTCGTGCGGCCCCGATCGCGTGGGTGGTCGGCCTCGTGGCGCTCGTGACCGGCGGCTACTACCTCATCGTCCACCTGGTGTCCGGCCCCCGGGTGTTCCACTTCGAGGTGGTGGGGATCGGTGTGGGGCTCGCCCTGTTGTGGGGCCGGCTCACCGGGCGGGCGACGCCACGCGCCGAGCAGTCGGACGGCGCGACCGGACTCCGCCTGTTGCTCGCGATCTTCGGTCTCATCGCGATCGTCGTCGGCATCCAGGGGCTCTTCACCCCAGACGGCTGATCGATTTCACGCGCCCGTCCCGCCCGTGTGGCGTTCGCCCACAGGCGGGGTGTCACCCCCCGGCTCTCATCGCCGGTCGCCAGCAATTCCCTTATTGAGGAGAGCGTCATGTCGGCTCAGGCATTTCTCTACATCATCGCGGTCATCCTGATCGTGCTCGCCGCCCTGCCCCTGCCCACCCGGGGTGTCTCGTTCGCGCTGCTGGGTGCCGCCTGCGCCCTGCTCGCCTACGCCTGGCCGGTGATCACCGGCTGAGCCGCGGTCGGTGGCCGGCAGCACGCGCACGAGATGCTGCCGGCCGGCCGACGCCAGCGACGCCCACCAGACGTTGACAGCTCAGGCGGTGGTGGAGGGTCGCGGTGCCCCGGTGCTCACGGCGCTGGCGAGAAGGAGCACCACTGCCGGCAGGAACGCGCCGCCGATGCCCAGCCCGAGCAGCAGCCCCCACCCGGCGACGACCAGCGCGGCAGTCAGGTCGGCGACCACGGCCAGCCGGCCGATCCGCTGTGCGAGAACCGGCAGCAACGCGGCGACGACGGGCACCCCGAGCAGATAGGCGGCCGCGGCCCCCGAGTCGTCCACGGTGTAGGGGGTCAGCACGGCGGCGACCAGCACGGTGATTCCCAGGGCCGACCAGCGCAGGACCGACCGAGCGTCGGCCGGTTTGCGGACCAGGACCACGACACCGACGAGCAGGACGGCCACGACCGCACCGATGGTCGCCACACCGATCATGATGGTCTCCTCGGCCGCCGCAGGTGGTGTCTCATCGAAGATGGCTGATCGCGGTCTCCGCCTGCCACGATACGGCTGGTCGTGCTCGCCGCACGAGATCCGACGGACGATGTTCTCCGGTCAGCTCGGCTGACCGAAGTGGCGGGTGAGCGCGGCACGCAGGGTGTCCGCGTCCCCGGCGGACCACGCGACGAAGCAGTCGGGGCGTACGAGCAACGCGGTCGCGGTCGTGCCCCGCAGCGCTCCGGTGACGACGTCGACCCGGTCGCGCCAGGGCGCGGCCACCTCGACGTAGACGCCCGTGGAGTCCAACAGCAGCGGCCGGGCCGCGCGGGTCAGCTCGGCGAGGCGTACGGCACCGTGGTCGCCGTGCACGACCACGTCGGGGGCGGAACGGCCGGCCAACGGATCGCCGGGGTCGGCGGGGTAGCGGATGTCCGCACCGGACATCAGTGCCGCGATGTGCCCGGTCACCTCCGGCGTGCGCAGCAGTTCGGCGAAGAGTTCCCGCAGGCCGGTGATCTCGTCGCCGGGGCCGATGAGCGCCGACTGCGCCCGGGTGGACATGACCACCCGCTCGGCGACGGGGCGGCGTTCGGCCTCGTACGTGTCGAGCAGGCCCGGTGGCGCCCAGCCGCGCACGGTGGCGGCGAGCTTCCACCCCAGGTTGGCGGCGTCCTGCAGGCCCAGGTTGAGGCCGGGGCCGCCGATCGCCGGGTGTACGTGCGCGGCGTCGCCGACCAACAGCACTCTCTCGGCGCGGTAGCGGGCGGCGATGCGGGTGTTCTGTCCGGTCAGCCGCCGCAGCAGGCCGGGCTCGTCCGGCTCGCCGAGGGCGACGTCGGCGCCGAGCACCCGGGTGACGCTGGCGCGTAGTTCCGCCAGGCTCATCGGGGTTTCGTCGTTGGTCGGCGCGTCGGGCCATTCCGTCGTGCTCAGGATCGCCGGACGGCCGGGAAACGGGGCCCAGGCGATCATGCCGCGCTCGGTGCGGGTGTGCTGGAACGGTGGGACGACGCCGAAGCCGGGGACGCGCAGGCCGCCGGTCTCGGGGTCGAGGGAGGACGTCGGGACGGTCACGGTGGCGGTGCGGGAGACCGACCGGTCGAACGTGGCGCCGGGGAAGTCGATGCCGGCGAGGCGGCGCACCGCGCTGCGGCCACCGTCGGCGCCGACGAGGAAGCGGGCGGTGAGCCGCGTACCGTCGGCGAGGCGAACCTCGACCGCGTCGGGGCGTTGGCGAAGGTCGACGACCTCGTGGCCGCGGCGCAGGTCAACTCCGAGCTCGGCCGCTCGGGCGGCGAGGGTGGCCTCAAGCTGGGCCTGCGGCACGCCGAGCACGTAGTGCGGGTTCTCCGCGAGCATCGTGAGGTCCAGCGGGAACGCGCCGAAGACGAAGGCCGGTTGGGGGGTCGGTGGGGTGTTCTCGCCACTGAGCCGCGTGTAGAGGCCGCGCCTGTCGAGCAGGCGGACGACCTGGCCGACGACGCCGTTGGCGCGGGGCTCGCGGGTGGGTGTGGCGTGGCGTTCGAGGACGACCGGGTGGACGCCGGCGAGGGCCAGTTCACAGGCGAGCATGAGGCCGTTGGGGCCGGCTCCGACGATGAGGACATCGATCATGGTGGTGATCCCTTCGGGGCGTGCGTCATCGCCCCGCCAGGCGCGGCACGTGGCCGGCCCACGGTGGGGTGTGACGCTGCGGGAGACGTGGGGGAGCGGCTCTGCCCCGAGTGAGGGGCAGGGCGTCAGCGGGGCGGTGCCGGGAGGCCGGCGGCGACCTGGGCGAAGGCGTCGGTGATGAGGCGCTCGATCGGGGTGGGCGGATCGGGGCTGTCGAGATAGTGCTGCATGGCGACGGCGACGGCGGCACTGGCGGCGGCCGCGACGAGCCGGGGATACATGTCGGTGGCGAGGTCGGTGCCGGTGCGCTCGGCGACCGCGGCGGCCAACTCGGCCTCGGCGATCGCGACGGCGCGCAGTCGCTCGCCCTGCAGGGCGGGTTCGGCGAGCATGGTGCGGACGCCGGCCACCCACTGGGCGTGTGCGGGGGACGGCATCGCGTCGACCTCGGGGCCGCGCGTGAACTGCTCCAGCGCGGCCTGGGTGAGCGCCGCCCAGAGCGGCTCGTCGGCAGGGCGCTCGCGCAGCGCGGCGGCGGTGCGCAGGCTGCGGTCGAGGTGGCGGGAGGCGATCGCCTCGGCCTTGCTGGAGAAGTAGTTGTTGAAGGTACGCGGGGAGACCCCGGCCGCCTCGGCGATGTCCTCGACGCGGACGTTGTCGTAGCCGCGCTCGGCGGTCAGGTGGATCGCGGCCCAGCCGAGCGCCGCCCGCGTCTCGGCCTTCTTGCGCTCCCGTAGCCCCGTCATGCCACCACGGTAGCACTCCTTGCGTGGCCCGCAAAAATGCGTGTCCCGCAAGTAAGCGTCACCGGCCTGAGCCCGAGCGACGCGGGCCCGTCGACCCCTGGTTCCCCGCCGTTCGGTGGCACGTCGACCCGGATCGATAGGGTGCGCTGGCCGCCACCGACGGCGGTTTCGTGCGAAGGGGAGTCGATGTCCAGGACAACACACTGGTCGGCACGTGGCTTGGGCGCCCTCGCGGGCGCTGTCGCGCTGGTCGTGGCCCTGCTGCCGGTTACCCCGGCGGTCGCCGCGAACGTGGCGTTCAAGGCGGCGACGCTGAACATCTACAACGGGCTGAGCCAGGCCGACTTCGTGCACGACCTGAACCTGATCGCGTCCAACGCCGACCTCGTCGGTCTCAACGAGGTCGGTAACCGCAAGGCGTTCCTGGAGAGCTGGGCCACCGACAACGGCTGGTGGTTGTACGCGCCGGGCGGGACCAACCAGGCCGGCGAGGCGCTGATCGCCAGGAAGGGCATGTTCGACGTCCTCGGTAAGGGCTCGATCTTCGTCTGTGACACCAACGGGCCGGGCGAGGTGCCGCCCGCGCGGTACAACAACTGGGTCACCTACCGGCACCGGGCCAGTGGCCGTACCGTGACGCACATCAATGCGCACGCGGTGGCCGGCATCGAAACCGCCGGTCGGCCGGAGGACCTGCCGCGCACCCGGTGCGCCGAGGCGCAGTTCCAGGGCCTCAAGGATCTGGCGATCGACAAGCAGGGTCAGGGGCAGGTCATCGTGAGCGGCGACCTCAACGTCGACTTCAGCGCCGACCGCAGCTTCGGGTACGCGAAGTTCCCGTGGCAGGTCTTCGAGGCCAACGAACTGCCGAACCTGCGCTCCAACTACAACCTCTACGGCGAGAAGGACACCGGAACACACGGGAGCCGGCACATCGACTACGTCTACTTCTGGAAGCGGCTACCGGAGTACCAGCTCATGTGGATGACCGGCTACGACATCGTCGGCGGCACCCGGTCCGACCACAACGGCGTCGTCGCGACGTTCTCGATCCAGAGCTGACGCGGTGCGGGCCGGCCGCTCTCGGCCGGCCCGCACCGTTGCTCAGAACACGATCCGCCGCTGTCAGGGTGCCCAGGGGGAGGCGATGTTCCAGGTGCTGTCGGCCGCCCAGAGGGTGGGCCTGTTGTAGGCGTCGCCACCTGTGCCGTTGCTGAGCCAGACCTCCGAGTTGTAGTGCCGAAGGTACCTGCCGCGAAAGTTGTACGACTCCAGCGAGACGCCGCTTCCGGTCAGCCCCACGCGAGCGCACCAGGTGGCGTCGGCCCGCAGGAGCGCCGACCCGTCGTTCGGCGAGTTGCGGACCCGGGAATCCTGGTGCCGCAGGTACTGACCGGGATAGTTGACCGACTCGAAGGAGTAGCAGGCGCCGTCGGCCAGGCCCGGCCGGATGGTGTACGTCGCGTCGTTCTTGAGCAGCGCCGAGCTGCCCGCGTCGACCACCTCGGTGTACGCCAGACTGTTCTGGTGGCGCAGGTACCGGTTGGTGTAGCCGGGGGTGGTCACCTGCAACGACCGCCGTGTGTTGACCGGCAGGGCGACGGGAGCGGAGCTACCGATCGTCCTGGACGCGTTGACAAGGGCCGTGTTGGCCGCGCGGACGCGGGCCTGGTCCATCTTGACCACCTGCCGGTCGTAGGTGAGGAAGCCGTTCAACTCCCCCTCCTGGTCGGCGATCTCGGTGTAGATCGAGGCGCTCAGACCCTTGCCGAGCATCAGGTTCTGCGCACCCTCCACCAGCCCCACGTACCGGTCGGTGAGCGCAGCGGAGGTGGGTTGCCACTCGTAGGCGAAGAACTGCCCGTTCGGGCTGTACTCGTGGCCCGGTGTGCGCAGACCCAGGCCGCCGAACTCGCCGAGCACCGCGATCCGGCTGCTCGACGGCGAGGGTGAGTCCGGACCCAGGTAGGCGTGCCAGTCGTCGATGTCGCCGTTGCCGGGGTCACCGAGGGACTGGCAGCAGTTGTGTCCGCTGTGCGGGTTGACCAGCCGGGTGGGGTCCTGGTTCTTGATGGTCTGCGCGACGCGGCGGGTGTCGGCCAGGGCGCGCTCGCCCCAGCCCTCGTTGTAGGGCGTGTAGGCGACGACAGCGGGGGAGCTGCGGTGCTCGTCGACGATCTCGCGTGCCTCGGCCTCGAACTGCGCCTGCTGGGCATCGGTGGGGTCGATGTTCTGCGCGGTCAGCGACGGGATGTCCTGCCAGACAAGTAGGCCGAGCCGGTCCGCGTGGTAGAACCAGCGCTGCGGTTCGACCTTGATGTGCTTGCGCACCATGTTGAAGCCCAGGTCCTTGTGCTTCCGCAGGTCGAAGGCGAGAGCGGCGTCGGTCGGCGCCGTGTAGAGCCCGTCGGGCCAGAGGCCCTGGTCGAGGGTGCCGACCTGGAAGACGAACTGGCCGTTGAGCTTCGGTCGCAGCACCCCGTTGACCAGGCCGGTGGTGATCTCCCGCATGCCGAAGTAGTGGCCGGTCTGGTCGACGGTCGCGCCGCTTGCGTTGCGCAGACGGACCCGCAGGTTGTAGAGGAACGGGTCGTCGGGGGACCAGCGGCGGGCGTTGGGCACCGGCACGCTGAAGTCGGTGAAGCCGCCGGTGGCCGATCCGACGACTGTGCTTCCGTTCAACGCCTCGGCGAACACGCTGTGGCCGCTCACGTCTCCCCGGGTGAAGACCCGGACCCGCAGGGTGTTGGCGGCGAGGTTCGGATAGACGTCCACGCTGCTGATGGAGGCGGTGGGCACCGGCTCCATCCACACGGTCTGCCAGATGCCCGAGCTGGGGGTGTAGAAGATCCCGCCGGGCTGCTTGGTCTGCTTGCCGATCGGGGGCAGGCTGCCGTTCTGCCGGGTGTCGGTGGGGTCCCAGACCTTGACGACGATCTCGTTGGCGCCGGCGCTGAGCTGGGGGGTCACGTCGAAGGTGAAGGCGTCGTAGCCGCCGGTGTGGGCACCGACCCGGACGCCGTTGACCCAGACCGTGCTCTGCCAGTCGACCGCGCCGAAGTGCAGCAGCGTCCGCCGGCCCGACCAGCTCGGCGGAACGGTGATGGTACGCCTGTAGAACAGGTAGTTGCGGTTGTCGGTGGCGGCCCGCTGGATGCCGGAGAGCGCGCTCTCGACCGGGAAGGGCACGTTGACCCGCTCGGGCAGGTCGGTGCCGAACTGCGGGGCGTCGTCGGTGGCGGCCTGGCGTAGCTGCCACTCGCCGTTGAGGTTCAGCCAGTCCGGCCGGGTCATCTGCGGTCGCGGGTACTCCGGCAGGGGCGTCCCGGCCAGCGCCTGGCTGGTCCACGGGGTGGTCAGTGGCGGCGTCTTGGCCGGGGCGGCCCGCACCGGTCGGGCGGGTGCTGCGAACACGCCGACGACGAGGGTGAGGATGAGCAGCAGGGGCAGGGCGGGGCGGGCGGGGATCTGACGTGTCATGCCGTCTCCCAGGGGCGGGTCGCCGCGGGCCGTGCGGCCGAGCCCGAGGCGCGCGGGCGGTGGGCGTCGGGTGGCACCCGTACCACGTTATAGAGGCACAACGGACGCTCAGTCAATCGCTTCCTGTCGATGCGCTTGGTTTCGTCCTCGATCGTCGTACGGGCAGAGACGACCGCCCCGGCCGGAGCCGAGGCGGTCGCGTGCGGGGTGCCCCCCGTCCGTGCGCCCCGCGCGTCCTCAGTGGTTGTTGTTGAGCCAGATGCACGAGTTGTCGCTGCCCGTCCACCGCCAGCACAGGTTGTCGCGGGTCTGCGGCCCGTACTCGCCGTCGGCCGAGATGCCGATGTCGGCCTGGACGCTGCGCAGCGCGCTCTGGGTGTAGCCGCCGAAGTCGTTGTCGACCCCGTTGGGGCCGAGGTACCTCCCGTAGATCCCCGTCAGCGTCCGCTGCAGCTCACCGACGCCGGAACTGTGGTCGCCGCGGATCAGCAGGCAGTTGAAGTTGATGGTGCTGCTGACGTACGCCGGGATCCAGGCCGTGGCGCCCCGGGCGCCGGACCAGGTGGAGGTGTAGACGCCGGCGCCGTTGCAGTGCGGCAGGGCGGCTTGGGCCGGCGAGGAGATCGCCACCGCGCCGCCCACGGTGGTGACGGCGAGCACGGCGCTGAGGCCGAGGCGCAGGAGATGTCGGAGCATGGGAACCCCCTGGTCGAGGTGTGGGTCGCACGCGCAACGCTGGGCGCGCGGCTTGCCCCACAATCGTTTCGTCCACCACGCAGCGCGGACAGGAGCCGGACCGGAGATTGACCGGCACTTCGGGGCTTCTCAGCCCAGCGCGGCGAGCTTGGCGTCGAGCACGCCGGTGTCGGCCTCGCCCAGCGACAGGAGGATGTCCAGCGCCCGCTGCCAGGCCGAGCGGGCCAAGGTGGCGTCACCGGCGGCCAGGTGGGCGTCGCCGAGGCTCATCAACGCGTCCGCCTCCAGCCGTCGGTGACCGATGTCGCGGCGTAGGCGGACGGCGTGCTCGAAGCAGGTGACCGCTTCCGTGGACGCGTCGAGCTGAAGGTGGGCGTGCCCGAGGCTGGCCCAGGTGATCGCCTGGCCGAGTACGTTGTCGACCGACCTGAACAGGGCGAGAGCCTGTTCGCAGCTCTCGATCGCGGCGTGGTGGTCACCCAGTTGGCTGTGCGACCAGCCGACCGCGTTGAGCGCGAAGGCCTGGCCGGTGACGTGTCCGGCCTGCCGGTGCAGGCGCAGCGCCTCCCGGGCGTGGCCGAGCGCCTCCGCGGGCTGGCCGGCCCGGTCGCGGATCCACCCGAGGTTGAGCTCGACCCGGGCCTGCCCGGCGAGGTCGCCCAGGCGCCGGTACCTGTCGTACGCCAGCTCCAGGTGGCGCCGCGCGTCGTCGTACTGGTGCAGTGAGATGTCGGCGAAGCCGAGCACCCCATGGGCGTACGCCTCGGCCCGGTCGTCGGCCAGCCGGACCGCCGCTGACAACGCCCCCTGCAGGCTGCTGGTCCAGTCCTCCCAGTAGCCGCCCTGGTTGAGGTAGGTGGTGATCGCCCAGGCGAGGTGACTCGTGTGGCGGTCGAAGCCGTGGTCGCCCGCCAGCCGCAGGGCCGAGAGCAGCACCTGGTGTTCGTCGGCGAACCACCACATGGCCTGGTCACGATCGTCGAGCGGCACCGGCGCGACCCCGGGGCCCGGCGGGTCGACAGGCAGCCGGTCCCGCTGCGGATAGAGCAGCTCGTCGGCGGCGTACGCGACGGACAGGTAGTGGTCGAGCAGGCGGGAACGGGCGGCGTGACGATTCGCCTCGCTGTCCTCGGCAGCCGTCAACTCGGCGGCGTACGCGCGGAGCAGATCGTGGTACGTGAATCGCCCGGGACGGTGCTCGCTGAGCAGGTGAGCCCGGGTCAGCTCGGTCAGGTGCCGGTGGGCCTGGGCGGGCGTGCTCCCCGCGATGCTGGCCGCCGCCGCGACGGCGAAGTCGGGGCCCGGGTGAACGCTGAGCAGCCGGAACAGCTGGGCGGTGTGCGCGTCGAGGGTCCGGTACGACCAGGACATGACCAGCCGCAGGTTGGTGACGGGCTCGCCGCCGTCGAAGGCGTCCAGGCGCCCGGACACCGGGCGCAGATTCGCCGCGAGCTCCAGCAGGCGGAAACCGGTGTTGATGGCGGCCCGGGCGGCCACCACGGACAGCGCCAGGGGCAGACCGGAGGAGGCGTTGACGATCGCGTCCACGGCATCCGGCTCGGCGGTCACGCGCTCCGCGCCGAGGCGTCGGGTCAGCAGTTCACGGGACTCCCCACCGGACAGGACGTCCAGGGTGAGCGGATGGGCGCCGTTCACGCTGACCAGACCCAGGAACTGATCGCGACTGGTGACGAGGACGAAGCAGCCCGGCGCGCCCGGCAGCAGCGGGCGTACCTGGTCGGCGTCACCGCCGTTGTCCAGGACGACAAGCACCCGGCGGCCGCCGAGCAGGCTGCGATAACGCGCCACCTGCTCGTCCAGGGTGGTCGCCGGACGGTCACCCGGGCCTGCGAGGGCGTTGACGAATCCGGCGAGCGCCGTGCTCGGGCTGACCGGGACGCCGCCCGGGTCGAAGCCGCGGAGGTTGACGTAGAGCTGACCGTCGGGAAACTGCGCGGCGACGCGGTGCGCCCAGTGCACCGCGAGCGCGGTCTTACCCACTCCGGCCGTGCCGGAGACCATCGCGAGTCCCATGGCGGTCGGCTGATCCACCGCCCGGGCCAGGATCTCGTCGAGCCGAGCCAGCGCGCCCGCTCGGCCGACGAAACCGAAGCCGTCCGCGGGCAACTGCGCCGGAACACCGCTGGTGAGGGCCGGCGTCGGCGTACCGGCGAGGAACCGGTCCCGTCGCACGCCCCGTAGGCCGAAGGCGTCTGCCAACAGCAGCATCGTCGCGGGTCGCGGCCGCGCGATCCGTCCCGCCTCCAGGTCCCGGAGATGCCGGACCGACAGCCCCGTCTTCGCGGCCAGATCCTCCTGCGTCAGCGCGCTGTGCCGCCGCAGCTCCTGTACGGCCTCCCCGAACACGTGGCTCACCGTATCGACGGCGTTCAGTGTGGACAATCGGCCATACGACGCAAGACCACGAGCCGCGGTGTCCGCTCGTTGTCAGCCTCCCGCCGCCGTGGACACAATGGTCGTGATCGTCGCCGGTGGGTGCTCGACGAGCACCGGTGTCGGCGGCACGTCGCCGGGCGGCAGTGGCCGGCCCGGCGGCGACGGACCGGGGGAGGGAGCGCGAGTGGCACAGCCGAGAGCACTTGTGGTTCGGGGCGGCTGGGAGGGGCACCAACCGGTCGCGGCGACGGACCTGTTCATCCCCTTCCTCCGCGACAGCGGCTATGCCGTACGGGTCGAGGAGTCGACGGAGATCTACGCCGATGCCGCCGAGCTGGCCGCCACCGACCTCGTCGTGCAGTGCGTGACGATGGGAGAGATCACCGCGGCCCAGTCGGCGGGCCTGAGCGCGGCGGTCAGCGCCGGCACGGGCCTCACCGGCTGGCACGGCGGCATCGTGGACGCGTTCCGGGCGTCCTCGGAGTACCTGCACCTGGTGGGCGGCCAGTTCGCTACCCATCCGGGTAAGGAGCCCTGCGAGCGGCACGGTGGCGCGGAGGACAATTTCCTGCCGCACACGGTGTGCGTGACCGACCTCGGCCGGGAGCACCCGATCACCACGGGAATCGAGGACTTCGACCTGGTCACCGAGCAGTACTGGGTGCTGCACGACGACCTGATCGACGTCCTGGCCGTCACCACCCACCCGACGCAGGCGTGGCAACCGTGGCACCGACCGGTCACCTCACCGGCGATCTGGACCCGACGCTGGGGCGCCGGGCGTGTTGTCGTGGCCACTCCGGGCCACAGCCTGGACGTGCTGGAGCACCCGGCCGTCCGTACCGTCATCGAGAGGGGAATGGTGTGGGCGACCCGCACGGCGTCGGCATCGTAGGTATCGGGGTCATCTCCCGCGCCTACCTGGACACGCTCGCGAGCCACCCGGCGGTGCACATCGCGGCGGTGGCCGACCTCGACGCCTCCCGGTCGGCCGCGGCCGCCGCCACGATCGCGGGCAGCGAGGCGTTGAGCGTCGAGCGTCTGCTCGCCCACCCGGACGTGCAGACGGTGCTCAACCTCACGATCCCCGCGGCGCACGCCGACATCTCGCTCGGCGCGATCGACGCGGGCAAGAACGTGTACGTCGAGAAGCCGCTTGCCGTGGCCTTCCCGGACGGTCAAGCGATCATCGAACGGGCCACGGCGGCGGGCGTCCGTGTGGGCTGCGCGCCGGACACCGTCCTGGGCACGGGTACGCAGACGGCGCGGGCGGCGATCGACGGCGGGCTCATCGGACGCCCGATGTCCGCGACGGCCGTCATGGTCACGCCGGGGCACGAGCGCTGGCATCCCCACCCCGACTTCTACTACGCCCCGGGCGGCGGTCCGTTGCTGGACATGGGGCCGTACTACCTCTCGGCGCTCATCCACCTGCTCGGGCCGGTTCGCGCGGTGGTCGGCGCCGCCAGCCGTCTGCGCGCCGAGCGCGTCATCGGCTCGGGCCCACGCATCGGCGAGCCGATCGCGGTGCAGGTGGACACCCACGTCACAGGCGTGCTCGAACACGCCGACGGCGCTCTCTCCACCATCACCACGAGCTTCGACGGCGTCGCGACGACGGCCGCGCCCATCGAGGTGCACGGGGAGACCGGCACGATCGCCGTGCCCGACCCGAACACCTTCGACGGTACGGTCCGCCTTCGCGCGCTCGGCGGCACCGAGTGGGAGGCCCTCGAACCCCGAGCCGGTTACGCCGGGGCCGCCCGTGGCATCGGTCTGCTTGACCTGATCCGGGCCGACCGCCAGCGTCCACCGCGGGCCGGCGGCGATGTCGCGCTGCACGTGCTCGACACGATGACCGCCCTGCTCCGGTCGGCGGCCGAAGGCCGGCGGATCGAGCTGACGACTGCGGTGCGGCGGCCCGCGCCGGTCCCGTTCACGTCAACCGAGGACTGGACGACGTAGCGCGCACACGGGTGAGGCGGGAGCGGGCACCGGTGGCGCGACCCTGATTCTTCACTTCGATGTCACCGTGCGACCCCCGAGGTGATGTGTCGGTGTCCGTCGGCGGGAGTTGGCTGTCGGCCGTCGCACTTGCCTTGACCAGGAGCTGATCCGCGTGCCTTCCTCCCGTCGTACCTTCCTCGCCGGCGGTGCCGCCGCCGGTGTGGGCCTCGCCGTCGCCGGTGGCCTGCCGTCCCTGGCGCAGGCCAGCCCCGCTCGGCCGCATCCGCCGGTGCAGGGTGGTCACGTGCCCTTCCCGCCGCTCGTGGACGACCCCAAGGGGATCCTGGCCCTGCCCGAGGGTTTCAGCTACACCGTGGTCACGCGCACCGGTGTCACCCGACTCGACCGCGATCAGGGGACCACGCCGTCGGACCACGACGGCATGGCGGTCTACGACGCCGGCCACGGCCGCTACACCCTCATCCAGAACCACGAGATCGACCCGGGCGCCGAGTTCGGCGTACCGCACGTCAAGGGCACGGTCTACGACGCGGGCGCCGTCGACGCCGGCGGTTGCACCGTGATCAGGACGGACCGCGCGGGTCGCAACCTGGGCGAGTTCGTCGCGCTCTCCGGCACCATCTCCAACTGCGCCGGCGGGCCGACCCCCTGGAGGACCTGGCTGAGCTGCGAAGAGGCCGAGGAGCGGGCCGGCGACGCGTGGGAGGAGGGCGGCCGCACCGGCGTCTTCCAGAAGGACCACGGGTACGTCTTCGAGGTCTGGGCCGACGGCAGCGCCGACCCTCGGCCGATCAAGTGCCTGGGCCGCTACTCCCACGAGGCCGTGGCGGTCGACAAGGACCGGACCCACGTCTACCTCTCCGAGGACGCGGACGAGCCCAACGGTCTCTTCTACCGCTGGACCGCCCCGTCCGGGGTCAAGCTGGGCCCCGGCGTGCTGACGCGCCTCGCGCCGAACGCCGGTGTCCTCGCCGCGATGCAGATCATCATGGACGACGGCTCGGTGCTGCCGGACGTCGCCTACCTGACCTCCGCCCAGCTGGGCCGCCCCTTCCCGGTGCGGTGGATCGAGGTGCCGGACCGCGACGCGCGGACCACGTCCGTCCGCGAGCAGTTCACCGCCGGCCAGGTCACCCGGGGCCGCAAGTTCGAGGGCGTGTGGGCCACCGACGAGGGCGTGTACGTGGTCAACTCGTACGCCTGGGACGACGGTGACCTGCCGGCCGACGCCGCGCCGCACGACGGCATGGTCTGGTTCTACAACTTCCGGACGCAGACCATCCAGCTGGTGACGTACTTCCCGCACCAGAAGGCCTCCGAGGAGGGCGCGCCGGTCAGGTACACCGACCTCACCTTCGACGGCCCCGACAACGTGACAGTCACCCCGTGGGGCAGCCTGGTGCTCGCCGAGGACGGCACCGGCGCCTCCCACGTGCTCAGCACGATCCCGGGCGGGCCAACGTACCCGATCGCCCGCAACCAGCTCAACGACTCGGAGTTCTGCGGGCCGACCTTCACGGCCGACGGCAAGGTGCTCTTCGTCAACATGCAGGACCCCGGCCTCACCCTGGCCATCACCGGCCCGTGGGAGAAGTACCTGGGCTGAGGGCGCGCCACACCGACCGGTGGGGATCGGGAGACGGGCCTGATTCCCACCGGACCGGCGGCCGGGCCGGAGATCGCCGACAATGGCAAGGGTGGACCCGGCCTTCGTCCTGCACCACCACCGCAAACCACGACCGCACTTCGACCTGCGGCTCGAGGAGAACGGGGTGCTGCGCTCGTGGGCCGTTCCCCGTGGCCTGCCGGACAGCCCTCGCGACAACCGGCTCGCGATCGAGGTGCCGGATCACCACCTCGATCACCTCACCTACACCGACGCCGACAAGTCGATAGCCGACATCGGCACCTGGGAGGAGCACGACCGCACCGAGCGGCGCATGCTGTTCACGCTGCACGGGCGTACCGGTCACCGGCGTTACGCGCTCATCCGCACCGGCGAGGGGTGGCTGCTGCACCTGACGAAGGAGCAGCCGTCGGGCTGAGGCCCGCCCGCTGTGGCGTGGCGACGGCTCCGGGCCGGCCGGGTGGGGTCGGCCCGGAGCCGTGCAATGGTCAGCCGACCTGCACCAGGCGCCAGTTGTTGCGGGTGCTGCCGTTGTCGGTGTACTGGACGGCCTGCGTGCCCCAGGTGCTGGAGCCGTTGAGGATGGCGAGCACCTTGCCGCTGTTGACGTTGCGGATGCGGTAGGAGCCGTCGCTGTTGGCCACCAGGGTCCAGCGGTGGTCGGCGGTGCCGTTGTCG
Source organism: Micromonospora sp. NPDC049274 (assembly GCF_040678875.1). Classification (NCBI taxonomy): domain Bacteria; kingdom Bacillati; phylum Actinomycetota; class Actinomycetes; order Micromonosporales; family Micromonosporaceae; genus Micromonospora; species Micromonospora sp. NPDC049274. The sequence continues at coordinate 187,924 of NZ_JBFAQS010000007.1, forward strand.
CTCCACTGCAGGACACGGGCGTTGTCGGCTGTCGACATGTTCTCGACGCCGAGAACCTTGCCACTGTTGGCGTTGCGGAACCGGAACGCGCTGCCGTCGGTGACCCGGACCCAGTTGTGGTCGGCGGTGCCGGTGTCGCCCCACACCACGGCCAGCCCGCCATCGGCGGTGGACATGTTCTGTACGCCGAGGACCACGCCGGTGTCGACGTTCACCAGCTTGTAGGTGTCCCCGGTGGGGGTGCTGCCGCCGCCGCTCACGTTGGCCACGAAGGTCATCACGCTCCGCGCGGGAAGTGTGACGGTGAGGGAGCCGTTCGACATGGTGAGCGCACCCTGGGGCGCGACGGTCCTGCTCCCGTCGGTCAGCCAGTTCGAGACGCTGCCGGACGCGGTGGAGTTCGACAGGGTGAACTGCTGGCTCACCGACGAGGTGTTCTTGTTGACGGCGACGACCACGACGGTGTCCCCGCCCCGGTAGGCCGAGACGTAGACGTTCGACGCCGGGTTCGCCGTCGCGTCGATCCGTACGTACCCGGGGCGGACGAACCGGGAGAAGTGCGCCATCATGGCCCCGCGCTTGCTGATCTGTCCGTCCTCCCGCATGGGCCCGTAGCTGCGCCGGAGGTACCACCAGACGTACGCCTGGAACTCGGCGTCCACCATGGCGTGGTGGATGTGCTCGCCCACGTCGAGGGCCTCCGGCCAGGCGTCGCCGGAGTTGGTGTTGCTGTTCGGGTAGTAGACCTCCGTCATCCAGAGTTCCTTGCCCGCGCCCTTCTGCTTGAACAGGGGGTAGGGGAAGTTCGAGTACGACGTGCCGTAGAGGTGCGCCCCGATGATGTCCACGTTGGCGAGGGCCGTGGAGTCGTTGAGGATCGGGTCCGACATGGACTTCACGTACTGGAAGGACTCGGGAGCGATGACCCTGGTGCTGATCGAGCCGGCGTTCTCCCGCAGGAACCGGACCATCTCCGTGGACGTCCACCACGTCCACTCCGACGCGTAGTCGGGTTCGTTCTGCACCGAGATGGCGTACAGGTTCACCCCGTTGTTGCGCAGGTGGGTGGTGAAGCTGTTCAGGTGCTGGGCGTAGGCGCCGTACGAGCTGTACCGGAGGCGTTTCGCGTTCGTCTGACCGCCGCGGGTGAAGGTCTCGATCATGCTGGCCGGGGGGTTCCACGGCGACGCGAAGACGGTCACCCCGAGCTCGGCCGCGCGCTGCGCCGTCGCCAGGTCGGCGCTCCAGTCCGCCTGGTTCTCGTTGACGGGGATCCGCAGCAGGCTGAACCCCAGTCGGCCCTCGCCGGTGCCGAACGCCGTCTCGCGCTGGGCGGCGGTGAGGTCGCCGATCCAGGCGGCGTGGGCCATCGCACCGAAGCCGCGGATCGTCTGCCGCTGCGCCGACAGGTTGATGCTCGCCGCCGCGGCCGAGGCTTCCGTGGCCCCCGCGACAGTCGCGACAGTCGCGAGAGGCACGGCACCCATCGTCGTCAGGATGGTTCTCCGGCTCACCAGTCGTCGCTCGCCGCGTACCGGCTCGTTCTGCTCGTTCGTCATGGTCTCGTCCTCCTGGGTGGTGGTGGTACGCGCCGTCGCGGTCCCATTGGCCCGGTCGGCACTGGCGTGTCGCGTCGCCACTGAGAGTGACGGTGGCTCCGGTGGTGCTTAGCCGTTTGGTTTCGATCGAGTGACGCGACTGTTAACGCTAACAATGACGGGAGTCTAAGTTCCGCCCGTCGCGGGGGTCAAGGACAAGCAGTTCGGTGAGCGGGTGAACGCTGTGCGTAACTGGACGGGGTGGAGAAGTCCAAGGTCAGGCGGCTTGTCGAGTCGTCACCGCGGCAGAGCGGTCGGCGGTCTCCTCGGAGTGCCGGGCCGCTCGGCGGCACCCCACACCTGGTCGAGGTGACCCTGACTTATGTCATGGGCCGCCGATGCGCCCCGCATTGCAGTCGGTGACTTAGCGCACTGGAGCCCACCCCACTCCGTCGATGAGACTCGATTCAACGCCGGAACAACGGCCGGCCGAGTTCGAGAGGGGCAGGACGGTGGACGAACGCTACGACAGCTACTGCGCCGCGGACCGGCTGTTCTACGACTCGCTCGGCAGCGCCGTCGCACAGCCCGTCTTTCCGGCCGCCGACCGGCCGATCCCGACCGGCTGGCGGCGTGAGCCGCTCGACGACTGGCTGATCTACGCGCCGGACGGCGGTTCGCTTCCGCAGCAGGGCTGGAAGATCCACGTTTCGGCGGGCCTGGCGAACGCCGAGCGGGTGCTGGACGCCGTCTGGAACTACTGCGTCCCCCGCGGCCTGTCCTTCAAGTTCCTCCGTGGGCCCCGCACGCTGCTGCTGCGCAACTCCAAGTACGCCGCGCGGGCCGCCAGCGGCAAGTTCATCACGGTCTACCCCAGTGACGACGCGGAGCTGGAGCTGGTCTGCAAGGAGCTCGACGAACTGCTCACCGGCGAAACCGGCCCGTACATCCTCAGTGACCTCCGCTACGGCGACGGCCCGGTCCACGTGCGCTACGGGGGCTTCGCCGCTCGCTACTGCCACTCGCCCGACGGCCAGGTGGTGCCGGCGATCGAGGACGACTCCGGCACGCTGGTGCCGGACCGCCGCGAGCCCGTCTTCCACGTACCAGCCTGGGTCACCCTGCCCGACTTCCTCGGCCCGCACGTGGCCGCCCGCAGCGGAACCAGCACCGATCAGGTGCCGTACCGGATCGAGCGGGTGATCCACTTCTCCAACGGCGGTGGGCTCTACGTAGGCCGGGATCTGCGGACCGACACCGAGGTGGTGCTGAAGGAGGCTCGGCCGCACGCCGGCCTGGACGCCGACGGCACCGACGCCGTCGCCCGGCTGGCCCGCGAGGCCGACGCCCTGCGGCAACTCGCCGACCTGCCGCAGGTGCCGCGAGTGCACGACGAGTTCACCCTCGGCGAGCACCGTTTCCTCGCGCTCGAGTTCATCGAGGGCCGGCCCCTGAACAAGGTGCTCGTCGACAGGTATCCGCTCATCGACGCCGACGCGACGGACGACGACCGGGAGGCGTACGCCCGCTGGGCCCGGCAGACCTACGAGCAGGTCGAGTCCGTCGTCGCGGCGATCCACGAGCGCGGTCTGGTCTACGGGGACCTGCACCTGTTCAACATCATGATCCGGCCGGACGACCGCGTCGCCCTTGTCGACTTCGAGGTGGCCGCGCCGATCACCGGGCACCGCCGACCCGGGCTGCGGAACCAGGGCTTCGCGGCACCGAGGGACCGGAGCGGCCCGGCCGTCGACAGGTACGCCCTGGCGTGCCTGCGGTTGGCGCTGTTCCTGCCCCTGACCCAGCTGGTCCGGCTCGCCCCGGCGAAGGTGGCCCACCTGGCCGACATCATCGCCGCGAACTTCCCGGTGCCGAGGTCCTTCCTCGACCCGGCGGTCGAGGAGATCACCGGTGCCGTCCCGATCGCGGACCCGGCAGGGGCCTACGCCACCGATGACTGGCCGACCACGCGGGACCGACTGACCACGGCGATCCTGGCGAGCGCCACCCCCGATCGCGACGACAGGCTCTTCCCCGGTGACATCGAGCAGTTCCGCAGCGGCGGTCTCAACCTCGCCCACGGGGCGGCGGGTGTGCTGTACGCGCTCGACAGGAGCGGCGGCGGGCGGTGGCCCGACCACGAGGACTGGCTGGTGCGGCGGGCGACAGCGCCTGCGTCCGGCACCCGTTGCGGCTTCTATGACGGGCTGCACGGCGTCGCGTACGCCCTGGATCATCTCGGACGCCGGCAGGACGCGCTGGACGTGCTGGACATCTGCCTGCGGGAACCACTGGACGGGCTCGACCACAGCCTGGCGAGCGGCCTGTCCGGGATCGCGCTCAACCTGGCCGAGCTGGCCGCGCGGACCGGGGAGACGTCGTTGCGCGACGCCGCGTGGCGGACCGCCGAACGGGTGATCGGTCAACTCGCCGACGACCCGGGTCCGGATGTCAGCGGCGGACGTAACCCGTACGCCGGACTGCTGCGCGGCCGGACCGGCCCGGCGTTGATGTTGCTGCGGCTCTACGAGCTCAGCGGTGACGACGAACTGCTGGGACACGCCGCCACGGCGCTGCGCCAGGATCTGCGCCGGTGCGTGCTGCGCCCGGACGGCGCCCTGGAGGTCAACGAGGGCTGGCGGACCATGCCGTACCTGGCGCACGGCAGCGTGGGTATCGGGCTGGTGCTCGACCAGTACCTGCGCCACCGCGCCGACGACCGCTTCGCCGAGGCGAGCGCGGGGATCCGACGCGCGGCACGGTCACCGTTCTACGCGCAGTCCGGGCTCTTCGCCGGCCGGGCCGGCATCATCGCCTACCTCGCCGCCTCGACCGACGAGGCCGACCGCCGGGAACTCCGCGCGCAGCGGGACCGGCTGGCCTGGCACGCGCTGCCGTACCGCGACGGAACCGCCTTCCCCGGCGAGCAGTTGCTGCGGCTCTCCATGGACTTCGGCACCGGCACCGCCGGCGTGCTCTACGCGCTGGCCTGCGCGCAGCACGACCAGCCGCCGGTGCTGCCCTTCCTCGCGCCCCTACCGGGCGCGCAGAGACTCCCTCGCGACAGCGGGGGCGAAGTGATCGGCGAACGGATGGAAGGGAGGTGAACGACATGGCGCTTCTGGACCTCCAGGGCCTGGAGATGGCTCCGGCCGACCGCACGGGCGGTGGTAGCCGGGCGAGCCTGCTGCTCTGCGGCGACAGCTCGCTCTCCGTCACGACCTGCAACTGATCCGCCGTACACGCCCTGGGTGGGTAGACGTGCCCACCCAGGGCAGCGGCGTACCCAGGGGAGGACCCATGCCGACGTTCGCCACGGGGGACCGGCTGCTGCGGCGGACGGCCCGGGCCGGCGGCGGCTGGACCGGTGGACTCGCCGCCGTCGCGCTGCTCGGCGCGGCCGCCGAACTGGTGCTACCCGCGACCCTCGGCCGCGCCGTGGACGCCGCCCTCACCGGCGGCGCCGCCTGGTGGGCGGTGTTCGCCGGTGGCCTGGTGGTCGTCCTCATCGGCGTCGACACCCTCACGGACCTGACCAGCGGGTACGGGGCGGCACGCGCCACCGCCGGACTGCGCCGGCACCTGCTGCGTCACCTGTTCGCGCTCGACGTTCGCGTCACCCGCCGGTACCCGGTCGGTGACCTCGTCGGCCGTTTGGTCGGCCAGGCCGCCGACGCCGGCCAGGCCGGCAACGCCGTGGTCCTGGCCGTCGTGGCGGTGCTCCCGCCACTCGGCAGCGTCATCGCGCTGGCCATCATGGAGCCGGTCCTGGGGATCACCCTGCTCGCCGGCCTCTGCCTGCTCGCCGTCCTCATGCGCGCCTTCGTTGTCGACGCCTCAGCCGTGACCGCCGGATACCAACGGGTGCTCGGCGCCATCGCCGGTCGACTGCTGGAGTCGCTGGGCGGTGCCCGGACCATCGCGGCCGCCGCCACCACCCGCAGCGAGGAGGACCGGGTGCTGGCGGACCTGCCGGAGCTGGGTCGGCACGGCGCGCGCGGTTGGGACCTGCTGGCCCGGGCGAGCGCGCGCACCTCCGCCGTGGCGCCGCTACTGCACCTGAGCGTCGTCGCGGTCGGCGGGTACGCCCTGACCGCGGGCTGGCTCACGCCGGGCCAACTGGTCGCCGCGGTCCGGTACGCGGCCATGGGCGCCGGGCTCGGCGCGGTGCTCGCCACCCTGAACCACCTGGTACGCAGCCGTGCGGGAGCGGCCCGCGTCGCCGAGCTGCTGCACCAACCCGTCGCGCCGGCGGGCGACCGGCCCCTTCCACCCGGCGGCGGTGCCCTGCGCCTGCGTGACGTACGCGTGTACGCCGACGACGGCCGACCCATCCTGGACGGCATCGACCTGGACGTGCCGGCCGGCGCGACAGTGGCGGTCGTCGGCGCGTCCGGTGCCGGCAAGTCGACCCTGGCCGCCGTGGCGGGACGGCTGCACGACCCCGACGGCGGTGAGGTGCGACTCGACGGTGTGCCGCTGCGCGACCTCGACGGCTCGGCGCTGCGCCGAGCCGTCGGCTACGCCTTCGACCAGCCGGTGCTGATCGGCGCCACCGTGCACGACGCGATCGGCTTGGCGCTGCCGGTCGACTCGGCGACGCCGCCGGCCGGTCCGGACCCGGCCACGCCTGCCGTCCGACGCGCAGCCCACCTGGCGGCGGTCGCCGACGTGATCGACCGCCTGCCCGACGGCTACCGCACCCCGCTGGTGGACACACCGCTCTCCGGCGGCGAGACGCAGCGCCTCGGCCTGGCTCGGGCGTTCGCCGCCGAGCGGCTGCTGATCCTGGACGACGCCACATCCAGTCTGGACACCGCTACCGAGCACCGGATCACCGAGGCGGTCCTCGGACGCGGCGGCGAGCGTACCCGACTGGTGGTCACCCATCGGAGCGCGGCGGCCGCGGCGGCCGACCTCGTCGCCTGGCTGGACGGTGGTCGGCTGCGCGGCCTGGCGCCGCACCGGCGACTCTGGGCCGACCCGGAGTACCGTGCCGTCTTCCAGCCGGCCGGCGGCGGGTCGTGAGCCGTCTAAGCGTACGGCGGGTCACCTGGCGGGCGCTGCGGGCCCGCCGGCGCGACCTCGCCCGGCTCTGCGGCTGGTCGCTCGTCGAGTCGTTGCCCGCACTGCTCGCCGGCCTCCTGGTCGCCCGCGCCGTCGACGAGGGATTTCTGGCCGGACGTCTCCTCACCGGCCTGGCGTGGTTGGCGGTCCTCGCCGTCGCCGTAATGGTCGGCGCGGCGGCGACCGGCCGGACGTACCGGAGCCTGGGTGCCGTGGTCGAGCCGTTCCGCGACGAGGTGGCCGCCCAGGTGGTCCGGGGTGCGCTGCGCGACGCCACCCGAGCGGGCGGTCGCCCGGACGGCGCAGCGGTGACCCGGCTGACCCACCAGATGGAGATCGTCCGCGACACCTTCGCCGGCCTGCTGATGGTGACCCGCGGTTTTCTCTTCTCCGCCGGCGCGGCCCTGCTCGGCCTTCTCGCCCTGGCGCCGGTGGTGGCGGCGCTGGCCGCCGCGCCGCTGCTCGCCGGCCTGGTCGTGTTCCTCGCCGCGCTGCCGTCGATGGTCGGGCACCAACGCGCGTACGTCCGGGCCGGTGAGCAGCTCGGCCAGTCGGCGTCGACCGCGCTGGCCGGTCACCGCGACGTGGTCGCCTGCGGCGCGCAGGCACGGGTCACGTCCGAGGTGGAGCGGCGAGTGTCGGCGCAGGCCGTCGCCGAACGTACCCTCGCGCGGATGGCGGTGATCCGCAGCCTCAGCCTCGGCATCGGCGGCTGGTTGCCGCTGGTCGTGCTGCTCTCGGCAGCTCCGTGGCTTGTCGAACGCGGATTGACGGCGGGCGCGGTGCTGGGTGCGCTGATCTACGTCTCCACCGGCCTGCAACCGGCCCTGCACACGCTGGTGCAGGGCCTCGGCGGCGGTGGGCTGCGGTACGTGGTCACCCTGGAGAACATCCTGCGGGCCGGTTCGGCGCCCGACGGACCCCACCTGCCCACTCCCGCCAGCCGGCCAGCGCCCGTCCGCCCGCCGACCGGTCCGGCCGGCCGCGCACCGGCCGTCGAGGTTCGCCGACTGACCTTCGGGTACGGCCCGCGCGCCCGGCCCGTGCTGGAGGACTTCTCGCTGACGCTTGCCGACGGGGAGCACCTCGCCCTGGTGGGCCCGAGCGGCGTGGGCAAGTCCACGCTCGCCGCCCTGCTGGCCGGTCTGGTGCCGCCGCAGGTCGGCACGGTCCACCTGGTCGGCGTCACGGTGGCCGACGTCGCGCCGGCAGACCTGGCCCGGATGCGGGTGCTGGTGCCGCAGGAGGCGTACGTCTTCACCGGCAGCCTCGCCGACAATCTCCGCTACCTGCGGCCGGACGCCGACGCCGACCGGCTGGAGGCTGCCCTCGACGCGCTCGGCGCGCGTTCCCTGGCGACCCGCCTGGGCGGTCTGGACGCGCCTGTCGCGCCGGCTCTGCTGTCCGCCGGGGAACGGCAGCTCGTCGCGGCGGTCCGGGCCTGGCTGGCACCCGCACCGCTGGTGCTCCTCGACGAGGCGACCGGTCACCTGGACCCGGCGCTGGAAGCGACGGTCGAGAGTGCCTTCGCCCGGCGACCCGGCAGCCTCGTGGTAATCGCGCACCGGATCAGTTCCGCGCTGCGGGCCGATCGGGTGCTGGTCCTGGGCGGCGACGAGCCCATGGTGGGAACGCACGAGCAGCTGATGGCCCGCTCGGCCACCTACCGGGAGCTCGTCGGCTGCTGGGACGATCCGGTGGCGCGGCCCCGGACGGCGGCGGCACGGCGGGGCTGAACTCCCCCGCCCGAGCCGACGCCGCCATCAGATCCAGCCCGCCTCGCCTGCCATCCGCACCGCCTCCACCCGGGTGCGCGCACCCACCTTGCGAGTGATTCGACCGAGATGGTTGCGGACGGTGCCCCGGCTGAGCCCGAGCGACGCGGCCACCTCCGCGACCGGCGCCCCCGCCGCGGTCAGCGTCAACACCTCCGTCTCGCGACTGGTCAGCGGCCCGTCCGAGCGCAGCGCCGCCACGATGAGATCCGCGTCGAGCACCGGCTCGCGGCGGGCGAGCCGGCGAATCCCCTCGATGACCCGCTGGGGGGCCGCGTCGCGGCGCAGGATGCCGACCGTCCGGGTCGGGCAGAGCATGCCCCGCAGGCGCCGTGCCCGGTGGGGGTGGGCCAGCACCAGGACGGGGCACCGGCCGAGGCGGCTCGGGTCGACTCCCTCGACGACGTCGAGGTCGGCCACCACCACATCGGGGCGTTGGGCGCGGACGGCCGCGGAGACCGCGTCGCCGCGATCCACCTCCGCCACGACATGGATGTCGTCCTCGGCCGCGAGGACGAGCGACAGCGCGCCCAGTACCAGGGCACCGTCCAGGGCGAGCAGGGTACGGATCACGATGAACCTTCCCGCACTCCGATGAATGGCGATCACACAACGTCAATATTCAAACACGCATCCACGGGGTCCGCACGGTGACGGGGGCGGGCCCGGACACCTCTGCAGGCCCCGCCCCCGCCGGCTACAACCAGCCGTTACTTCGCGCGCGCCACACCGCTTCCAGACGGTTGCGAGCTCCCGTCTTGCGCAGGATCACCGACAGGTGGTTGCGCACCGTCCCGTGTGCCAGAAAGAGGCGGGCCGCGATCTCCTTCAGGGGCAGACCCTCGGCAGCCATCCGCAGCACGTCTATCTCCCGCGCTGTCAACGGGACCTCCGGAGGGCTCAGCACCGCCACCGCGGCGGCCGGGTCGATCGCCCGTTCGCCGGCGGCGAGCGCGCGGATCGCCCGCACCAGCTCCACCAGGGAGCTGTCCTTTCCGACCAGCCCGCGTGCACCGGCCGCCAGCGCGGCCTCCACCAGGGCAGGACTCCACCGAGGGCTCATGGCCAGCACGGCCGCGTGCGGCGCCTCGTCGCTGATCCGGGCGACCACCTCCACCGGGTCGGGCGACTCCGGTGTCAGCGCCAGCACCACCACCTGGGGTCTGCACCTGCGGACCACCGTCAACAACTCGCCGACACCCTCGACGTCGGCGACCACCTTCATGTCCTCCTCACCTGACAGCGCGGCGCAGAGCGCACCGCGAAGTAAACCCATGTCCTCGGCGACGACAACGTGGATCACCACGTTTCTCCGATCTCAGGTACGCGTCACACCGGCCACCGAACCCGGAACGTCCACGGGCTGCTCAGGCGATCGTGCGCGACGGACGGACAGGCATGGGCCCGCGGCACACCGTCATGGCAGACGGGCACGGGCACTGATCGACCAGGCCAGCGGACGGAGCCGATTGTGTCGGCCGACCACCCGGGGCGGTCGATCCGCCTCAGCCCGGGCGGGCGATCGCGGACGGAGCGCGGCTCTCGACGAGGAGTGGCACGAGTGCGCAGGGGACCCCGGTGCCGAGGGGGGACTGCCGGTCGACCGGCCGGATCAGACCGGGGACTGGCGTCGATCCGTTGTCGACGCTGGCGGCATCCTCGTCGACAGGCGCGACGGGTCGGACGGGATGGTCGGCGGCCACCGCCAACGGGGCGGAGCGCACGGCCGCGTGTCCCGTCGAGGCCGCGGAACGCGCGGGGCCGGCGACGAACATCGGCAGCGGCGCGGCCGCAGACGGGGCCGCCGTGGGGCGTACCGCCCCGCACGCGGCGCGGACGGGTGGCGGCGCCGATGATGTCGGCACGGCCGCCGCCGGTGGCGAGCCGGTCACCGGAACGTCGACCGTTCCGGGCGCTCGGGGAGCAGCCAGCGGAGGTGCGGCCGGCGGGATCACCGCCCGGAGAGCGGGCGGGAGAAGAGCGTCGGTGACACGGACGAGCGCGATGATGGTCGACTGGATCGGCACCGCGCGCACGATGTCGACGACGTGCGCCAGTGGGGCGGTGATCAGGCCCGCCGCGAGAGAACCGGCCGGTACGGGCAGCGCGGGTGTGTCGGCCGTGGAGGGGACCGGCCGCGGTTCCGGGCCGGCGGCCGGCCGCGACGGGCGCCCACGGCGAGCGGGACGATGAGTCACGGGTACCGGTGAGGCGGGCCGGAGCTGTGTGCGTTCGGCGGTGCCGGACGGAACGGTGGCGCCGACCCGAGGCAGCGGCACGGACCCGCGCGATGCGTTCGTCGACCGACGAGGCACCGCCGGGGGCGTCAGGTCACGGGGCGCGACGACGCTGCCGATGGCCCCTGCCAGCGGGGCACGAAGCCGGTCATGGCGGGTTCTGTCGGCCCGTACGACACGCGGGCGCGCACCCTCGGAACGCTCGGCGACCGTGAGCCGCGCGATCGGCTCGACCAGAGCGCGGAGCTGCCGATGAGGCTCGTCGCCGGGGTGGCTGTGTATCCCGTCGGCGGCGGCCGGCTCCTGAAAGAGGGCGGCCAGCAGGAAACCGGCACCGACGGCAGCCGCGATCAGCACCACTCGCCGGGCGAGCCTGCGCAGTCGGCCGGCCACGAGCGGAGCCGATCGGTCTGGCGCAGACATCGTCGCGGTTCCGTTGACGGGACTTCGCACGCCGACACGACCCCCCTTCCCTCTGGATTGCTGACCCATAGTAGCCATGCACTCACGCATTCGCATCTGGTGATACGTGTGAGTCGTCAACCGGACTCGGCACCGCGTCCGCGCGATCTCGGCGGCGCGATCCGGGGTTCCGGGCGGGTAGGGGAGAACGCGTCTCCGCTCGTCCGGCGGTAGTGTCCCCGACGTGGCGCGGCGATGGACCCTGGCGATCGTGACGGCGACCTGCGGCGTGGTGGTCCTGGTGGCCCAGCTGCGGGCCGGGTTACCCGTGGTCGGCGGCGTCGAGTTCCTGATTTTCCTGGTGCTGGCGCTGTTGCTGTCGCCGTGGGCCTTTCCCCGCTCGGTGGGCGCGGCCATGGCGCAACGGGCCAGCGCGGCGGACGGGCAGCCGATCGTGTACTGGCGCCCCGGCTGTCGCTACTGCCTTCACCTCCGGTTCTCGCTTGGCCGGCTCGCCCGGCGGGCGCACTGGGTGGACATCTGGCACGATCCGGCGGGTGCCGCCGCCGTGCGGGCGATAACCGGCGGCAACGAGACCGTGCCCACCGTCGTGCTCGGCGGTCAGGCCGTGGTGAACCCCGATCGGGCCTGGCTCCGCGAGCGACTCCGCCCGTCCTGACACGCGCGCGCATCGGGGGTCGGGCGCCACGCCTGTCGCGAACCAGGGGCTGTTTGCCGCAATCCTCCCCGGGCCGCCTCGGTTGCCGGCACGATGAGATGGATTCGCTGATGCCACGGTGAGCGGGGGTCGGGCGTGAACGACGGGTTGGTCACCAGGCGGAGCGCCCGCGATGTCGGCGAGACGGTCGCGGCGCTGCGGGCCGAGGCGGAACGCGCGGGCGCGGCGGTGGCGGCGGTGGTCGACCACGCGGCGGCCGCTCGCAAGGTCGGGCTGAGCATGCCGGACACGCAGGTCGTCATCTTCGGGAACCCGCAGGCGGGCACCCCGCTCATGCAGGCCCATCCGGAGATCGCCATCGACCTGCCGATGCGAATAATGGTGCGCGACGATGGCCAGCCCGGCTCGCTGGTCACCTGGCAGGACCCGGCGTACCTCGCCGAGCGGTACGGACTGGGCGAGGACCAGCTCGCACCCCTGAAGGCCCCGGCCACCATCGCCTCCGCGCTGGACGGCGGCTGAGCGACGTACGCCCGCAGGAGGTCGCTCGGGCACGCACGCACAGTTCTGTACGTGTCACATCCGGCGTAGCCTCGGCCCATGCGCCTGCTCGCCGGTCTCGCCAGTTCCACCCCTACCGTCGGCGACCTGGTCCGGGTCGGTCCGGTGGCGATGTCCGCCGAGCGTCTGCTGGGATGCGCCGCCGCAGTGGCGGACGACCTGCACGGCGAACCGGTCGTCGCCGTGCACGCCGCCGCCACCGCCGAGACCGTGGTGGGGGTGGTCGGCGCGCTGCTGAGCGGGGCTGCCGTCGTCCCCGTGCCGCCCGACTCGGGGCCTCGGGAGAGGGAGCACATCCTGCGCGATTCCGGGGCGACGCTGCTGCTCGGCGGCACGGGAGACGAGCCGGCGCAGGTCGCGGTCCGTCGGGTCGACCTGGGGCGCGTCTCGGACACCCGACACCCGGAGCCGACTCCCGAACGAACCGCCCTGATCATGTACACGAGCGGCACCACGGGGGCGCCCAAGGGTGCGGTCCTGTCGCACCGTGCCGTGGAGGCCGGCATCGACGCGCTCGCCGACGCCTGGGCCTGGACCCCCGACGACCTTTTGGTGCACGGTCTTCCCCTGTTCCACGTCCACGGTCTCGTGCTCGGCGTGCTCGGCGCACTGCGGGTGGGTTGCCGACTGCACCACACCGGACGACCAACCCCGCAGGCGTACGCCGAGGCCGGCGGCACCCTCTACTTCGGGGTGCCGACCGTCTGGTCGCGGATCTGCGCCCAGCCCGCGGCCGCCGCGCGCCTCAGTTCGGCGCGGCTGCTGGTCTCCGGCAGCGCCGCGTTGCCCGCGCCGTCGTTCGAGCGGATGCGTCAGCTCACCGGTCACCGGCCGGTCGAGCGCTACGGCATGACCGAGACCCTGATCACGCTGAGCAACCGGGCCGACGACCCGTCCCGCCGGCCCGGCATGGTCGGCACTCCGGTGCCGGGGGCGGAGACGCGGGTCGTCGACGACGACGGACACCCGGTACCCGCCGACGGTACGGCCATCGGGGAGCTGTGGGTTCGAGGGCCGATGCTGTTCGACGGCTACCTGGGCAAACCCGACGTCACCGCCCGACTGCTCGACGGGGACGGGTGGTTCCGTACCGGTGATATCGCGAGCGTGTCAGCCGACGGCGCGCACCGACTTGTCGGTCGCCGGTCGACCGACCTGATCAAGAGCGGTGGTTACCGGATCGGCGCGGGTGAGGTCGAGGACGCGCTGCTGGCCCACCCGGGCGTTCGTGAGGCTGCGGTCGTCGGTACGCCCGACGACGACCTCGGCCAGGAAGTGACCGCCTTCGTCGTCGCTGACCAGGTCACCGCGGCCGAGCTCGTCGACTTCGTGGCGCGGACGCTGTCCGTCCACAAACGGCCTCGGCAGATCAGGTTCCTCGACACGCTGCCCCGCAACGCGATGGGCAAGGTGCAGAAGCACCTGCTCGCCGGCTGACCACTGTGGCGCGCGGCTCGGCCCCGGCGCCTGTCGTCCTCGTGAAGCCGGTCGGCGCCGGTCAGTCGGAGGGCCTGTCGGCCGGCTCGTCGTACGTCAACTCGGCGCGCAGCGCGTCGAAGGCCTCGTCGATGAGGTGGCGCAGGTCGTCGGCGCCGTTGCTCTCCGCCCAGTACCGGATGGCCTCCGTGACGGCCGCCAGGGCCGCCGCGACCACGACCCGCAGGTGCAGCTCGCCGCGGGATCCGCCGGCGGTGGGCGCCAGGGCCGCGATGAGCAGCCGCTGGTCGGCGTCGCGCCGCTGCCCGGTGCCGGCTCGCAGCGCGGGCGTCCGGTAGACCAGCCGCATCCGGGCCAGCAGCACGTCGCGTTCGCTGTCGTAGAGCTGGTTGAGCCCGTGCGTGAGGGCGTGCCTAATCTTGTCGATGGCGGGCTCTTCGGCCGGACGCTCGGCGATCAGGTCGGCGATCATCGGGTCGTAGTCGTCCTCGAGCGCCGCGTCCTCCTTGGTGGGGAAGTAGCGGAAGAACGTCATGTGGGAGACGCCGGAGGCGGCGGCGATCTCCTCGACCGTGGTGGCGTCGAAACCCTTCTCCAGAAAGAGCCGCATGGCGTTCTGCTGAAGCAGCCGTCGGGTGCGCTCGCGTTTCGCGCGCCGCCAGTCGGTTCCCGCGGCCCGGGACGTGTCAGTACCGCTCACAGGGGGCTCATTCTGCGGATTCATCGGGATACCGTGGCAGCCTAACGTCTGCTCCGCGCGGTGGTACGCGCCGGGGATTCGTCGTCATCGTGCGGTGTCACGGCCGTGAGCGGTTCGCGTGTCGGCAGGAAGGCCAGGCAGAGCGCGGCGCCGACCACGGCGAGGCCGAAGCAGCACCACATGACCATCGACATCCCATCGACGTACGCCAGGTGGGCGGAGCGCAACAGCGCGGAACCGGACGGTCCGAGCCTGTCCGCGACGGCGGCCGCGCCGAACACCGACTCCTTCGCCGCGCCGGCCGCGTCGGACGGGAGACCGCCGAGCGCCGGAGCGAGGTCCTTCCGGTAGACGCCGGACAGCACGCTGCCCAGCGCGGCCACCGCCACCGCGCTACCGACCTGGCGCAGCGTGTTCACCACCGCCGAGCCGCTGCCCGCGTCGTCGTCGCCGACCGAGCCGACAGCCGCCTCCAGGGAGGTGGCCATCACGGCGCCGACGCCGAACCCGCAGCCGGCCAGGCCGACCGCCAGCCACACGTACTCGCTGGCTTCGTCGACCCGTGTCAGCAGGAGCAGCCCGGCGCCCAGCACCACCAGGCCGGTGATCACGATGACCTTCCCGCCGAACCTACGGTCCAGGCTGGTGGCCAGGGCGCCGGACACCAGGAGGCCAGCCATCATCGGGATGATCCGCAGGCCGGTGCCGAGCGGGTCGAAGCCCCGCACCGCCTGCAGGTAGAGCGGGACCACGAAGATGACACCGGCGAGCGCGAAGGCGACGATCATGATCGCGACGGTGTTCCAGGTGAACTGCGGCATGCGGAACAGTCGGAACGTCATCAACGGGTGGGTGACGTGCCGTTCCCAGGCCACGAACAGCGCGATCGCTGTCACCGCGCCGATCAGCAGGGCGATGGTCAGGCAATCCGTCCAGCCCGATTCGGGGCCGCGGATGACGCCGTACACCAGAGCGACAGTGGCGACGACGGCCAGGATGCTGCCGACGACGTCCAGCGGGCGCGGCGTCTCGCTGCGCGACTCGTCGATCAGCAGCAGCCCGGCCACGAACGCGATCGCGAGGATCGGAACGTTGATCCAGAAGACCGAACTCCACGAGTAGCGCTCGAGCAGGACGCCGCCGAGGATCGGCCCGAACGGCATCCCGGCGCCGACCGCGGCCGTGAACACGGCCATGGCCCGGGTGCGTTCCCGGCCGGAGAAGGTCGTGATGACAAGCGCCGGGGTCAACGGCAGGATGATCGCCGACCCGACACCCAGCACGGCGCGGGCCGCGATCAACTGGCCCGCCGTCTCCGACAGCGCGGCGGCGAACGAGGCGACGAAGAACAGTCCGAGCCCTGCCAGCATGACCTTCTTGCGGCCGATACGGTCGGCGATCGCGCCGGAGGGCAGCATCGCGCCGGCGATCGCCAGCGAGTACGCGTCGACGATCCACTGCAGGTCGGAGGTGCTGGCGCCCAGCGAGCTCGAGATGCTGGGCAGGGCCACGTTCAGGACGGTGAAGTCGAGACTCAGCACCAGTACGGCAAGGCAGACGGCGACAAGCATCCACCAGCGGCGATCAACGCGCGTGCCCATCGTCGGGATCCCTTCGAGTTAGCCACTAACATGTTAGACGCTAACGCAGGGGCGTGTCCGAGGCAACAGTGCTGACGACGCTGGGCGATGTGCGGCAGCTCTGCACCGAATGTAGGACTTCTTCGCATAAGACCGGTTAATGCGAGTTCTGTTCGACTACGTTCCCCGTGGGAGCGACAACCGATTTGTCGCCGTCTGCACCGACTGTGACGTGCAGAGACATGGTGTACGGAGAAGGGGCAGGTATGTCCAACCATCGACACCCGAACGACAACGACACAGCGGCAGATCAACCTCGTCCGCCGAGGAAGCGTCGGGCCCGCTGGCTCGTCGCCGGGGTGGCCGGCCTGACCGGGGTCGCCGGCCTGGCCGCCGTCGCGGCGCCGGCAGGGGTGACCGCAGCATTCGCCACGGGCGGCGGCAGCCTGCTGAACGTCGGAGAGCAGGTCCTCACCGGGAGCAGCCGGGCGGCGGACGACGACAAGGCGGGGCACGGCTCCGGCGGTCGCGACGACAAGGACCACAGGGGCGACGACAAGTGGAGCGGTGCGGGTGGCGACGCCTGGGACGTACCCTGCGGCGCCAACGAGTTGATCGCGGCGCTCGTCCGCGCGAACGCCGGCCACGGGGCGAAGCTCAAGCTCGCCGAGCGGTGCACCTACACGCTCAACGCGTCGGCGCCGCAGCCACCGGTGCCCCACGGTCCCATCGGCCTGCCGATCATCACTCAGCCCGTCACGATCGACGGGAGGGGATCCACGATCGTCCGCGGGGCCACCGCCACGCCGTTCCGGATCCTTGAGGTGGGCGCCGGCGGAGACCTGAAGCTGCGCGACGTCACCATCAAGGGCGGCGAGGACACGAGTGGGATCGGCGGCGGTGGAGGCGGCATCCGGATCGACATCGGCGGCCGGGCCACCCTCGAGAACATCGACGTGATCTTCAACCACACCAACGGCTTGGGCGGCGGGATCGCCAACTTCGGGAACACCAGCATCCTCGGCCGGAGCGACCACGGCGCGGACAAGGGCCGGGACGGCAAGGGCCGGGACGGCAAGGACGGCGACAAGCACGGGGACGACGAGAGCAGGATCAGCGACAACGGTTCCCAGATTGACGGCGGGGGCGTCTACAACAACGGCAACCTCACCGTGCGGAACACCAGGCTCAGCGACAACAGCACGGTCGGGATCTTCAACGTCCTGCCCATCGGTGGCACGGGCGGTGGCCTGTCGAACTCCAGCGTCGCGGTGCTCGAGGACGTCCGCGTCCACCACAACACCGCCGGCTTCCGGGGTGGTGGCATCCGCAGCGGCATCAACGCCACCACCACGGCCCGGAACATCGAGGTCACCGAGAACGCGACAGGCAGCGAGGGCGGCGGAATCTTCAGCGACGGCGTCTTCCACCTGGAGCACAGCAAGATCAGCCGCAACAACGCCGGCCAACGCGGCGGCGGGATCTTCAACCAGATCGGTCAATTCGTGGCCGAGGACGTCCAGATCAGTGAGAACGCCGCCAGCACGAACAGCAGCATAGAGAACGGCGGCGGCGTCTACGTCGGCAGCGGCGTCGTCGTCCTGCGGCACACCCAGGTCAACCGCAACAAGGCGTTCGGCACGAACTCGCATGCCGGCGGCATCTACAACCGGGGCACCGTCACCCTGACCGAATCCAGGGTCACGGAGAACATCTCCGTGCTGGCGCCGGGCGGGATCTTCAACGACGGCGGCCAGGCCACCGTGGACGAGAAGTCGGTCGTCAGCGGCAACCGGCCCACCAACTGCACGCCCAGCGCACCACCCGTCACCAACTGCTTCGGCTGACCGGCTCCTCGGCCAGCTTGCCGAGCGGACCAGCGCGACCGACAGCGGTACGGGGACATCCGGTCCCGCTCCGGCTCGATCACCAGATCGGACCGTTGCGGGACCGGATGCGCGGTTCAGAGCGGCTTCTTCCTGCCGGCGGCGACCGGGAGCGGCCACCGCCGGCACGGTCGTCGCGTCAGAGCCGCGAGGTGAAGGTGGCCAGGAAGCGGTGCGGGGTGACCACCCCGGCGTTGTCGAAGCAGATCACGTCGACGTCGGCGTTCGTGGCGTACGTCCACGGTTGGGTGAGGTGGCAGTAGTTGCTGCCGACGCCCTGCGCCACCACCTGGACGTGGGTCTCCTTGAGCCCGATCTGCGGGAAGGTCGCCAGGTAGCGGCCGGCCGGCGCCAGCGGTGCCACGGTGTTGGCACCGACGCCGAGCACCGAGTTGTCGTTTGTCGGCCCGCCGACGGCGGTGCCCAGGTAGCCGAAGCGCGACGGCGGCGCGAGGGAGCCGATCACCGGCCGGCGGCGGTGGTACGACAGGGCGAAGTCGGTGTTGACGAACGCGCCGGCCTGGTCGTAGCAGAAGACGTAGACCTGCACATCGCTGCCCACCGCGGTCCAGGAGTAGACCTTGCACCGGCGGGGACCGGCGTTCGGCTGTACGGCGGTGACCTGCACGTCGCCGGCGAGCACCCCACCGAGCCCCACGCCGGGCAGCCGCACCAGGTACTGCCCGACCCCCAGTGGCCCGGCCGTGTTCACCACGCCCGTCGAGTTGTACGACTGCACCACCGCGCCGCCGCCCCACTGGACATACGCGTGGGAGGTGCCTGCCGGCAGTACGCCGGAGCTGGTCGTCCAGAGCACCGTGAACGGGGTGTCGTCGCGCGTGCCGCCGGGCTTGTGACACTGCACGTCGACGATCTCGTCGGCGCCGGACTGGAACCAGCGGACCACCTCACAGTAGTGACCGGTCCGGTTCACCGGCGTCACGTGTGGCACGCCCCGTGAGGCGGCGCCCACCTGTGGAAAGCGGACCTGGAACCGGCCGGGCGCGAGCTTGACGCCGGTGGCCCAGGCGGCCGGGAACGCTGTCTTCCAACTGCCCCACTGTCGGCTGGTGTCCAGCACGGTCCAGACCGGCACCGTGGGGTCCTGCACGTACGCGAACCCCCAGCGGTCGGCGGTGGCCGCGGCGGCCGGCGTCGGCGGTGCGAGTGCGCCGGCGGCCAGGACGGCGGCCAGCGCGGCGGTGACGAACGATCGGAGACGCATCTGTTCCTCCAGTCGACAGGGACGTGTCGGCAAGGAGTGTGCGCCTGGTGACCGGTTGGTCACAGTCGGCTGCGCCGCGTGCGGGTGTCGGGTGTCGGCCACCCGCAGGTGACAACGGACGGCCCCCTCGCCGAGCGAGAGGGCCGTCCAGGAGTGCGGATGCGGGGATCAGCCGCCGGCGAACGTCGGTTCCACCCCGCACTTGGCGTCCTGGTTGAGACAGGACTTCACCAGGGCGCCCAAGTGGTCGGGCTCCCAGGCGTTCATGAAGTCGCCGTGCATGGAGGACGGCTTGCCGGAGGCGAGGCTGAGACCGTCCCCGCCCAGCGACTGGTAGTTGACCATGAAGGAGAGGTCGGGCACCGCCACCGGGTACTTGCCGGTGCAGACGCCGTTGACGGGGTCGCCCATGTGCGACTTGTGGTCGGGCGAGTCGATGTTCTTGCCGTCCCAGCAGTCCTTGAACACCAGCTGGAAGATGAGGTTGCCGCCGGGGGCGCAGACCGGCCAGTTGCCGTCGGCGCTGCGGCCGATCTCGGCGCTGCCCGCGCACCAGAACTGGTTGCTACCGGCGTTCTTCGGGGTGTCGACCTGCCGCTTGGCGTCGCCCTCGACAACCCGCAGGCCCGGCGGGAAGGGCTTGACGGCCGACGGGTCCTTGACCCGCGAGCCGTAGTAGACCCGGAAGCTCTTCATCGGAACGGGCTTGCCGTCCTTGCGCAGCTCCGGGACCCAGTAGGCGCTCAGGTCACCGGGGGCGTTGCAGGTGGTCGTCGAGGAGAGCAGCTTGTCGGTAGTGGTGAAGGCGTCGACCTTGGGGCCGAAGAACGTGTGCATGTGCGAGGCGCCCGACAGGCCGGGCAGGACGATCGGGTCGTCCGGCGCGGAGTTGGCGACCTCGCAGTCGGTGTGGAACTCGGGGACGCGGGTGGTGCCCGGCGGCACCGCCTTCGGCTCGATCGCGTTGAAGGCGGCCAGTTCCTTGCTCCACCTGGCCTGGTCGACAGGCACCCAGCCGCCGCCGGCCGGAGCGCTGGACGGGGACGCCGACGGGCTGGAGCTCGGTGCGGCCGTAGCGCTCGGCGTCGTGGCCGTCGCCGGACCGAACGTGAACCAGTTCAGATTCACGAAGTCCGACGTGCCGATGCTCTTCAGGACGGCGAAGACGGTCTGCGCGCCAGCCGGCACACGTGACGCCTTCGCGGTGACGGTCGTCCACTTCTGCCAGCCGCCGGTGGAGGCGATCGGGAAACTGGCCAGCAGTTGACCGTCCTGCGCGCCGAGGTGCAACTCGACAGAGCCGCCGGTGGTGTTGAGTGCGGCGACCCGGGCCGTGAGGTCGGCGCCGGTAATCGACACGTTGTCGTACCGCAGCCAGTCGCCGTCGGCCAGCCAGCCGACGTTCCTGCCGCCGTCGGTGTCGCCAGTGCTCTCGGTCTGCGCACCGGACTGCGCGGCGAATGCCTCCGCCTGGACCCGGCCGGGCACGGCTACCTCTTCGGCCTGGGCACCGGCGATGTAGATGCCGCTGCCGCCCAGCGCGGCGACGACCGCGGCGGCGAGCGTGGTGCGAGCGAGGCGACGGCGCTTGCGCGCCCGGTCCGGTGGTGCGACATGCGCGGGGGGAGTCCGCATTGCCAGTGGTTTCCTTCGAGTTGGCGATAACGCTCCGGTCGGAATGAAGTATGTGCACGTCCAGAGCCCGCAGCAACGTGCGGAAAAAGATTTAAGGAGGGCCGTGAGCAGGGCTCCTGGTGGCCGGCCTCCCCGCTCCGGATAACAGTTTTTCGCCCGCGCAGCCTTAATTTTGTTTTAACTCCTCGCAGGCGGCGCGACTCCGCTGATGACGAATTTTGCGGTAACGAATCGTGTTCCGAACGGATACTGAGGGCATGTCGTCCCGACCTGGCACCCCTCGGCTGACGCGCCAGCCGGGGCGGCTGGTCGCCTTCAGCGACGGTGTCTTCGCCATCGCCGTGACGCTTCTCGTGCTGGAGATCCAACCGCCGAAGGACTTCGGGCGTCTCCTGCCGGGCCTCGGGGCGTTGTGGCCGTCGTACCTGGGCTACGCGCTGAGCTTCCTGCTCATCGGGCAGGTGTGGGTCAATCACCACGTCATGTTCGACCGGGTGCGGCACGTCGACCGTCCGGTCCTGTTCCTCAACACGCTGCTCCTGATGGTCATCGCGTTCCTGCCGTTCTCCACGTCGCTGCTCGCCGACGCGCTCCGCGCGGAGCAGGGGCTACGCATTGCGGTAGTCGTCTACGGCAGCACACTGTGGGTGGCAGCGGCCCTGTTCAACGTCATCTGGGCACACCTTCGCCGGGCGAAACTCCTGGATCCCAGCCTCGGGCCCTTCGGCGTCCGGGCCATCGGCCGCCGCTACGCGTTCGCGCTGGCCTGGATCGGCACCGGCATCCTCGTCGGCGCGTTCGTGCCGATCGCGGGCGTGGCCATCATCGCGGCCTTCCTGCCCGCCTACTACCTGCCCATCCGCGGCGAGTACGGCGAGGGCGGCGAGACCACCGACAGTCGGAGCTGAACCGGCCCGTTGGCCCGGAGACCGGCTCGGCGTACACAGCGGTCGAGATTCGTCAAAATATTGTGGGCGTGGCTGTCGATCGGGGCCGGCTCTCTTCGTAGCCCTAGTGAGAGCCCGGCATCGAGACGGGCCACGCACCCGCTGGAGGGCACGATGACCACCACCGCGCAGACCACCCGCACCACCACGGCCTTCGGCGCGCTGATCGGGGCCGGTGTGCTCGCCACGGTCGCCGCGAGCGCCACCACCATGGCTGTCGCCGCCGTCGGCCGTGCGGCGGGCGTCAGCCTCGACGTGAGCGGTGCCCCGATTCCGGTGACGGGGTTCGGCGTGCTGACCGCCGTCTTCGCGTCGATCGGCGTGCTCCTCGCCGTACTGCTGTCCCGCTTCGCGCGGCGGCCGCGGCGCGCGTTCGTCCGTACGACAGTGGTGTTGACGGTCCTGTCCCTGGTGCCGGACGTGCTCGCCGACGCCGGGACGCCCACCAAGGCGCTGCTGATGCTCACCCACCTGGCCGCGGCCTCGATCGTGATCCCGGCTGTCGCGCGTCGCCTGGCCGCCTGACCCTTTCCCATCCCACCATCGACCTATCGAAGGGACCACCATGAAGCAGTACCTGCTGTCCGTGCACTTCGTCGAGGGCGCGCCGACGCCGTCCGACGAGGAAACCCAGATCATGTTCCGGGAGACCGGTCGGATCAACGACGACATGCAGGCCGCGGGCGCCTGGGTCTTCGCCGGGGGCCTCACGTCGCCCGACAGCGCCACAGTCGTACGGGTCGAGAACGGCGCCACCTCGATGAGCGACGGGCCGTTCGCCGAGACGAAGGAACACATCGCCGGATTCTGGGTCATCAAGTGCGACGACCTGGACGCGGCGCTGGCCTGGGCCGAGAGGTGCGCGGCCGCCTGCGGGCCGGTCGAGGTGCGCCCCTTCGACGACCTCTCCCAGGCCTGAGCGGAAGCCATCACCCGACATGGACCTGGCGAGCATCTACCGCGCGGAGTACGGCCGCTGCGTCGCCACCCTGGCCCGCCTCCTCGGTGACATCAACCTCGCCGAGGAGGCCGTCCAGGACGCCTTCGCCACAGCGCTGCAGAAGTGGCAGGCCCTGCCGCCCAACCCCGGGGCCTGGATCGTGACGACCGCGCGCAACCGGGCCATCGATCGGCTCCGCCGGGAGTCGACACGCGAGGCCCGGCACGCCCAGGCCCTGCTGCTTCACCAACAGGACGAACCCCAGGAGGTGGGACCGGTGCAGGACGACCAACTGCGACTCATCTTCACCTGCTGTCACCCGGCACTGGCCCCGGACGCGCGGACGGCCCTCACGCTTCGTCTGCTCGGCGGTCTGGAGGTACCGGAGATCGCCCGGGCGTACCTGGTCCAGGAAACGACAATCGCGCAGCGGATCGTGCGCGCGAAGAAGAAGATCCGGGACGCCGGAATTCCGTACCGGGTGCCCGCCGAACACGAGCTGCCGGACCGGCTGCCGCCCGTGCTGACCGTGCTCTACCTGATGTTCAACGAGGGCTACGCGTCCACCGCCGGGCCGCTGATCAGGACGGACCTGTGCGGCGAGGCGATCCGGCTCGCCCGCGAGCTGGCCGCGTTGATGCCCGACGAACCTGAGGTCCTGGGCCTGCTCGCCCTGCTGCTGCTGACCGAGGCACGGCGTCCGGCCCGGCTCGGCCCGACCGGCGAACTCGTGCTCCTACCCGACCAGGACCGGTCGCTGTGGAACCGGGCGCTCATCGCCGAGGGCCACGACCTGGTCCGGCGCTGCCTGCGGCGCAACCGGCCCGGCCCGTACCAGATCCAGGCCGCGATAGGCGCGGTGCACACCGACGGCGCGGCCACCGACTGGCCGCAGGTCCTGGCGCTGTACGACCAGCTCCTCGCGCTCGCGCCGACCTCTGTCGTCGCGCTCAACCGGGCGGTCGCGGTCGCCGAGGTGCACGGGCCGGCGGTGGCCCTCAGCGCGCTGGAGGCCGTCGACCTCCCGGGCTACCACCGGCTGCCCGCCACCCGGGCCGAGCTGCTGGCCCGGCTCGGCCGCGACGGAGAGGCCCGAGCCGCCTACGACCAGGCCATCGCACTGACCAGCAACGAGACCGAGCGTGCCTTCCTGCGGACGCGTCGTACCGCACTCACCCATCCAAGGAGATCATCGTGACCACCACCTACACCTTCGACATCTTCACCAGCCTCGACGGCTTCGGCAGCACCACGGGCAACTGGGGCGGCTACTGGGGTAAGCAGGGCCCGGAGCTGCTGGAGCGGCGCCTCGCCACGTACGGCGAGGACCTGCGCATGGTCTTCGGCGCCAGCACGTACCGGATGTTCGCGGGGATGCTGGCCGCCAGCACCGAGGAGTCCGAGGTCCGGGACGCCTGGGTCACCCGCATGATCAACCTTCCGGCGACTGTCGTGTCGAACACGGTGGAGGGGCCCCTCGACTGGCCGGACGGGACCGTCGTGCGCGGCGACGCCGTCGATGTCGTCGCCCGGCTCAAGGAGGAGTCCGACGTGCCGTTGCGCTCGCACGGCAGCCTCTCGATGAACCGGGCGCTGCTGGCCGCCGGCCTGGTCGACTTCGTCCAGGTGACGCTCTTCCCGGTGGTCACCGGCGCGACCGGAACCGAGCCGATCTTTCACGGGACGGCCGACTACGACCTGGAGCTGATCGAGAGCCGGACGCTCGACGGCCGCACCCAGGAGTTCATCTACCGACCCAGCCTGCACGCCTGAGTCCGTTAGTGGTCCGGCGGTGGCGCGGTGGCGCGCCACCGCCCGGCCGGTCACCGGCACACTTCGGTCTCCTGCGCCACGTACCGAGAATCCACCCCGGAACACGCCGCACACCGTCCGCGTGTTGGCCCCCCGACAGATTGATGGCCGCCGTCGCCCGTTCGGTAACCTCTGACACACTCTCACAATGCCTGACGACGTCGTCTGACTTGGGGGACCGATGAAGGACCAGCGTGCCGCCGCGCAGTCGATTCAGGACGGACGGGCCGCCGAGGGGTTCGCCGAGCAGTTGCGGACGCTGCGCAGGGCGGTCGGAGACCCGTCGTTCCGGAAGATGGCGGCGCGATCGGGCCGGATCTCACACACGACGTTGCACGAGGCCGCAGCGGGGACCAGGTTTCCCTCGTGGGAGACCACCCGGGAGTTCGTTCGGGCCTGCGAGGCCGACGAGGCCCAGTGGCGGCGCCGATGGGAGGCCGCGCAGGGCCCGGTGACGGACCAGGCCGGCGGGCAGGCCGATCCCGCGTCGGATGACGCCGCGTCGGTGCCGGAGGAGCAGGTCGAGGATCCACCGGCCGAGGACGGCGTCGCGGGTACGCGGCGCCGCCGGCTTCCGTGGCTCAACGCCGCCGCGGTGGTGCTGGTGGTGGCGGTGGCCGCCGTCCTGGGCGTGACCGTTCGCGGTCACTCGGCCGCCGACGACTCCGGCACCCCGTCCGCGGCACCGTCGTCGGCGGCGTCGCCGTCGGCGTTCTCGGACTCACTGATTCCCGGGGACGCGAGCAAGTTCGTCGCCGACGTCACCATCCCCGACGGTACGCAGGTGAAGGTGAACGCCCAGTTCGACAAGGTGTGGGCTCTCGCGAACGTGGGGAAGGTCGACTGGCACAACCGGTTCCTGGTGCGCATGGACCCCGCCGCCGACGGTGCCGGTTGCCGGACGCCGGATCGGGTGCCGATCGGTGACACACCGCCCGGCGAGCAGGTGATGATCCGCGTTCGGGTGACCGCGCCGAGCCGCCCCGGCAAGTGCTGGGTCAGTTGGAAGATGGTCGACGAGACCGGGCGGGAGTACTTCCCCACCCGCAGGCCGGTGTACTTCATGGTCACCGTGACCGCCTGAGGCCTCGAGCGGCCGTCCGGACGCGAACGCACGGTGTCAGGTGCCGGCCCGACCCAAACTGACAACACCACGTTCGCCGAGGCCAATGACGGCCTGACGGATCTGACAGGACACCGGGGGTACCGAACAGCGGGGGACTTCTCGCAGGGTGATGTCGAACCGAGAACGACTCACCAACAAGGAGGAGGACCCATCTTGCGCCGTCCCTGGTTGACCGTCGGGCTCGCCGCGCTCTGCGTGGCCGTCGGCGTCCCGACCCACGCGGCATCCGGCGCCACCGCGCAGCGGACCGTCGCGACAGCCGCGCGGCCCGTCGTGGACATGGAGGCCACCGTCCTGGCCGCCCAGATCGACCCCCGCCGCGCGGACAACACACTGACCCCGGGTGCGAAGAGTTCCGTACTCGCCGTCGAGCAGGCGCTTCAGGCCCGGAATCTGCTGGACGCGCAGTGGGTCGACGGCTACTTCGGCACCGTGACCGTCTCGGCGTACGCGGCCTACCAGCGCTCGCTCGGCTACACCGGCCTGGCCGCGAACGGGCTGCCGGGCACGACGTCACTGACGAAGCTCGGGCTGAATCGCTACACCGTCGGCAACACGATCGGACCGGGCGCGAAGGTCCCGCGTGACGGGTACGTCGTCAATGCCCGTACCCAGGCGATGCTGGCCGAGGCGCAGCGTCTGCTCGGCCGCACCCTGCTGCTCGAACAGGGGTCGTACAACCCTGGGGGTGACCCGACCTCGGCCGGCACGCACGACGGCGGGGGTGTGGTGGACATCGCGGTCGCCGGCATGACCGCGGCCCGGCGCACCGCCGTCGTCCGGGCGCTCCGACGGGTCGGCTTCGCCGCCTGGGTCCGTGACCCGAGTCAGGGTGACTGGCCGTGGCACATCCACGCCACGGCGATCAACGACACGGACCTGTCCAGCCAGGCGCAGCACCAGGTCGGCGACTACTACCTCGGCATGAACGGCCTGGCCAACCGTGGCCCGGACGACGGCCCCCGGATCCCGATCCAGACCTGGGAGCAGTACCAGCGCGGGCAGTGACCCGCACCCCCCTCACCGTTTCGGAAAGGACACCATGAACATCCGTAAGAGTCTCGCCGCCGCCGGCGTCGCGCTGGCCGCGAGCACCTCGATCCTCAGCCTCGCATCGCCCGCGTCGGCGGCGGCCCGCGACGGGGTCTGCGACAGCGGCGAGTTCTGCTACTACTACAACAGCGACAACGCGGGATCGATCTCGGACTTCACCGGGTCGCTCGACGACTACGGCACCGAGCAGCCCTCGTGCTACGACTTCAAGGGCGCTGGCGCCGGCAAGGGCCTGTGCATCAAGAACGAGGCCGCCTCGGTCTGGAACCGCAGCACCAAGACCGTACGCGTCTACTACAACAGCGGCTACGCGGGTTCTTACCAGGACTTCGCGGCCGGCGCGAAGGCCAACCTCAACGCCACGCTGAAGAACAACAACGCCTCGCACCAGTTCTCGCCGTCGGCGCGCACGAACCTGTCGTACGCCCTGTACCAGGCCAGCGGCGGCTCGGTCACCTGCGGCTTCGACGGTTACACCACCACGCCCGGGCGGCACGAGGGCATCGACATCGCCCGCAGCGTCGGCTCGGACGTGCACGCGGTGGTCTCCGGAACGGTCATCTACGTCGCGCGGGGCAGCACCGGCAGCGGCGGCCTGTCGACGATCTCCGTCTACAACTCCTCGCTGAACAAGACGGTGATCTACCTGCACACCGCGCCGAGGTCCGGGGTGAGCGTGGGCGACGCCATCAGCAAGGGCGAGATCATCGCCGACGAGTCGTGGCACGGGGTGTCCTCCAGCTCGTCCGCGCACACCCACGTCGAGGTCCGGGCCGGCCGGCAGACCCACGCGGCCGTCAGCGTCGGTGACCCCACCCTGGACAACGCCGACCCGACCGCGTTCTGGAACTCCCAGGGCTACAACGAGAAGTAGGACGCCGTGAATATTCGCAAGGGCCTCGCGATCGTCGGCGCCGTCCTCGCCATGTCCACCTCCATCCTGAGTGTCGCCTCGCCGGCAGCGGCTGCCGCACGGGACGGAGCCTGCGACAGCGGCGAGTTCTGCTACTACTACAACAGCAACCAGGCCGGCTCGGTCTCGGACTTCACCGACTCCCTGGACGACTACGGCACCACCCAACCGAGCTGCTACGACTTCAAGGGCGCGGGCGCCGGCAAGGGCCTGTGCGTGAAGAACAACGCGGCGTCGGTGTGGAACCGGACCGGCAAGACCGTGCGTGTCTACTTCAACAGCAACTTCGCCGGTTCTTACCAGGACTTCGCGGCCGGTGCGACTGGCAACCTCAACGCCACGCTGAAGAACAACAACGCCTCGCACGAGCTGCTGAGCGGGTCGACGGGCTGCAGCACCGACGGCACCAACACCAAGCTGCCGAGCACCATCCTCGTCTACCGGGTCGGTCTCGGTCGCGTCGACCGGGTCGACTTCAAGACGTACGTCAAGAACGTCCTCCCCAACGAGTGGATCACGAGCTGGCCGCGAGCCTCGCTGGAGGCCGGCGCCGTGGCCGTCAAGAGCTACGGCTGGTACTGGGCGCTGCACTCGACCCGGAAGACCTCCGGCGGCCAGTGCTACGACGTCCGGGACGACACCGGCGACCAGGTCTACCGGCCGTCGTCGGCGCAGGCGTCGACGTCCGCCGCGGTGGACAGCACCTGGTCGACCCGGATGACCCGCAGCGGCAACATCCTGCAAGCCCACTACTGCGCGACCACGACGGCGTGCGGTGGCTGGGTGGACGGGGACTGGCTGTCGCAGTACGGCTCGCGTGACCAGGCGAACGCGGGCAAGAGCTACCAGACGATCCTGCGCTACTACTACCGCGACGTGGTCGTCTCCTGACGTTCCGCGTCAACCGAACCATCCTCGGGCTCTGCCTGAGCGGGCCCGCCGGGCTCGACGAAGCGCCCCGTCCACATCTGGACGGGGCGCTTCATCGTGTCAGCCGAGGTCCGTGCCGGACACCGGGCGGAACTTGTCGGCGCTCGACTCCGGTGCGGCCACCTCGATTCGGGGCGACCGGTCCGGTGGAAGGTGGGCGAGGTCGGCGATCACGACCACGTCCACCTCACCGTCGACCATCTTCTGCTCGACCCTCTCCCACGCTGCCCGCATGATCCCGTTCAAGCGGTAGTCATGTCGGCGGAGGTGGTGAAGGCACATCGCGATGGCGTGCTCGGACGGCTCGATGTCGGCGGGTACCCAGATAACGGCCAGTTCCATGATTCTCTCCTGATCAACGCAGTGGACGCGGATGGAAGATCAGGAGCTGCCGCGGCGGCGGGGGACCCCGCTCCACGGGCCGACTGGCGGCGTGGCTGTCGAAGGGGACGACGGCGCGCCCCCGGTGCAGCGGTGCGACGCGTGGTGGCCCGTCGGTCGCCAACGACGTCTGGTCGAGCCCCCCGACGCCGGTGCCGACGGATGCGGACACGTTCGCCGGCGCCAACGCCGGTTGACCGGGGAAGGGCCCGGCGGGAGGGGGCGGTGCCGGAAGCGGAGTGGTCATCGTGACAAGCATTCGAGCCGGCGCGCGACCGGTGGCGGGGAGGCCGGCGCGGGACGCCCTCGCTGTCAGCTGTGTCTGCGGTGCTGATCGGGTGGGACGTGCGGCCGGCGAGTCCGCGGACGGGACGGGCGCGGTGGGAGGCGGAGCGGGGTGTCGCGCACGGGGTGGTCGAGGTGGCGCGGCCGTCGAAGGTTCGGCCGATGGCTTCGGTGCGGCGGTGGCCGTCGGCAGGGGCAGGGGAACGGCCGTCGGCACCGGCAGCGGGAGGACCGTCGGCACCGGCAGGGGGATCGCGGTCGGCAGGGGCAGGTCGACGCCCAGTGGCCTCTCGACCACGTCGTGCAGCAGCGCCCCGACGATCCCCGGTGCGGTGGCGTCGGCCGCCGCTGAGCCGGTCGACGGCGACGGCGACGGGCCGGCGTACGCGGGCTCCGCGCCCAGGGCGGCACCGAGCGCTGCCGCCCCCAGCGCGGCCGCCCCGAACGCCGCAGCGCCGAGCGCGGCCGGCGGCGCACGCCGCTCCGGCCGCCTCACGCGCTCCCACCCATGCCCGGACTGTTGCCCCCCGACACCTCGCGCTACACCTGTAGCGGACCGGCGCGCCGACACCGCGTCGGTCCGCCTGCGCCGCGCGCGGCCGGCACGTGGACCCCGCTCCACGCCCCCTGCCGTTCGCGGGGCAGGTGACCCGGACTGTGAGCGATAACAAGACCGACGCCCGGCGCTCTCACCGCACGGAGGCGGCACGGATCATCGACCCGTTTTGGCGCGGACGTCGACAGGTAGCGATGAATCGGGCAGCGCGAACCGATTCGGCCGGGTGACTATGTGGCCGGCTCGTTACGTCTTGACGAACAGCATGTTATCGCTCACTCTCGATGCAGAGGTCGTCGGCGTCGGTGGCTCACCGGGCGAGTCCCGCGGTCGCGCCTCGAAGAAGCACGGCGTCCCCGGGCAGCGGACGTCGTTCAGGACTCGCGTGGTTACCGGCGAGCGCCGGCCAGGCCGCGTGTGCCGGTGCGAGGTGCCCAGGATGACCGTCCCGGATTCCTTGGCTCACACCGGCACCAGCCGTCGGGGCCAGTTCGTCCTGAGTGACGTGGCACATCACCCCACCGATGCAACCACTGAGAAGGAACGACATGAGACCCAAGAAAGCTCTGCTGGCGACGGCGACCCTCGCTGTCGCACTGACCGCGGGTATGACTGTGGCGCTGGCGCCCATGGCCAGCGCCGGAACGACGTTGAGGGCGTCGGCGGCCGAGAAGGGCCGCTACTTCGGTGCCGCCGTCGCGACGGGCAAGCTCTCCAACAGCCAGTACACCGGCATCCTCAACAGCGAGTTCAACAGCGTCACCCCCGAGAACGAGATGAAGTGGGACGCCACCGAGCGGTCCCAGGGTCAGTTCAGCTACACCGGTGGTGACCGCCTCGTCAGTCACGCGCAGGCCAACGGCATGAGCGTGCGGGGGCACGCGCTGTTGTGGCATGCCCAGCAGCCGCCGTGGGCGCAGGGCATGTCCGGCACCGCGCTGCGCAACGCCGCGATCAACCACGTCACCCAGGTCGCCACCCACTTCCGGGGCAAGATCTACGCCTGGGACGTGGTGAACGAGGCGTTCGCCGACGGTGGCAGCGGCGGACGGCGCGACTCGAACCTGCAGCGCACCGGCAACGACTGGATCGAGGCGGCGTTCCGCGCCGCCCGCGCCGCCGACCCGGGTGCGAAGCTCTGCTACAACGACTACAACACCGACGGAATCAACGCGAAGTCCACGGGCATCTACAACATGGTGCGCGACTTCAAGTCCCGCGGCGTCCCGATCGACTGCGTCGGCTTCCAGTCCCACCTGGGCACGACATTGGCCAGCGACTACCAGGCCAACCTGCAGCGCTTCGCCGACCTCGGCGTCGACGTGCAGATCACCGAGCTCGACGTGATGACCGGCTCCAACCAGGCCAACATCTACGGCGCGGTCACCCGTGCCTGCATGGCCGTCGCACGCTGCGCCGGCATCACCACCTGGGGCGTCCGGGACAGCGACTCGTGGCGCGGCAGCGACAATGCGCTGCTGTTCGACGGGTCGGGCAACAAGAAGGCGGCGTACACCTCAGTCCTCAACGCCCTCAACGGGGGCAGCACCAACCCCACCACGCCCCCGCCGGGCACGGGGGTGGACACCACCGCCTGGTACGTCCTGGTGAACCGCAACAGCGGCAAGGCGCTCGACGTGTACGAGCGGTCGACCACCGACGGCGCTCGGATCGACCAGTGGGCCCGTAACGACGGAGCGTGGCAGCAGTGGCAGTTCGTGGACTCCGGCAGTGGCTACTACCGGCTGAAGTCCCGCAACTCCGGCAAGGTGCTGGACGTCTCCAACCGCTCCACCGCCGACTCCGCGCCGGTCGTGCAGTGGAGCGACGCCAACGGCACCAACCAGCAGTTCCGGCTGGCCGAGTCCTCTGGCGGCTACCAGCGTCTGATCAACCGCAACAGCGGCAAGGCCGTCGAGGTACAGGGCGCGTCCACCGCCGACGGCGGCAACATCGTGCAGTACGCCGACTGGGGCGGCACCAACCAGCAGTGGCAACTGGTCCGAGTCGGGTAATCTCCTGACCCGCTGAACCGGCAGCGCGGTGGCGCGGACGCACCTCGTCCGCGCCACCGTCGCCGCTGACCGTGACGCGCGTCGGTACGCGGCCGTTGAACCCGGTGCCTGCGCATCCACGTTTCGGACAGCGGATGGACAAGGCCAGAACTATTGGAGAGCATCTATTTCATGATTATCCGGTCCGCCACCCCGCCACCGACCACGGAGAACGTGCCGCCCGAGCCGACCTCCGACGACCGGCCGCCGGCCGATTGGGGTCGATGGCGCTGGGCCCGATCCGAATGGACTGTGGCGGTACTGGCGAGCCTGCTGGTGGCGGCGGTGCTGACCTGGCCGACACTGCGGCATCCCGCGAGCACGATCCCCGGCGACCTGGGTGACCCGCTGTTGCAGGCGTGGCAGGTCGCCTGGTCGGGGCACGCCCTGCTCAGCAGCCCGGCCGACCTCTGGAACTCCAACACGTTCTACCCCGAGAAATACACGTACGCCTACAGCGACACCCTGCTCGGCTACGCGCCGATCGGGCTGCTCGGCTCCGGCTTCGAGGCCGCCGTGATCCGGTACAACGTGCTGTACGTGCTGCTGCACGCGTTGGCGTCCCTCGGGGCGTACGCCCTGGCGCGGCAGCTCGGTGCGAACCGGTGGGGCAGCGCGGTTTCCGCGATCGCGTGGGCGTACGCGCCCTGGCGGTTGGCGCACTCCGGGCACCTGAACATCCTGTCGAGCGCCGGAATCGCGCTGTCCCTGGCCATGCTGGCCCGTGGTCACGGCTGGTCGCTGCGTCACGGGTACCGGCCGGAGCTGCGACGGCCCGGCTGGGCGTTGGCCGGTTGGCTGGTCGCCGCCTGGCAGGTCAGCCTCGGCTTCGGCATCGGCCTGCCGCTGGTGTACTTCCTGCTGGCCACGGTCCTGGTGGCGGCGGGTTGCTACGGCTGGTCCTGGTGGAGGCGGCGGGAGCGCCCGCCGTTCGGCCGGCGGCTGCTGCTCGCCGACCTGCTCGGTGGGGGTGCGTTCGGCGTGGTGACGCTGCTGCTGGGCATGGTCTACCTGCGCGTCGTCGACCTCAACCCGCAGGCCGAGCGGACGCTGGACTGGACGAAGATGTTCTCGCCTCCGTTGATCGGCTTCGTCACCGCGCCGGCCGATTCGTGGTTGTGGGGCGAGCGCCACGCCGCCGCACGTGAACAGCTGTCCTGGCCGCCGGAGATGGCGCTGCTGCCGGGCATGATGCTGATCGGGCTGGCCGCCGCGGGGCTGTTCCTCTCGGCGTATCCCATCCGGCACCGCGTCGCGCTGGGGCTCGGCGTGCTCGGCACGGTGCTGCTGGGCCTGGGTGCCACGCTCGGCGGCGACGGCGATCCGGGGTACCTGACCCTGTCCACGCTCCTGCCGGGTTGGGACGCGTTGCGTACCCCCGGGCGGATGATGCACTGGACGAGCCTGCTGCTGGCGGTGTTGGCCGCCGGAGCGGTGACGGCGTTGGCCGAATCGCTGCGCGAGTCCTCACCCCGCCAGTGGACGCGGATCCTCACGCCGCTGGTCCTGCTCGTGCCGTTGACAGTGGTCACCCTGGAGGGCGTCAACCGGACACCCCACCCGACCGTGCCGCAGCCGCCGGCCGCGATGAGCACGGTGCAGGACCCGATCCTGGTGCTGCCGGCTGGCGGGCTGGGCGATCTGACGTACATGTTGTGGACGACCGACGGGTTCCCCCGCGTGACGAACGGTCTGGCCGGGTTCGAGCCGGTGAGCCAGGCGCAGACCCGGACGGCTGTGGCGTCGTTCCCCGATGCGGGCAGCGTGGCGTACCTGCGGGGGATAGGCGTGCGGTCGGTGGTGGTCGTGCCGAGCCGCGCCGCGGGCACGCCGTGGGACGGCATCGCGGCCCGGCCCTTCGACGGGCTGGGCATCACTCGGGAGGATCTCGATGGCACGCTGGTCTACCACCTCTGACCGCGCCGGCGCCGGGTCGGCCGGCGTCGGTGGCTGCCCGCGTACGGGCCGGATGGGGTGACGACTGTGCGATTGTCCGTCGTGGTGCCCTGCTTCAACGAGGAAGAGTCGGTGGAGCGGTTGCACGAGACCGTGTGTGCCGCCCTCGCCGAGCTGCCCGACGTGGACGTCGAGGTGGTGTACGTCGACGACGGCAGCGAGGACGGCACCCTCGCGGCGCTGCGCCGGCTCGCCGCCGCCGACCCCACCGTCTGCTACACGTCGCTGAGCCGCAACTTCGGCAAGGAGGCGGCGATGCTCGCCGGGTTGCAGCGGGCCACCGGCGACGCGGTCGTCATCATGGACGCCGACCTGCAGCATCCGCCGCGTCTGCTGCCCGAGATGGTGCTGCTGTACCAGCAGGGCTTCGACCAGGTGATCGCGCGCCGGGACCGGCGCGGTGACCGGTTCGTGCGGATGGTCGCCTCGCGGTCCTTCTACCGCATGATCAACTGGTGGATCGACGTGCGCCTGCAGGACGGGGCGGGCGACTTTCGTCTGCTGTCCCGCCTCGCCGTGGACGCGATCCTGGCGATGCCGGAATACAACAGGTTCTCCAAGGGATTGTTCTCCTGGATCGGCTTCCGGACGGCGGTGGTGGCCCACCCCAACGAGACCCGGCAGTCGGGGCGGAGCAGGTGGACGTTCGGCAAGCTCTTCAACTACGCGTTCGACGGCCTGCTGTCGTTCAACAACAGGCCACTGCGCCTGGCGATCTACGGTGGAATGTTCCTCACCCTCATCGCACTGGTCTACATGGCCTGGGTGGTCGCGGACGCCGTCGAGAAGGGCATCGACGTCCCCGGCTACACCACGATCATCGTCAGCGTGATCGGGCTCGGCGGCATCCAGATGACGATCCTGGGTGTGATCGGGGAGTACATCGGCCGGATCTACTACGAGACCAAGCGGCGACCGCACTATCTGGTGCAGGAGACCGAGCACCTGCTCGCGGAGACCGGCGAGGCGTCGCGGCTGTCGGTCCCACCCGCGCCACGCGCGACCGTACGGGGCCAGCGGACGGTACCGGCCCGCGAGGAACCCTTCCGGCGGCCCTCAGCGCCCCGCCGGCGGGGGGTCAACGACCGCGACACGAGCTGACACCGGGCCGGCGGGTGTCGGCCGTCCCGCCGGGATGGCCTCGGTCAGCGACCGCAGGAGCGGCACGCGCCGCGGGTGCGCAGGTGGTAGTCGGCGGACGCGGCGAGCAGGCCGAGCCCCAGGAGGAGATACGCCGACATGGCCACCCAGAGGAACGCGTCGGAGAACTCACTCTCGGATCCCGATGCCACCTGCGTCAGCCCCATGCCGAAGTAGGCCACGATGCCCGCCCCGAGCCCGAAGCCGGGCACCAGCAACAACCGCCGGGGAATCGCGCGGCCCGCGAGCAGCGGCACCCACCCCGGCCAGACCTCACCCCAGTGCCGCACCAGCGCCAGCGGCAACAGCGCCCCGGCCAGCACGAGACCGATCTCCAACCCGATCATCGAGGCGTCCCGCGTGAGGCCGTCGAGGTCCACCACGACCTGGGCCGCGAACCGGGTCACGAGGCCGGCCACCGCCACGTACGCGGCCCAGCGTGCCCACGGCGCCGGTACCGAGCGCCGTCGACCGGGTGGGATGGTGCGGCAGCAGTCCGGACAGTCGCCCCGGGTGCGCCGCTGATAGCGGGCGGTGGCCAGGCCGAGCAGGGCCGCTCCGGTGACGCACCCGAGCCGACTCGCGAACGCCACCGGGTCGAACGACGGGCCGGGAGCGAACAGCAGGAGACTCACCAGTTCCGGCAGCAGGATCGCGGCCGCCGCGACCAGCGCCCCGCCGAGGGTCCACGCGAATCCCGCCAGTACCGGCCGCCAGGTCGTCGCCCGGGCCAGCGCCACCGCCGCCGCGCCGGTGCCCAGGCACAGGCCCACCGACCACCAACCGGTGAAACCGAGCAGGTCGGACCCGAACGGCGGGAACTCCGGCGCCTCGCCGACCGTCCACGCCAGACGTAGTCCGCCGTAGGCCACGGCCCAGGCGAGGACTGCGTAGGCCAGGTCGCTGCCCCTGCCGCGCGCTGCCGATGTCGTCATGCGTCCGATCCTCGCGGGGCGCCGGCAGGAGCGATCCCCTCCGGTCGGGGAGGTCGCTCCCCGCCGGGAGGGAGTCGCATTGTTCGATCTTGATCCGCCCGCCATCCCGTCGTACGCTCGACTCATGGTTGAACGTGTTCAAAAACGAGTGCCGGTCGCGGACCGAGCATGAAAATCGTCATTCCAGGCGGCACGGGGCAGGTGGGCGCGATCCTGGATCGGGAGTTGACGGCCCAGGGCCACGATGTGGTGGTGTTGACCCGCTCGCCGAGCGGCGCGCGTCAGGTTCGCTGGGACGGCGCCACGCTCGGCGACTGGGCCAGCCAGATCGACGGCAGCGACGTGGTCATCAACCTGGCCGGGCGGAGTGTGAGTTGTCGGTACACCCCGGAGAACCTCGACGCCATGATGCGCTCACGGGTGGAGTCGGCGCGGGTCGTCGGCGAGGCCATCGCCGAGGCCGTCCGGCCACCCAGGGTGTGGCTCCAGATGAGCACCGCCACCATCTACGCGCACCGCTTCGACGCGGCCAACGACGAGGGCGGTGGTGTGCTCGGCGGCGGCGAGGAGGGCGTTCCCGGGTACTGGTCGTACAGCGTCAGGATCGCCCAGAACTGGGAGGCCGCGCAGGAGCGGACGGCGACTCCCCACACGCGCAGGGTCGCGCTGCGCTCGGCCATGGTGATGAGCCCCGACCGCGGTGGCGTGTTCGACGTGCTGAGCTGGCTCGCGCGGCTCGGACTCGGCGGCCCGGTCGCGGGCGGTGGGCAGTACGTCTCGTGGATCCACGACCGGGACTTCGTTCGCGCGGTGCGCTTTCTGATCGACCGTGACGACCTCGCCGGGCCGGTGAACCTGGCCGCACCCGGCGCGTTGCCCCAGCGCGAGTTCATGCGGGCGCTGCGGTCGGCCTGGCGGATGCCTGTCGGTCTGCCGGCCACCAGGTCGATGGCGGAGCTCGGCGCATTCGTGCTCCGCTCGGACACCGAGCTGCTGCTGAAGAGCCGGCGGGTCGCCCCTGGCCGGCTCTCGGCTGCCGGCTTCACCTTCGACCATCCGCAGTGGCGCGACGCGGTCGGGGACCTCGTACTCCGACGTCGGCGCGGTGGTGGTCCCACGCGCTGACGCGGTGGTGCGTGGGGGTGGGCACGATCCCGCACACCCCCACGCCACGTCGACACGGTCAGAGAGTGAACACGAGGGTGGAGATGCTGCGGGCGCCGACGTTGATGGTGGCCTGTCCTCCGTTCACGCTTGTCGGCTGGCTGGCCGCGTTGGCGTTCTGCGAGGTGAGGTAGTACTCGGCCTTGCTGACGTTCTGCGGCGCCTGGATCACGGCGTTGTTGACCGCGCTGTTCGACCGGTTGAGGATCACCAGCGTGATCTTCCCGTCACCCTGGTAGGCGGTCACCTCCAGCGGCGAGGCCTTGGAACTCTTGGTCAGCGCGACGCGTTGGTAGCCGGGCCGCACGTACTTCGCGTACTGCGAGAACGCGTACCCGCGCTTGAGCGGAGCGCCCGCCGTGGTGCCGTAGGCCGCCTCGCCGTCGCCGATGAAGGAGTAGTAGCGCTTGCCGTACCACCAGATGTAGGCGCTCCAGTTGGCCTCCATCGACTTGTGCACCGTACGCATGATGTCGTCGAGCGTCTCGTCCCAGACGGCCTGGTTGGCGGGGTTGCCCCAGATGTTGGAGCCGCTGCCGTCCGCCTCGTGGTAGTTCCACTCCGTCATCCACACGGGCTTGTTGTACTGCTGGGCCAACGGGTACGGCTTCAGCCGGCCCGAGTCCTCGGTGCCGTACAGGTGACCGCCGATGTAGCCGATGTTGTTCCGGGCGGTCGCGTCGTTCAGGGTCGGATCGGTGTAGCCGTAGTTCAGGTTGACCGCCTCGGCGACCATCAGCTTGCTGTTCTGCACCTTCGTGCCCTGATCCCGGACGAAGGTGCGCAGCTCGGTGCCGCTCCAGTCCATCGAGTCGTAGTCCGGGTGCCAGTCCGGCTCGTTCTGCACCGATGTGACGTCGATGGTGACGCCCTGACCGCGCATGTACTGGACGTAGCTGTTCAGATGGTTCGCGTAGTCGTCGTAGTAGTCGGTCTTCAGCTTGCCGCCGCCGGTTCGGCTGTTGTTGGTCTTCCACGCGGCCGGCGCCGTCCAGGGAGAGGCGAGGATCTTGACGTTCGACCCGTACGACTTCGCCGTCTGCAACGAGCTCACGTGGGTCGCCCATTCGCTGGACACCGGCGAGAGGCCGGTGCGAACGATGGACAGACCGAGCTGGTTGGGGCCCATC
Source organism: Micromonospora sp. NPDC049274 (assembly GCF_040678875.1). Taxonomy (NCBI): domain Bacteria; kingdom Bacillati; phylum Actinomycetota; class Actinomycetes; order Micromonosporales; family Micromonosporaceae; genus Micromonospora; species Micromonospora sp. NPDC049274. The sequence continues at coordinate 225,968 of NZ_JBFAQS010000007.1, forward strand.
CCGACCAGCGTCTGGGTGTCGGTCGTCGACCAGGCACTGCCCCAGATGGACTGTGCGGCCCCGAACCCGTCGACCGTCTGGTACCTGGTGGCGCCGTTCACCGTGATGTCCGCGGGCCCGGTGGGCGGCGGGGTGGTGGGGGGCGGCGTGGTCGGGGGTGGCGTGGTCGGCGGCGGTGTCGTCGGGGGTGGCGTGGTGGGCGGCGGGGTGGTCGGCGTCGTGTCGCCGGTGCAGGTCACACCGTTCAGCGCGAAGCTGGCCGGTTCGGGGTTGCTGCTCGTCCACGAGCCGTTGAACCCGAACGACGCCGTGCCGTTGGTGGGGATGGCCCCGTTGTAGCTGACGTTCTTGGCGGTGACCGCGGCGCCGCTCTGGGTCAGAGTCGTGTTCCACGCCTGCGTGACCGTCTGGCCGGCGCTGTAGGACCAGGTGAGCGTCCAGCTGCCGACCGCGTCGCCGAGATTGGTGATGGTGACGTTCGCGCCGAAGCCACCCTGCCACTGCGACGACACGGCGTAGTTCACCGAACAACCCGCGGCGGCGGCTCCGGCCGGTGCGGCCAGGGCGACCGCCGTCGATGCCAGTAGGACGGCGCCGGCCGACACCAGGGCGGCGTTGGTCACTCTTCGTTTTCTCATTCGGACTTCTCCTGAGGTGGTGGTGGCGGCCGTCGACCGCCAGCCCTCATCAAGGGCGAGGGATCACCGGGGGAGCGCCGGTGTGGCGACCGGGACGTCGGCACCGGACCGAGCCGCGTGTCGCCGGTCGCGGATGCGGGAGCGGCGGCAGGACGGCGATGGTGCGGCGAACGGGCCCGGCGGGACTGCGGCACCCTCCTCTGCCGGCCGGCCATGGATCGGACCGGCCTCGCTGCTCATTCGCAGGCTCGCGGGTGAGTGCCGCACGGCGAGCGCACGAAACAGTTTCTCGTTGCCCGGAATTTATTTCGTCGAGTGGTGTGTGTCAATGCCTCGCGGGTTGCCCGCCCGCTCGGACGATGCGCGGGACGTCGTCGGCGGCACCGGTTCGGCTGGATCTGCGGCCAGGCGAACGTGGTCAGGCGAACGTGGTGAGGCGGGGTGCTGACCCGGGTCGGTGGCCCCCGTCTGACCGACGTCTGCAAAAAACCTGCAAACGCTAGCCCTTGCCGAAGGGAAACCGCTTTCCTACGATTGCGTTACGTCGATGTTTCCTCCCCCGAGCCGGGCGGCGCGTGTCGGGATACGCCTCCGGTGGACGTGCCGCTTGGGCAGCGGTTTCGCCGCGCACGCCAGGGCGACGAAGGTTTCGGCGATTAGCGGGCAATTTGTTGCCGTCAATGCACAGTGATCGACCTGACTCGCGTCCCCGAGGAGGGTCGGCGCGTCGATCGCCGCTGCCGTCGGCACATCGAAACGACGATGAAGGAGACGCGAGATGAGACGACCAGTCGCACTGCGACTTCAGGCGGCGGTGGTTACGGCCGCTGTCGGGGTCGCGGTCGGGGTGACACTGTCCACCCCGCACGCGTCGGCGGCGGCCGGCGCCGCCACCGGCTACGCCACCCAGAACGGCGGGACCACCGGCGGAGCGGGCGGGCAGACGGTACGGGCCAGCACGGGCACCGCGATCCACGCCGCGCTCTGCGGGCGTGCCAGCAGCAGCACCCCGATCACCATCGAGGTCACGGGGACGATCAACCACGGCAACACCAGCAAGGTGTCGGGATCCAGCTGTAACACCGCCGACGGCGTGATCGAGCTCAAGCAGATCAGCAACGTCACCATCATCGGGGTCGGCAGCGGAGCGGTCTTCGACCAGTTGGGCATCCACCTCCGGGACTCCAGCAACATCATCATTCAGAACGTGACGGTCCGGAACGTCAAGAAGTCGGGTTCGCCGACCTCCAACGGTGGAGACGCCATCGGCATGGAGAGCACGGTGCGCAACGTCTGGGTCGATCACGTCACCCTGGAGGCGTCCGGCGGGGAGTCGGAGGGCTACGACGGCCTCTTCGACATGAAGGACAACACCCAGTACGTGACCCTGTCGTACAGCATCCTGCGCAACTCCGGTCGTGGCGGCCTCATCGGGTCCAGCGAGAGCGACCTCTCCAACGGGTTCGTCACCTTCCACCACAACCTCTACGAGAACATCGACTCCCGTGCGCCGTTGCTGCGCGGCGGCATCGCGCACATCTACAACAACCACTACGTCAGCCTGCACGAGTCCGGCATCAACTCCCGGGCCGGCGCCCGAGCCAAGGTGGAGAACAACTACTTCCGTAACTCGAAGGACGTCCTGGGCACCTTCTACACCAACGAGCGCGGCTACTGGCAGGTCAGCGGCAACACCTTCGACAACGTCACCTGGTCCAGCGCCGGCAGCGAGAACTACCCCGCCGGCCCCAACCCGACGTCCACCACCACGGTCAGCATCCCGTACGCGTACCGCCTCGACGCGGCGAGTTGCGTGCCGGACGTCGTCCGTCAGACGGCCGGCCCCAATACCGGCCTGCGGGTCTCCGACGGCAGTTGCTCGCCGCAGACGCCGCCACCGACCACTGCGCCACCGACCACCGCGCCGCCCACCACGCCTCCGCCGACCAGCGGGACCAACCTCAGTCTGGGCGCCGGCGCCGACGGCTCCAGCAAGGCGAGCGGGACCAGTTACGGCAACGTGCGCGACGGCGACAACAGCACCTGGTGGTCGCCGGCCGGGTCGACCGGGTCCATCTCGATCAAGTGGGGATCCGCTACCCGGGTGTCCCGGGTGATCATCCGGGAGCCCTCCGGGACCCAGGGCTCCATCGGTTCCTGGCAACTCGTCAACCACGACACGGGCGCCGTCCTGGCCTCCGGCAGCGGCGCGGGTGCGATTACCTTCTCCGCGACGGCACTGAGCAAGATCACCTTCAAGATCAACAGCTCGAGCGGTACGCCGCGGGTCGGCGAGTTCGAGACGTACGCCTCCTGACGACCGGGACGGGCGGGGGCGGCAAGGGCCGCTCCCGCCCGACGCGTCGGTCTACGAAGGACGCCCGCACGGGTCGCGGCAATCGTGCTCGCGAGCGGTTCGCCGGCTGTTAGCGTACGGCAATGTCCGCAGCTCAAGAGGGTACCCAGGCGGGCGATGGCGGTCCCGCGGTGACCGACGCGGGTCGCCTGGCGGCATTCAGCGACGGTGTGTTCGCCATCGTCATCACCCTGCTGGTGTTGGATCTGCGGGTCCCGGAGTTCCACGAGGGTGGGTTGGCCGAGGGGCTGCTTGGGGAGGGCCCGTCCTATCTGGCCTTCGTCGTGTCGTTCATCTATGTCGGCGTCCTCTGGCTGAACCATCACGCGGTGCTCCAGCTGGTCCGGGGCACCACAGCCGCCTTCAGCTCGATCAATCTCGCCATCCTCTTCGGCGTGGTGATCATCCCGTTTCCGACCGCCGTCCTGGCTTCGGCGCTTGCCGACGGCAACACCGACGACCTGCGCGTGGCTGTCGTCCTGTACGCGTTCGCCGCGTCGCTGATGTCCGCGCCCTGGTGGGTGCTCTTCGCCTACGTGCGCCGCCACCCGGCGTTGCGTGCCGACACCGTCGACCAGGAGCAGGTCCGGGTGCAGGAGGCTCGCCCCATCGTCGGCCTGGTCCTCTACGGCCTGACCGGGGTGCTCGGCTGGTTGGTGACCCCACTGCTCGGCCTGATCGGCGTGGTCGTGATGATCATCTTCCACGGCGCCACCAGCCAGGGCCTCCGCCACCGGCTGTGGTGGCGCGGGCGGAACGCCCACCCGAGCTGATCCAGCCTGCGCTCCGCCGGACCTCGATTCGCGCAGGTCACGCCCCTGCGGCTATCTTTCTGGCTTCGGTGGAGATCGTCCGGGGGAGGGCCATGAACACCATCGCCGAGCGGATGGCGACGGCGTACGACGAAGCCATCGAGGATCTGTGCGGGGCAACTCCGCAGGGCTGGTACGCGAAGCGGGGCACTGCCCGCGGCGCGGTGACCCACGCGGGCGCGGCGACGTTGAACGTCGCCTACGACCTGTCGCCGGAGCCGGATCTGGAGTCGCTGGACGAGCTGGCGGCCGAGGTGGGCCGGCAGGCGCCTGTGTGGTCGGTCATGACCCGGAGCGCGGCGGGCGGCGCGGTTGCCGATCTCGCCGGCCGGCACGGGCTCCGGGAACGCAGTGAGCTGCCGCTGCTGGGCTGCATGGCGGACGAGTTGGTCTTCCGGGCCGACCCGGCGCGGCGCGAGTTGGTGCGGCGGGTCGGCGCGGCCGAGAGTGATCGGTACACGGACGTCCTCACCAGGGGGTTCGAGGTCCCGGACGGTCTGTTCGGATCGCTGATGGGCGGCGACGTGCTCGACGCCGAGCGCATCGTCGGTTACCTGTGCGAGGAGGCCGGTCAGCCGGTCGGGACCGGGCTCGGAATGTGGACCCGGGGTGTGGTCGGCGTGTTCAACATCGCCATCCTCCCCGGTGCGCGGGGTCGCGGTCTGGGTCGGGTGCTCACCGAGGAGGTGCTGCGTGACGGCGTCGCGGCCGGCGCGGATGCGGCGTACCTGCAGTCCAGCGCGCTCGGCCGGCCGTTGTACGAGTCGATGGGTTTCCGCCTCCTGGAGAACTGGACCGCCTTCCGTGCCTGACGGTGGGCGGAGGCAACCCGGGCCGCGGCGGGAACACCGCGCCGACGCGACCGGGCACGACGCACGAGAGGGCGCCATTCGTGAGCTTCAGTGACGACGTCCGTTCGGCCTTCCGGCGTGGTGAGACCGGCACGGTGGTGCGGATGAGCACCGCCGAGATCGAGCGGGCCCGGGCGGTCGGCGATGCGGCGGGCGAGGTGGAGGCCCGGTACAGCCTGGCCCGGGTGGCGATTCGTGGCGGTGACCTGCCGCTCGGTGAGACGCGGGCCCGGGAGGCACTCGACGTCGCGGTGCGCTCCGGTGATCGCGCCTTAGAGGAACGGCCGCGGCACGTGTTGGCCGCGGTGGCGCGGATGGCCGGCGACCTGGCGCGGGCGCGGGACCTGTACCGGGAGAGCATCGCGCTGAACGAGGCTCTGGGCCAGCCGGAGATCGTCAACTCGGAGACGCACAACCTGGCCTTCTGCGAGCTGGGTCTCGGCAACCTCGCCGAGGCGAGGAGGTTGTTCGGGGTCAGCCGTGCCCGCGTGTTCCTCCAGGGGTGGGACGATTTCGTGCCGTACGTCTGTGTGGCCGGCGCGGCCCTGGCCTCGGCAGAGGGTGATCACGCGCGGGCGGCGCGCATGGTCGGCCTCGCCGACGCGACGTTCGCGGCGCTCGGTCAGGTGCCGGACCCGGACGACGCGGCCGACCTCGCCGCCGTGCGGGACGCCGCGATCGAGGCGCTCGGCCCGGACGGTTTCACCGCCGAGCACGAGCGGGGCCACCGTCTCGATCCCCGTACCGCTTTCGACGACTGAGACATCCGGGCCCGGGCCGCGGCTGCGGGTGCGGGTGCTTCACTACCCGTGGGCCAGCGCCCTTCGCCGCAACCCCGGCCCCGCCGTGAATGGGGAGTTACTCGTCTAGCCGTTCGCGCCGGCTCGCGCGGTGGCGACGGCTCGGCCCCGCTCCGATGCGGGAAAGCGGTCGAGCATCGCGCGCACCTCGTCGGCGCTCACGTTCGCGCCGAACAATTCGCTGCCCGGTTCGAGTCGTACCCCCTCGGCCAGGGGTCCGGCGACGACCGGGTCGAAGCCGAGGGCGTCCACCAGGGACGCGACCGGGGCGAGGTCCGTCTCGTCGTCACCGGCGATCGCGATGGCCTTGCGGCCGGCCGCGCCGGGCGGCCGCGCCTCGTCCTCGAGGTCGTGGTAACCCATGTGGTTGAACGCCTTGACGACCCGCGAGCCGGACAGGAACGCCTGGACGATCTCGCTGGACGAGGTGCGCGGGTCGGTCAGGTCGTCGCGGATGCCGTCCACCTCCCACCAGTAGTTCATCGCGTCGACGACCAGCTTGCCGCGCAGCGCCTCGGCGGGGAGCGCCCGGTACTTGCCCAGCGGGAGGGCGAGGATGACGATGTCGGCCTCGGCCACGGCGTCCGTGGCGGTGGTCGCCACCGCCCCGGGCGTGAGCACCTCGATGGTCAGCGCGATCTTCGCCGGGTCACCCGAGCCGGCGACGAACACCCGGTAGCCGGCGGCGAGCGCGAGCCGGGCGAGTACGGTGCCCACCTTGCCGGCGCCGAGGATGGCGAGGGTCCGGGGTGGGTCGGTGGCGCTGTCGAACATGTCGTCCTTTCCAGGGTGGCGGCCGGCGGGTCAGCCGGCCAGGATGTCGCGGACCATGGGGATCACCCGGGAGCCGTACAGCTCCACGGCGCGCATGCGGGCGCTCACCGGCTGCGCGCCGGCGGTGTAGATGAGGTCGAACCGACCGACGCCCAGGCTGCGGATGGCCTTTGCCATCCGGCGGGCCACCGTCTCCGGCGAGCCGATGTAGAGCGAGCCGTGCTCGACCTCGGAGTCGAACTCCGTACGGCGGATCGGTGGCCAGCCCCGCAGCGCGCCGATCCGGTCCCGCATGACCCGGTAGTGCGGCCAGAACAGCTCCTTGGCCTCCTCGTCGGTGTCGGCGACGAAGCCGGGCGAGTGCATCCCGACCGGGTGCGCGGTGGTGCCGAGCTGGTCGGCCGCCCGGCGGTAGAGGTCGATGTAGGGCGCGAAACGCTCGGGAGCGCCGCCGATGATGGCGAGCATGAGCGGCAGGCCGTACCGGGCGGTGCGCACCACCGACTGTGGTGAGCCGCCCACGCCCACCCAGGTGGTGAGGTGCCCCGACTCCGTCTTTGGGAAGACGTCGGCGTCCTTGAGCGGCGCGCGGGTGGTGCCGCTCCAGGTGACCGGCTGCTCGTCGAGCAGCTTCGCGAACAGCTCGATCCGCTCCTCGAACAGCACGTCGTAGTCGGCCAGGTCGTAGCCGAACAGGGGGAAGGACTCGGTGAACGAGCCCCGGCCGAGGATGACCTCGGCCCGGCCGTGTGACAGGGCGTCGACGGTGGCGAAACGCTGGAACACCCGGATCGGATCGTCCGAGCTCAGCACCGTCACACCGGAGGACAGTCGGATCCGCGAGGTACGAGTGGCGATGCCCGCCAGCACCGTCTCCGGCGTCGACACCGAGTACTCCGGACGGTGGTGCTCGCCGAGGGCGATGACGTCGACGCCGAGGTCGTCGGCCAGCACCGCCTCGTCGACGACCTGCCGGATCGCGGCGGCGTGCGACACGGGCCTGCCGGAGTCGTCCTCCGGTACGTCACCGAAGGTGTCGAGGCCGAACACGAGATCAGACATTGGTGGGCTCCTTCGCCAACAGCTCCCGGACCCGCGGCGCGACCTCGCTGCCCAGCAGCTCGATGGTGCGCGCCCGTGCCTCGCGAGGCAGGTGCATGATGTCGTACTTCAGGTCGAACCGACTCAACCGCAGGTCACGGGCCATCGTGGCGATCTTGCGGGCGACCGTCTCCGGTGAGCCCACGAAAAGTGCCCCATGGTCGATCTCGGCCTCGTAGCGCGCGCGGTCCGGTTTGTAGAAGCCGCGCTCCTCGGCGAGCCGCGCCACGGTCGGTTGCCAGTACCGCCACCAGGTCTCCACCGCCTCCTCGTCGGTGTCCGCGACGAGGCCGAGCGAGTGCTGACCGACCGGTTGCGCCGGCTGCCCGAACTGTTCGAGCGCCTGGTGGTAGAGGTCGACGTGGCCGGCGAACCGCTGGGGACGCCCCCCGATGATCGCGAGCATGAGGGGAAGCCCGTGACGGGCGGCGCGGACCACCGAGTTGGGGCTCCCGCCGACGCCGATCCAGGTCGGAATTCCACCCGGTCGCATCCGTGGATGCAGTCGCTGGGCGACCAGGGGACTGCGCACCGTCCCGGACCAGGTGACCGTCTCCTCGCGCTGGAGCCGTAGGAAGAGGTCCAGCTTCTCCTCGAACAACCGCTCGTAGTCCGCCAGGTCGTAGCCGAACAGCGGGAACGACTCGGTGGCCGATGCCCGACCGAGGACCAGTTGGGCGCGGCCGTCGCTCACCGCGTCGAGGGTGGCGAACTCGTGGTAGAGCCGCACCGGATCGTTCGTGCTGAGCACCGTGACCGAGGTGCCGAGGCGGATCCGCTCGGTCGCCGTCGCGATCGCCGCGAGCAGGACGGGTGTGGCCGAGTCGTTGTGGCCCTCCCGGTAGTGCTCACCCAGGCTGAACACGTCGAGCCCGACCGACTCCGCGAGCCGGGCCTCGTCCACGAGCAATCTTACGGTCTCGGCGTCGCTCAGGGTCCGGTCGCCGTCGGTGGCCACCTCGCCGAACGAGTTGAGCCCCAGTTCGAAGCCTTCCGCCGTCATGTCTCCTCCTCGGCGATCCTCGCCGCCAACCACTGGGAAGCTCGGTTGACGTGTCAATCATGCTAACCTGCTGATTGACGCGTCAATTCCCCGGGAGATCCGCATGGCGAGCGCCACACCCGAGCGGCGGAGGGGCCGCCAGCTGCCGACCGCGGAGGAGCTGCGGATCTGGCGGGACTTCGTCGAGACGACGGAGGTGCTCACCTCCCGGGTCGCCGCACGCCTCCAGCTCGACTCTTCCCTCTCGTCGGGGGACTACGCCGTCCTGCTCGCACTCACCGAGGCGCCGGACCAGCGGATGCGCTCGTCCGCTCTGGCCGCACACATCGGCTGGGAACGGAGTCGGCTCTCGCACCACCTGGGGCGGATGGAACGGCGCGGGCTCATTCGTCGCGAGGAGTGCGCGACAGTGCCCCGTGGGGCGGAGGTGCACCTCACGCCGAGCGGGGCGGAGGCGTTCGCGCAGGCGACCTACCCGCACCTGCGCGCCATCCGCGAGCTGTTCGTCGACGCTCTTGCACCGGATCAGCTCCGCGCGGCCGGCGACATCGCGGCGGCGCTGCGCGAGCACCTCGGACCGCGTCCCGAGGAGTAGGCCGGGTCGGCATGCGACGCGGCACAGCGGGTACGCGGCTGCGGCCCCACACCCAGTGCCGCGCAGCCGGAGGAGCACCGACATGTCGATCGCGGGGCGGCCACGACTGCCACCGACCGTCTCCCTCGTGCTGCTCGCGTCGATCCTGGTGTCGTTCCTGGCCGCGTCGGCGGCGCCGACCCCGCTCTACGGGATCTACCAGGAGCGCTGGCACTTCTCGCCGGTCACGACGACCCTGGTGTTCGCGGTCTACGCGCTCGCGGTGCTGGCCTCGCTGCTCATCTTCGGCAGGTTGTCCGACCATGTCGGCAGGCGTCCGGTCCTGGCAGTCGCGATCGCCGTGCAGATCCTCTCGCTGGTCGTCTTCGTCCTCGCCAACGGCGTCCCCGCGCTGTTGGCCGCCCGCCTCGTGCAGGGGCTCGCGGCCGGGGCCGCCACGGGCGCCGTCGGCGCCGCCATGCTCGACATCGACCGTGCGCGCGGCACCCTGGCGAACTCGATCGCCCCCGGTCTCGGCACCGGCAGCGGCGCGCTGCTCTCGGCGCTGCTCATCCGATACCTGCCCGCGCCGACGAGGCTGGTGTACGTCGTCCTCATCGTGATCCTGCTGATCCAGGCCGTCGGGGTCACCCTGATGCCGGAGACGGTCACGCCGATGGCGGGCGCCCGACAGAGCCTGCGGCCGGAGGTCAGGCTGCCCCGCTCGGTACGCGGGCCGGTGCTGGTAGTCGTTCCGGTGCTGTTCGCGGTCTGGGCGCTGGCCGGTTTCTTCGGAGCGCTCGGCCCGGCGCTCGTGCGCAGCCTCATGGACACGTCGATCGTGGTCGCCGGTCTGGTCCTCTTCGTCTTCGCACTCTTCGGGTCGGTCGCCGTTCTGGTGCTGCGCAACACGGCGGCACGGACCGTGATCCTGACCGGGATCGTCGCCCTCATCCTGGGCATGGTCGTCACGGTCGTGTCGGTGATGGCCCAGTCCGTGCCCGGATTCTTCGTCGGCCTCGCGCTCGGCGGGGTCGGTTTCGGTGGGGGATTCCAGGGCAGCCTCAAGACGATCATGCCGCTGGTCGAGGCGCACGAACGCGCGAGCGTGCTGTCGCTGCTCTACGTCGTCTGCTACGTCGGCTTCGGCCTTCCCACCGTGATCGCCGGCTTCCTCGTGGTTTACGCCGGTGGCCTGCCGAGGACCGCCGACGAGTACTCCGTCGCCGTCATCCTCCTCGCCCTCGTCGCCCTGTTCGGGGTGCGCAGGGCGACGAGGGCGGCACCCCGCTGAAGCCGGAAACGCCGCACCCGGCGCCCGAGCGGCACGTAGCGTGGTGATCGCCGATGGCAAGTGCCGCACCCGATCCAGGAGGCCACGATGAGCCCGAAGGCTGGGCAGGGCGACGCGAGCGCCACGCCGCGTGTCGACAGCGTCGAGGGCGTGACGTCGTTCGCGTCCGCGAGCGACCTGGCGAGCGCGCTGCGCCGCGCGGCCGCCGCCCACGGCCAGCACGAGGAGCGCACCGGTGAGCGGGACGACAACTGGCCCGACTGGTACGCGACGTACCTGGTGAGCGAGCAGTCGGGGGCGACGCCACCCGAGTGAACGCGTCGACGGTCGCCTGATCGCCCCCGAGGCCGACGTGGTGGCACCCGCCTCGACTGTCGTGAGAATTCATCAGATGTATTGACGCCGTGCCGGTGGCGCTGCCTCCCTGCGCTCAGGTCGAGGCTGTGCCCGGAGTGGCCGGCACCCCTCATTCGTCTCCGCCAAGAGGCGTCCCCGCCGCCGGTGATCCTCCCGGCGATCGACCGTTGCCTATTGCGTGACACCGGAGTAATCTTCCCGAAACACATCGGACGTTTGGTCGTCTGAGGGTCTGCCAACGGCCTGCGCAGCGAGGTCGTACCACCGCGCGGATCCACCATCGGGGGTCGTCGTTGTCGCGCTTGGGTGGCCGGATCGGTCACCGTTTGGAGGATCGATGTCAGACCTGACCCGGCGGCAGGCCCTCAAGATCGGCGCAGCCGGTGCGGGTGGCGCCATGCTGCCCCTGCCCTGGACGGCGACCGCCCGAGCCGACTCGGTCGCGCCGCCGCAGGTGCTGGCCGCCGGTGACCTCGCCCTCTGGTACGACGAGGGCGCCGGCACCGACTGGCTGCGGGCCCTGCCGATCGGCAACGGCCGGCTCGGCGCCATGGTGTTCGGCAACGCCGACACGGAACGGCTTCAGCTCAACGAGGACACCGTGTGGGCCGGCGGTCCACACGACCCCAGTAACACCCGAGGCGCGGCGGCGCTGACCGAGATCCGGCGGCTGGTAAACGCAAACCAGTGGACGCAGGCCCAGGACCTCATCAACCAGACCATGATGGGCAACCCCGGCGGGCAACTGGCCTACCAGACCGTCGGCAACCTCCGGCTCGCCTTCGGATCCGCCAGCGGCGCGTCCCAGCACAACCGGACGCTCGACCTCACCACCGCCACGACCACCACGTCGTACGTCCTCAACGGGATCCGATACCAGCGCGAGGTCTTCGCCAGCGCGCCGGACCAGGTCATCGCGATGCGACTGACCGCCGACCGCAGCAACTCGATCAGCTTCACCGCCACCTTCGACAGCCCGCAGCGCACGACCGTGTCCAGCCCGGACGGTGCCACGATCGGCCTCGACGGTGTTTCCGGCAGCATGGAGGGTGTCACCGGGCAGGTCCGCTTCCTCGCGTTGGCCAACGCCACCGTCAGCGGGGGCACCGTGTCCAGCTCCGGCGGGACCCTGCGGGTCACCAACGCGACAAGCGTGACGGTGCTCGTCTCGATCGGCTCCAGCTACGTCAACTACCGCAACGTCGGCGGCGACTACGGGGGCATCGCCCGACAGCGTCTCAGCGTCGCCCGGGCCAGCAGCTACGACCAACTGCGCAGCCGGCACGTGGCCGACTACCAGGCGTTGTTCGGTCGGGTCACCCTCGACCTGGGCCGCACCTCGGCGGCCGACCAGACGACTGACGTCCGGATCGCGCAGCACAACAGCGTCAACGACCCGCAGTTCTCCGCGCTGCTGTTCCAGTTCGGCCGGTACCTGCTGATCTCGTCGTCGCGGCCCGGCACCCAGCCGGCGAACCTGCAGGGCATCTGGAACGACTCGCTGGCCCCCTCCTGGGACTCGAAGTACACGATCAACGCCAACCTGCCGATGAACTACTGGCCGGCCAACACGACCAACCTGGCCGAGTGCCACAACCCGGTCTTCGACCTGGTCAGAGACCTCGCCGTCACCGGGACGCGGACCGCCCAGGTGCAGTACGGGGCCGCCAGTGGCTGGGTCACCCACCACAACACCGACGCGTGGCGGGCCACCGCGGTGGTGGACGGCGCGTTCTGGGGCATGTGGCAGACCGGCGGCGCCTGGCTGTCCACGCTGATCTGGGACCACTACCTGTTCAACGGCGACATCGAGTTCCTGCGGACGAACTACCCGGCCATGAAGGGCGCGGCGCAGTTCTTCCTGAACACCCTGGTGACCGAGCCGACCCTCGGCTACCTGGTGACCAACCCGTCGAACTCGCCGGAGCTGAGCCACCACGCGAACGCCAGCGTGTGCGCCGGCCCCACGATGGACAGTCAGATCCTGCGGGACCTCTTCGACGCGTGTGCCCGGGCCAGCGAGATCCTCGACGTGGACAGCACCTTCCGGGCCCAGGTCCGGGCCACCAGGGACCGCCTCGCACCCATGAAGATCGGCTCGCGCGGCAACATCATGGAGTGGCTCTACGACTGGGTGGAGACCGAGCCCAACCACCGGCACATCTCCCATCTGTACGGGCTCGCTCCCAGCAACCAGATCACCAAGCGCGGCACGCCGCAGCTGTTCGAGGCCGCCCGCCGGACGCTGGCGCTGCGCGGCGACGACGGCACCGGCTGGTCGCTGGCCTGGAAAATCAACTTCTGGGCGCGGATGGAGGAGGGTAAGCGGGCCCACGACCTGATCCGCTACCTCGCCACCACCGCCCGGCTCGCGCCCAACATGTTCGACCTGCACCCGCCCTTCCAGATCGACGGCAACTTCGGCGCCACCGCCGGCATCGCCGAGATGCTGCTGCAGAGCCACATCGGGGAGCTGCACATCCTGCCCGCGCTGCCGCCGGCCTGGCCGAGCGGGCGGGTGACAGGCCTGCGGGGTCGCGGTGGGCACACGGTCGGCATCACCTGGGCGAGCGGTCAGGCGACCGAGGTGCTCGTCCGACCGGACCGCGCGGGCACCGTCCGCCTGCGGGCCCGGATCCTCACCGGCACCGTCACCGTCGTCGACACCGCCGACGGCACCTCGCCCCGGGTCACCCGGATCGAGTCCGACCTCATCGAGGTCGCCGTGCAGGCCGGACGCACCTACCGGGTCACCAGCACGGGCGTCGCCACGCCGACGTTGGAGCAGAGCTTCACCAACGCGGGCATCACCAACGACAGCAACACAAACGTCGGCAACTTCGACGGCAACGGGGCCAGTCTCTCCGCGCAGGCCCTCGCGCAGGCCGGCGCCAGCCCGGGCAGCACGGTGAGCCGCAACGGGGTGACCTTCCGCTGGCCCAACGTCAGCCCCGGCACGGCCGACAACGCCATCGCCTCGGGACAGACCATCGGCATCAGCGGCACCGGCAGCACCCTCGGCTTCCTACTGACCGGCACGTACGGCGCCGTGTCGGGCACCGGCACGGTGGTCTACGCGGACGGTACCCGCCAGACGTTCACGCTGAGCACGCCCGACTGGTACGGCGGCCCGGCGTCCGGTGCGACCGCCGCCATCGTCTCCGCGTACCAGAACCGGCCCAACAACGGGCGCCAGGCCACGGCGGCCTGCGTCTACTACGTGGGTGTCACGTTGCAGAGCAAGGCGGTGACCCAGGTCGTGCTGCCCAACATCAGCGCACGAGCCGCGGCCAACGTGCCGACGATGCACGTCTTCGCCATCGCGATCGGGGGCTGACGGCGACGGATCCCGCTCGGGGAGCGCGACCGGGCCCGCCCACGGGACGGGCCCGGTCGCGGCTCTCGGCCTGTCCGCTCAGCCAGGGTCGGCGCAGAGTTGGAAGGTCAAGGCGGTGCGAGCCCATTCTTCCCAGGTGTCCGGTGACCAGTCGCGGTCGCGGACGAAGATCAGGTAGAGCTGCGGGCTGAGCAGGCCGAACAGCAGGTCCGCCGCCATCTCGACGGACAGGCCGGGACGGGTGTCGGGCTTGCCGACCAGGGCTTCGGCCGCTGCGTACTGCACCGTGTAACGCGGGTCGGGGCCGTCGGGCCACTGTGCGGCGATCTCAGGGTCGGTGGCCGCGGCAGCCGCGATCAGCGGCATGATCGGGGCGACCCGGCCCAGGATCTCGCGGGTGCCGTGGACGTGCGCGCGCAATTGCCCGGCTGCGGTGGGTTCGGCGCACGCGGCGCGGAACCACTCACGTTCCATTGTGGCGATCGGCTCAGTGTCGCCGGCGATGGACGTGTCGACGACGTCCTTGAACAGCGTGCGCTTGTTGCGGAAGACGAAGTAGACCGTCTGGACGGCCACGCCCGCCCGGTCCGCGACCTCCTGCAGGCTCGTCGCCCCGTAACCCTGCGCGACGAACAGCTCGCGAGCCGCCTCGACGACCTTCTCACGGGTGCGGCGTGAGCGCTCGGCTCGCTTGTCCGGCCGCTTGACGGTGTCCATGTCGCGAGTCTAACTTTAGAGCGTACAACTAGAGTTGAACTCTATATTCTTGGAGGACGTCATGGGCCAGCCCAACGCCACCCAGAAGCCAGAACCGGACCCGGCCTCGGCGCAGCGACACCCGGAGGAGGAGGCCGTCCGCCGTGCGCTGGAGGGCTACTACCGCACCGGCAAGCCGCCGTGGGACACCGGCGTGACGCCACCCGAGCTGGTCGACCTGGTGGAGGGGCCCGAGGCGTTGCCGCCCGGCCGCGCCCTCGAACTCGGCTGCGGCACAGGGACCAACGCCACCTACCTGGCACGGCACGGCTGGGAGGTGGCGGCCGTCGACCTGATCGACCGCGCCGTCGACCAAGCCAGGGAGAAGGCCGCGGCGGCGGGAGTGACGGTGCGGGTGCTGCACGGAGACGCCACCCGCCTCGACGAGCTGGACGTGCCGGGCCCCTTCGACCTGTTCTTCGACCTGAGCTGCTACTGCGGGGTGCCGCTACACCGCCGCGACGCCTACGCCGCCGGGCTCACCCACCGCGCCGCTCCCGGAGCGCTGTTGCTGATGTTCGGCTATGGCCCCGAGCCGCTCGGCAATCCGACCCATGAAATCACGTCGTGGGCGGCAGGCGTCACAGCCGACGAGCTCCGCGTCAGGTTCCCCGGCTGGGAACTGCTCGACGTCACACCGGGCACGAACTCCGTGCCGACCTTCTGGTTCACGCTGCGCCGCGACGCCTAGCCCGCGTTGGCGATCATCGACGGCGCGGCGCGACAAGTCCCGACTCGTACGCCCACACGACGAGCTGGGCCCGGTCACGGCAGTGCAGCTTCGTCATCGCCCGGTTCACGTGCGTCTTGGCGGTCAACGGACTGATCACCATCCGCAGGGCGATCTCGTCGTTGGTCAGCCCTCGGGCGACCAGCTCGACGATCTCCTGTTCGCGGGCGGTCAGCACGTCACGGCCCGCCGCCGGTACGGCCGGCGGTGGGCCGGCCACGAACTCGCTGATCAGCGTACGGGTGACGGCCGGCGCGAGCAGCGCGTCGCCGCGTGCCACGACGGCGACGGCCTGCAACAGGTCGGCGGGGTCGGCGTCCTTGAGGAGGAAACCGCTCGCGCCCGCTCGGAGTGCGGCGAAGACGTACGAGTCGAGCCCGTAGTTCGTGAGGATGAGGATCCGGATCGTGGCGAGGTCGGGGTCCGTGGCGATGCGCCGGGTCGCTTCGATGCCGTCGAGGCCCGGCATCTGCACGTCCATCAGCACGACGTCGGGGCGCAGGCGTCGCGCGAGGTGCACGGCCGACGCGCCGTCGGTGGCCTCGCCGACGACCTCCAGGTCGTCCTCGGCCTCCAGCAGCGCCCGGAACCCGGCTCGCATCAGCGCCTGGTCGTCGGCGAGCAGAACCCGGATCATGCCGGCTCGTTCAGGGGGAACGTGGCCCGCACCCCGAACCCGTGGTCGTCGCGGGCGGCGGCGTGCAGGGTGCCGCCCAGTCCGGTGACTCGTTCCCGCATACCGCGCAGTCCCACTCCCGGTATCTGCGGCAGCGCCGGCGACGCCTGCCCGTCGTCGGTGACCGCGACGGTCAACCCGGCCGGGGCGTACTCGACGTGGACGTGCGCGCTCGCGGGGCCGGCATGGCGGGCCACGTTCGTCAACGCCTCCTGGATGACCCGGTAGCCGGCCTGGTCGACCTCGTCGGGCAGGTGCCGGGGCCGGCCGGTGACGGTGACCTGGACCGGCACGCCGACAGCTCGGGTCCGCTCGGCGAGCTCGTCCACCCGGGCCAGCCCGACGCGGTCGTCGTCGGGTGCGCGCAGGACGTCGAGGGTGGTGCGTAGTTCCCGCATCGCCGCGCTGCTGGCCTCCTGGATCGCCAGCAGCGTGGCCGACGGTTCGTCGCCGTGCTTGCGGGCCAGGTGCACGGCGATCCCGGCCTGCACCTTGATCACCGAGATGCTGTGGGTCAGGGAGTCGTGCAGGTCGCGGGCGATACGCAGACGTTCCTCCCCGGCTCGCCGCAACGCCATCTCCTCCCGGGTGCGTTCGGCCTCGATGGCCCGCTGTTCGACCTGCTCCAGGTACGCCCGGCGTTGCCGACCGACCAGCCCGGCGACGTTGGCCGCCACGAACCAGCCCAGCAACAGGGCCGTCCGCTCGACGATCAGCTGGTTGGGCCGGTCGACCGCCGCCACCGAGACGTCGCGGGCCAGGAAGCCACCGAGGAAGGCGAGGCTGGCCACGGCGGCGGCCGCTCGGCGACCCCGCCAGGCGGCGACGTAGACCACGCCGAGGACGGGAAAGGCGGCGGACACCCCGGAGTGCACCCGGATGTGCAGGGCCAGCATGGTGGCGGTCACCACGCCCAGCGCGACCACCGGGTACCGCCGGCACACCGCGAGGGCCGTGGCCATGGCGAGGACGAGGGCGACGTCGAGGGGCTCGACGGGCGCGGCGTCCGGCGCGAGCGCGGCGTTGCCGAGCAGGAGGCCGCCGAGGGCGAGGCCACTGAGGGCGTACGGCAGGTCGCGGCGCATGGTCGCACTGTAGAACGGCAGTCGTTCGTGGAGCATCCCGCGCGCGCGGTAGATCAGACGTACCACGGGCGTGGTATCGCGCCGGGGCAAGTGTCTGCGGCGGCACGACGTTTTGCCAGCCCGCCACGACAAGCATCGAGCCATGACATACCGCTTCTTCACCCCCGTCCCCCCGAAGGCGGCCACCGGGCGCACCGCGGAGGTCTACCAGCAGTCGCGGGACGACTTCCTCGGGCCGCTGCCCACCTTCCAGGTGCTCTCGGCCGTGCCGGAGGTGCTGGCCGCGACCTGGTCGCTGCTGCGCGAGGCCCTGCTTGCCGGGGACGCGTCCCGGGTCGAGCGTGAACTCGTCGCGGCGACCGTGTCCCGGGCCAACCGCTGCCAGTTCTGCGTCGACGCGCACGTGTTGCTGCTGCACGCCCTGGGCGAGCACGGGCTGGCCGAGGTCATCGCCCGGGGCGGGACACCAACCGACCCGAGGCACGCCGAACTCGCCCGCTGGGCCCAGGCGAGCCGCAGCCCGCGCGCCGCCGACTGGAGCAGCGCGTACGGCCCGGAGGTCACCGGCACCCTGCTCGCCTTCCATTTCATCAATCGGATCGTCTCGGCTCTGCTCGACCCCGACCTGCTCCCCGGCGGCCTGCAACGCTCCCCGCTGGTGCGTTCGGTCGGGGGCCGGCTGTACGCCAGGGCTGCCCGGGAGCGCAAGGAACCCGGACGTAGCCTCCCGCTCCTGGACGCCGATTCGACGCCGCCGCCGGCCTGGGCGGGGAACAGCCCGGTCGGTGTCGCCTACGCGTCGTTGCGAGCCGCCGCCACCCGGGGCGAGGACCTGCTGGGCGACGTGGCCCGCCAGACCGTGACGGCCACCGTGCGCTGGGAGGACGGGCGGTTTCCGGCCCGGCCCGCGGACTGGGCCGTCGACCTGGTCCGGGACGTGCCCGGCAGGGACCGCATCGGAACCCGGATCGCGTTGCTGGCGGCGTTCGCGCCCAGCGCGATAAGCGTGGGGGACGTCGCCCTCTGGCGACTGTCGCACCCCGCCGACGCCGACCTCGTCGCCCTGGTCGCCTACGGGGCGATCACGGCCACCGACCACGTCGCCCAGACCCTGGCCTCGGCGCACCTCAGGGGAGGTCACCATGCGTAAAGCATTCGTCGTCAGCGCCGCCCTGCTGCTCGTCGCGTTCGCCCTCCAGTTCGTCTTCGCCGCCGTCGGCGGGTTCACGAAGCCCTCAGGCGACGGCGCGTACGCCCTGCACAGCGTCAACGGCATGGCCGTCATCCCCGTCCTCACCCTGCTCACCGCCCTGTTCGCCGCGCTGGCGAGGGCGCCCGGCCGACTCGTCGGACTGGCGGTCCTGCCGCTCGGCCTCGTCGTCGTGCAGGCGCTGCTCGCCATGCTCGCCACCGCCTCCACCGACGCCGCGGGCGTCAGCACCGCGTTCGGCCTGACCCTCGGTGGCTTGCACGCGCTCAACGGCATCATCGCGGTGCACGTCGTGGTCGGCGTCCTGCGAGCCGCGCGCAGGCTGGGCGGTCCGGTGCCGGTGGGCGACACCCGCGAGGCCGTCCGGGAGGGGGAGCCGGCATGACCACCGGCTCGCTGCTCGTGGCGGACCTGGTGCTCGCGGTCCTCGCCGCCGGCGGATGGCTGGGCGGCGGCGCGGCGGCGGCCGCCGGGCGTCGTCCGCTCGCACGCGGGCTGGCCGCCGTCGCGCTGCTCGCCACGGTCGGCCGCGCGATAACTGTGGTCGCGCTCACCCGCGCCGGCTGGTGGTTCGCCGCGGAGAAGGTCCTCATCGCCGCGCCTCTGTCGCTCGCGGCGGTGGCCGTCGCCGGGCCGCGGCTGCTGCGGGCCGCGGGCGACATCCGGTCCGTCGCGCTCCCGCTCCTCTTCGCCGGGTACGCCGTGAGCGGCGCCCTGCTCGTGACGATCCTGCACGGCTATCCGGCGTCGGCGTCGGTGGGGCTGCTCGCGGTCGCCGGGGTCGGCACGGCGACGGCTGTCACGTGGCGCTTCCTCGACGCGCGCCCGTCCCGGACGGCGTCTCGGGCGGCGGTCGCGGTGACAGTCGCGGCGCTGTTGGCCGGAACCGGGCTGGCCGTCGCCCCGGGCGCCGCGCCCGCCGTACCGCATGATCATGGCTATCCGCAGGTCCGGACCTCCGACGAACCGACCCGGCGGTTCACCCTGACGGCCGGGACCGCCACGGTGCGCGTGGACGGCCGCGACGTCGCGGCGTGGGCGTTCAACGCGCAGGTACCCGGGCCGGAGCTGACCGCGACCGTCGGCGACGTCGTCGAGGTGACGTTGCGCAACCGGGACATCGGACGGGGCGTCACCCTGCACTGGCACGGGTACGACGTGCCGAACAGCCAGGACGGCGTACCCGGGGTGACGCAGGCGGCGGTGCTGCCGGGCCAGGAGTTCGTCTACCGGTTCCGTGCCGACCAGGCCGGGACGTACTGGTACCACACCCACGCGGTGTCCGACGTCGGTGTGCGGATGGGCCTCTACGGCGTCCTGGTGGTGCGCCCGGGGCCGCCGACCGGCGTCGACGTCACCGTGCCGGTGCACACCCTGGCGGGTGGTCCGCTGCCCGCGGCGAGAAGGGAGCGGGTCGAGGCCGGCGTGCCGGTACGGCTGCGCCTGATCAACACCGACAACACGACGCACCGCTACGCCCTGGCCGGGACCGCCTTCCAGGTCGCCGCGATCGACGGTTTCGATCTGCGGGGTCCGACGCCGCTCGCGGACACCGCCGTGCTGATCCCGGCCGGGGGCCGCTACGACCTGACGTTCAACGCGCCGGCCACGCCGGTGGCCCTGTTGGTCGACGGACGGATGGTCTACGCCACCGGGGAGGTGCCGACGGCGACCGGCGGGTGGCCCGTCCTGGACCCGCTCACCTACGGCGCGCCGGCGCCGCCGCCGTGGACCCGGTTCGACAGGGAGTTCACCCTCGTCCTCGATCGTGGCCTCGACCTGCACGGACTGCTTCCGCGCTACGCCCACACGGTGAACGGCGCGGCCGACCCGGACATCCCGCCGCAGGTCGTGCGCCGAGGCGACGTCGTCCGGTTCACTATCGTCAACCGGTCGCAGACCGTGCACCCGTGGCACCTGCACGGCCACCACGTCCTCGTGCTGTCCCGGACGCGGAGGGCGGCGGTCGGTAGTCCGTTGTGGCTGGACTCGTTCGACGTCCGGCCGGGAGAGGTGTGGGAGGTGGCGTTCCGGGCCGACAACCCGGGGATGTGGGCCAACCACTGCCACAACCTGGGGCACGCCGACGCCGGGATGACGCTGCACCTGATGTACTCGTGATGTCCCGCGCCGTCCCCGGTTTCGGCCCGGCCCGGGCGGGAACCCGTCGCGCCCGTGCAGCAGAGGCAGGCGACGAAGAGGTGGCTATGACCCTGGTCAACCCGGCTCCCGACTATTTCCGGCCCGAGGACGGCATGTTCCTGGCGACGCTGCTCATCGTCCGTGACATCGATCGGTCGCGGGAGTACTACGAGCGGGTGTTCGGGGCGACGTGCGTCCACGACGCCAACCCGTTGATCATGAGGTTCTTCAACAGCTACATCATCATCAACGTCGAGGGCGGCCCGACGGACGACAAGCCCACCGTCCAGGCCAAGGCCCCGGATGACTCCAACACCCTGAGCTGCGCGATGAATATCCGGGTCCGGGACATCCGCACGCTCTACAGCGAGTGGAAGGCGCGCGGCGCGGACTTCCTCACCGAGCCGAAGGACCACGGCACGGAGATCCGTTGCTACCTGCGCGACCCCGACGGCTATCTGGTGGAGGTCGGGCAGGGCCTGTAGCGCCGGCGGAGTCGTACCGCGAGCCGGATTGGGCCGGCACGGCACCCGGCCCCGCCGCGAGGCGGCGGGGCCGGGTGTCGGTGCGCGGGGTCGGTCGGGATCAGCCGGTGGTGCAGCTGATCGTCGGCCAGTTCCAGTTGCCGTTGGCCATGACGGTTATCCCGAAGTTGTTGCCGTTGCCGTTCGGCCGAGCGGTGACGGTGCCGCTGGTGCCGCTGACGGAGGCGTTCCAACTGTTCTGAATGCTCTGGCCGCCGCCGAGGCCGAGGCTGACGACCCAGTTGTTGGTGCCGCTGACCGCGACGTTGAGGTTGAAGCGGTCGCCCCACTGCTGACCGGCGGAGATCGTCGCGTTGCAGTTGCCGGTCCCGGGGTTGCCGGTGGTGGGCCCGGAGGTGGGCCCGGAGGTCGGGTTGCCACCGCTGCCCTCGCGGACGGTGACGTCGGAGCTGCCGCTGCTCTGGTAGCCCTCGGTCGCCATGATCTGGTAGGCGTGGTTGGTGCCGAGGTTCAGGCCGGCACGGGCCCAGGCGTCGAAGTGGTTGGCGGTGGTGATGGTGCCACTCGAACGCTTCTGCTGGCGGACGCTCCAGTACTGGTAGAACGTCTGGTTGCCGTCGATCGACGGGGCGTTGACCCGCTGGCTGCGCAGGATGTCGTAGGTGCCGCCGTCAGTGGTCACCGTGCCCATCCGCTGGGCGCCGTTGCTCGGGTTGTAGCTGCCGAAGTTCTCCACCACGTAGTACTCGATGAGCGGGTTGCGCGTCCATCCGTACAGGGCGAGGTAGGTGTTGTTGTTGCCCGGGTTGTAGGTGGCCGAGTAGCTGACCGTCCGGCGTGAGCCGGTGGCCCAGCCCTTGCCGCCGACCCAGTTGTTGGTGCTGCGGTCCCAGCTGCTGGAGTACCGGCCGTCGGCGCGCAGCGTCATGCTGGCGTTGCCGCCGTCCTTCCAGAAGGAGAAGTAGTAGCCGTTGTGGGTGCCGGTCAGGCTCGAGGTGAGCGTCCGATCGGCCTCGGCGTACGCGTTTGTCGCCGTCACCGTGCCGGCGACGGCGAGGACGGCGGCGCACGCGGCGCCCAGGAGCAACCGGATGCGGCCGCGCCTCCCTGGCCTGGTGGGGGTGTGGCTGGTGTCGGTCATGTGGGTGGTTCCTCCTCGTAACGGCCACGGCGTCGTGCCGCGTGGTGGTGGTTGGCCGGTCGTCCTGCACGACGACCGGAGGAGTGGGCCGTGGTGGCGGGTGGTGACGCCGATTGAGCGTCATCGATGGCGACCGTATTAACCCGGTCGTCGACTTGTCAACAATTTCCGGAAACACCGTGGCAACATCGCCCTCGCCCTCCGTCCGTACCGGGGGCGTGTCGAGCCAGGTCAGTAGTCACTCAGCTTTCCGTATCGTCATACCAATGCCCGCGCTCGCGGTCGCGCCCAAACGATGCGTGACCGAAATTTCCGAGGACTTTTCGGGGGGCGGTGGCTGCGGAGAGCGGGCCGGGGAGGGGTGCGCCGCCACCCCGGCGCGCCGGATCGAATGAAACTTGATTCGTTCCAGAAAAGTGAGCTAGTGTTCGTCGGGTGATGTCCGACTTCGAGGCGCAGCTGCGAGCCGCCTCGCTGCGCGTGACCCGGCCCCGACTGGCGGTGCTCGCGGCCCTGCGCGATCACCCCCACGTCGGCACCGACGCGGTGATCGCGTTGGTGCGGGCCGAACATCCCAGGGTTTCCCACCAGGCGGTGTACGACGTGCTGCGGGTGCTCACCGACGCCGGTCTGGTCCGCCGCATCCAGCCTGCCGGCGCCACCGCCCGCTACGAGTCCCGGGTCGCGGACAACCACCACCATGTCGTGTGCCGCTCCTGCGGCGCCATCGCCGACGTCGAGTGCGCCGTCGGTCACGCCCCCTGTCTCACCGCCTCGAACGACCACGGGTTCGTGGTCGACGAGGCGGAGGTCGTCTACTGGGGCACCTGCCCCGGTTGCGCGGCCGCCAGCACCTCCCAGTGATCCGCCAGTTCGGAAGGAAGTACATGAGCGACACCCAGGACAACGGTCCCACCAGCGCGCAGGGCGTGGACCAGAAGGCCGCGGCCGGCTGCCCGGTCGCGCACGACTCGGTGACCGCGCACGGCAGCGAGAGCGAGAACCCGGCGATCGACTCGCCGACCCCGAAGACCGGCGGTCGTCCGCGCACCAACCGGGACTGGTGGCCCAACCAGCTCGACCTCTCGGTGTTGCACGCCCACTCGTCGAAGGGCAACCCGCTGGGTGCGGACTTCAGCTACGCCAAGGAGTTCGCCAAGCTCGACGTCGAGGCCCTCAAGCGGGACATCACCGAGACCCTCACCACCTCGCAGGACTGGTGGCCGGCCGACTTCGGCCACTACGGCGGCCTGATGATCCGGATGAGCTGGCACGCCGCCGGCACGTACCGCATCGAGGACGGCCGCGGTGGCGCCGGCGACGGCGGTCAGCGGTTCGCCCCGCTCAACAGCTGGCCGGACAACGCCAACCTGGACAAGGCCCGTCGGCTGCTGTGGCCGGTCAAGCAGAAGTACGGCCAGCAGATCTCCTGGGCCGACCTGCTCGTGCTCGCCGGCAACGTGGCCCTGGAGTCGATGGGCTTCAAGACCTTCGGCTTCGGCTTCGGCCGCGAGGACGTGTGGGAGCCCGAGGAGATCTTCTGGGGCCCGGAGGACACCTGGCTCGGCGACGAGCGGTACGCCTCCGAGAAGGAGATGGCGGCCGGCGTCGGCTCGACCGAGATGGGTCTGATCTACGTCAACCCGGAGGGTCCGCGCGGTAACGCCGACCCGGCGGCGGCGGCGCACTTCATCCGCGAGACCTTCGGCCGGATGGCGATGAACGACGAGGAGACCGTCGCCCTCATCGCCGGTGGTCACACCTTCGGCAAGACCCACGGCGCCGCCGTGGCCGACAACCACGTGGGCCCGGAGCCCGAGGGCGCCCCGATCGAGGCGCAGGGCCTGGGCTGGCTGAGCACCCACGGCAGCGGCAAGGGCGGCGACACGATCACCAGCGGTCTCGAGGTGACGTGGACCGACGTGCCGACGCGGTGGAGCAACCGCTTCTTCGAGATCCTGTTCGGCTACGAGTGGGAGCTGACCACCAGCCCGGGCGGGGCGAAGCAGTGGGTCGCCAAGGACGCCGACGCGATCATCCCGGACCCGTTCGACCCGGCGAAGAAGCACCGGCCGACGATGCTCACGACCGACCTGTCGCTGCGCGTCGACCCGGCGTACGAGAAGATCTCCCGCCGCTTCCTGGAGAACCCCGACCAGTTCGCGCTGGCCTTCGCCAAGGCGTGGTACAAGCTGCTGCACCGCGACATGGGCCCGATCGAGCGCTTCCTCGGGCCGTGGGTGGCCGAGCCGCAGCTCTGGCAGGACCCGGTGCCGGCCGTCGACCACGAGCTGGTGGGTGACGCCGACATCGCCGCGCTCAAGTCGACGATCCTGAACTCCGGCATCCCGACCGACCAGCTGGTCTCCACCGCCTGGGCGTCCGCCGCGAGCTTCCGGCACACCGACAAGCGCGGTGGCGCCAACGGCGCCCGGATCCGCCTGGAGCCGCAGCGCAACTGGGAGGTCAACCAGCCCGATCAGCTCGCGTCGGTGCTGAGCACCCTGGAGGGCATCCAGCAGGAGTTCAACGCCGCCGGTGGTGCGAAGATCTCGCTCGCCGACCTGATCGTGCTGGCCGGCTCGGCCGCGGTCGAGAAGGCGGCGCGCGACGCGGGTGTCGAGGTGACCGTGCCGTTCCGGCCGGGCCGCACCGACGCCACCCAGGAGCAGACCGACGTCGAGTCCTTCCGGGTCCTCGAGCCGCGCGCGGACGGTTTCCGCAACTACCTGCGCGCCGGCGAGAAGACCCAGCCGGAGGTGCTGCTCGTCGACCGTGCGTACATGCTGAACCTGACCGCGCCCGAGATGACAGTGCTCATCGGCGGTCTGCGGTCGCTCGGGGCCAACACCGGCGGCAGCCGGCACGGCGTCCTCACCGACCGGCCCGGTGTGCTCACCAACGACTTCTTCGCCAACCTGCTCTCCCCGGGCACCCGGTGGAGCGCGTCGAAGTCCGAGGAGCACGTGTACGAGATCCGGGACCTGGGCACCGACGAGGTGAAGTGGACCGCCACCGCGGTCGACCTCATCTTCGGCTCCAACTCCCAGCTGCGCGCCCTCGCCGAGGTCTACGCCAGCCAGGACGCGCGCGACAAGTTCGTGCACGACTTCGTCGCGGCCTGGACGAAGGTCATGGAGCTCGACCGGTTCGACATCGCCTGATCCTGCGCACACCGACGAGCCCCGGCCGATCCGTTCGTGATCGACCGGGGCTCGTCCGCGCTCTGCCGCCGAGGACCCGAAGCCCGTTCAGGCCAGCCCGGCCAGGTACTCCCTGCGTCGCTGCGGCTCGAACTTCTCGATCGCGTACCGCAGCATGACGCGCGGCATGGCCCGGTGATGCCGGGCCAGGAACTCCTCCTCGGCCGCGCGGTCGCGGTTGCCCACCTCGCGCAGCATCCAGCCGACTGCCTTGCGGACCAGGTCGTGCGGGTCGTGCAGGAGCCGTTCGGCGAGGCGGAACGTCCAGTCGAAGTCACCGACCCGGATGAAGGCGAAGGTCGCCATGATGGCGATGCGCCGATCCCACACCAGGTCCGACGAGGCCAGGCGATCCAGGACGCTGCGGTCCCTGTCGATCAGCCACGGCCCGAGGATGTACGGGGCGGACGAGTCCACCAGGTCCCAGTTGTTGACGTGGTCGGTGTGGTCGAGGAGGAGGCGGACGACGCGGCCCCGTTCCTCCTGGTCGCCCCGGGCGAACTTGCGCACCAGGATGAACAGCGACGTCAGCCGCTCCTCGTGGACGCCGCTGGTCAACAGCTCGGCCGTGCCGGCGAGGGAGAGGTCGCGCCAGTACCGGGCAGCCACCCGGCGCTGGTCCGGCACGGTGACGCCGATCGCCCGGTCGCCCTCGCCGTAGCCACCGGGGACCAGCTGGAGGAACCGGCTCGATCCGGCCGCGCGGACCGGGTCGGCGAGGCTCGCGAGGTCGTGTCGGACGTCGGCGGGCGTGGCCACGTCTGTGCAACCTACCGGGTACGTCCGACGGTTCCGCCGTGTTCGGTGGCGTTCCGTCGGCGGCGCGCGGTTCGAGAGGCCGGTGAGTGTCGGGCGAGTTTGGGATGCTGTGGCCGTCTGTCTGCCGACAGCACCTGACGTGAAGGAGCACACCGCGATGGCGAAGGTCATCTCCACGCTGTTCATCTCGGCCGACGGCGTGGCCGAGATCGATCCCGACTGGCACTTCCCGTACTTCGACGACAACATGGGCCGCGCCGTCACCGAGGACTACGACACCTCCGACGTGCTGCTCATCGGCCGGGTGACCTACGACAGCTTCGCCGGCGCCTGGCCCGGCCGGGAGGCGGCGGGTGGCGAGGACGCCGGGTTCGCCAAGCAGCTCGGTGACGTACGCAAGGTGGTCGTCTCCCGCCAGCCGCTGGAGTTCTCCTGGCGCAACTCGGAGATCATCGACGGCGACCTCCCGGCGGCCGTCGCCGCGCTCAAGGCCGACGCCGGGATCAAGGGGATCCTCATCCCCGGGTCGATCTCCGTGGTGCAGCAGCTCCTGGCCGCCGGGCTCGTCGACGAGCTGCGCCTGCTGGTACACCCGGTGGCGGCGCGTAAGGGCCGCCGGCTGTTCGACGAGGGCGACACGGCGTACCACCTGCGGGTGACGGCGACCGAGGCGTTCCCGACGGGCGTGCTCCGCGTGATCTACGCGCCGACCGACGCGCCCGGGGCGGCCGGCTACGACGACGTCACGGAGCAGGTGCCCGCGGGCAGCTAGGGCACCCCTCCGCCGCCCGGCGACGGCGTGCGTCCCGCGCTAAGGGACGCACGCCTCGGGCGGAGCCGGCCTCGTCGCCGCCGCGAAACGAGGCCGGCTCGATCTGGCCCGGCCGATGGGACGGGTGCTGTCCCGGCCGGTCGTGGTCAGGCGATAGTGCAGGCCGACCCGTTGAGGGTGAACGAAGCCGGCCGGGCGGTGTCGCCGGTGTGTGTGGCCTGGAAGCCGATGCTCACCGATCCGTTCGGCCCGATGCCGGCGTTGTAGGCGACGTTCCTGGCCGTCACCTGCCCGGACGCGGGGGAGTAGGAGGCGTTCCAGCCCGAGGTGATGCTCTGCCCACCCGGCAGGGTGAAGACGAGCGACCAGCCGTTGACGGCACTGGACCCGGTGTTGGTGATGGTGAGGTTCTCGGTCAGGCCGGTGTTCCAGGCGTTGAGGCTGACGACCACCCGGCACGCGCCGGACCCCGGCGGCGGCGTGGGCGGTGTGGGCGTAGTGGTCGGGCTGGGCGTCGTGGTCGGGCTGGGCGTCGCCGTCGGTGTGGGTGTCGCCGTCGGGCTGGAGGTCGCGGGCGGCGCGGTCAGGCCGAAGAAGGCGATGGCGGCGGCGGCCATGCCGCCGGCGGGCAGGCTGTGCCCGGCGCCCTGGATGCTGTACGCCTCGACCTGGACGGTCCCGTTGGCGTCGGCGTACCGCCGCCGGTTCCAGTTGGTCTGCGGGGTGTCGGTGGAGGTGGGTGTCTGGCTGAGCCCGAACACGTTGGTCCACTGCTCGATCGTCTCCTGCAGCAGCGAGTACGGCACGAGGGTGTCGCTCGTGCCGTGCCACAACTGCACGCGCGGGCGGGGGCCGGAGTAGCCGGGGTAGGCCTGACGGACCGCGTCACCCCACTGCTGCGGGGTCCGGTTCATGTTCCCGCCGGTGCACTGGCTGCTGGTGGGTGGGTAGTCGGCCGCGTTGGCGAAGCAGTTGTAGGGGACCCCCATGAACGCCGCGCCGGCCTTGAACACGTCGGGGTAGAGGGCCAGCATGTGGTTGGTCATCATGCCGCCGGACGAGCTGCCGGTGGCGTACACCCGGTCGGGGTCGGCGCCGTACTGCTGTTGGGCGTAGCGGACCATCGAGACGATCGACACCGGGTCGCTGCCGCCGCCACGGCGCTTGGCGGCATCCGACCAGGTGTCGAAGCAGTTGCCGAATCCGGCCTGCTGGGTAGCGCTCGGGTAGATCACGATGAACCCGTACCGGTCGGCCTGGGCGGCGAACTCGCTGCCGGAGTAGAAGCCGGGGCCCGAGCCTCCGCAGCCGTGCATGGCCACCACGATCGCGGGCCTGGTCGGGCGGGTGTCGGGCACGTAGACGTGCATCCGCATCCGGCCCGGGTTGTCGCCGAAGGCGGTCACCTCGGTGAGCGACGCGGCGTACGCGGGCTGGAGCGTGGGTGCCACCAGGCCGACCGCCGCGAGCGACGTGACCAGGCCGAGCAGCAGTTTCCTTCGGATCTTCACGGGACGACTCCTTCGATCACCTGTGCGGGGGTTACGTGTGGTCGCGCGGCGCTCACGGGTGCGCCCGACTGCCCGTGGTGATCGCGCTTCGCCCACTACGTGTGCGTGCCCTGTTCCCGGCTCCGTACGGCGTCGCGTAGCAGATAGTGTTCCTCGCGGTCGTCGAAGTGTCAATCGACGTACCTCAATTGACTGCCTGGTCGTGACCGCCGCGGCGCGCCCGGCGGCCCGGCGGTCCGTCTACAGTCGGTGGACCGTCCCTGAGCCGAGCCGGGAGCGCCCGTGGCAAGCCCCTTCACCATCGAGGAGATCTATCCCGACGACGGGGACGAGGCGCCGCGGCTACCCCGACGACAGGCCGGCAGTTCGCCGCAGGATCTCGCGGTGACCCTGCTGGCCGACTACACCCTGCGCCACCGCGCGCGGATCCCGTCCGCCGCCCTCGTCGCGCTGCTCGCCGAGTCCGGGGTGAGCACCGCCGGCGCGCGGGCCGCGATCAGCCGCCTGGCCCGTCGCGGTGTGCTGGAGGGCAGCCGGGAGGGGCGGCGCAGCTCCTACCGGATCAGCCGCGCCGCCGCCGCGAACCTGTCCAGCGGAGGCAGCTGGATCCTGGCCGCGACGACCGAGGTGTCGGAGTGGGACGGCTGCTGGACGATCGTCGCCTTCTCGCTGCCCCAGGATCGCAGCACCCAGCGGCGGGCCCTGCGTGGTCAACTCCGCTGGCTCGGGTACGCGCCGCTGTACGACGGGTTGTGGATCTCGCCCTACGACCTGAGCGCGCAGGGCAGGGCGCAGCTCGCCCGGTTCACCCTCGGCGCCGTCACGGTGTTTCGCGGGCCGCAGGCCGCGCTCGATGTGATCGGCCAGCGCGCTCCGATCGACGCCTGGGACGTCGCGGCAATCGGTCGGCACTACGAGGAGTTCCTGCGCCGGTGGACGCCCCTGGTGCCGAAGCTGCGATCCGGGGGCGTCGACGGCGCGGCGGCGGTGCGGGCGCGTACCGAGGTGATGGACACCTTCCGGCGGTTTCCCACCCTCGACCCTCGGTTGCCGCTGGACCTGCTGCCGGCCGGATGGCTCCGACAGCCGGCCCGGGAGCTGTTCGAGGCCGTCTACGACGGCCTCGCCGAACCCGCCGCGCGCCACGTCCGGTCCGTCGTCGAGCGGTTCGCCGACGGCACGCAGCCCGGCATCCAGGCGCACACCACCGCCGACCTCCTCGCCGGCGTACGCGATGCGGAACCGGCTCCGGAGCCGGGCGGCGCGTCGCCGACGGTCGAGAGCTGCGCGACCTGAACGGGGGACGTCGGGGTCTGCCCACCGGCGGCGAGGTGTGTACCTTGTGGAGGACGCGCAGCGCTGGGAGGCCGGATGACGTTACATGATGCGAACCCCTCGGCGGCTGACCGGATCGACGCCTCCGTCGCGCACCCGGCCCGCAGGTACAACTACCTCTTGGGTGGCAAGGACAACTTCGCCGCCGACCGGGAGTCCGGCGACGCGCTCGCGGCCGCGATGCCCACCATCCGGCTCTCCGCCGTGGAGAACCGGATGTTCCTGCAACGCGCGGTGCGCTTCCTGGCGCAGCAGGGTGTCCGGCAGTTCCTGGACATCGGGACCGGCATCCCGACCGCCGACAACACCCACGAGGTCGCCCAGGCCATCGACCCGTCGGCACGGGTGGTCTACGTCGACAACGACCCGATCGTCCTGGCCCACGCCCGCGCGCTGTTGTCCAGCACCCCCGAGGGGCGGACGACCTACCTCGACGCGGACCTGCGGGCGCCGGACACGATCCTCGCCCATCCCGATCTGCGCACGACACTGGACCTGACCCAGCCCGTCGCGCTGATGCTGGTTGCCATCCTGCACTTCATCCGCGACGACGAGGACCCCAGGGGCATCCTCGATCGGCTCATCGCGGCGCTGCCGCCCGGCAGCTATGTGGTCGCCTCGCACGTGACCTGGGAATACCTGCCGCCCGCTGTCACCGCCCAGCTCGAAGCCAACAACCGCGACGGCCGGTTCCAGGCCCGGAGCACCGAGCAGTTCGCGGCGCTCCTCGACGGGTTGGAGCTCGTCGAGCCCGGCATCGTGTCGGTGGCGCGATGGCACGCCGACGACGCGCCGCAGCCGCGACCGTCCGTGCAGGACGTGTCGTTCAACGCCGCCGTCGCCCGGGTCCGGTGACGACGACCGCCACCGAAACCGGTGCGACGGTCGCTCAGCGAGTCTTTTTCGTCGGCCGTTTGCGCGGCGGCGTCAGCAGGTCGGCGATCGCCGCGATCGCCGACGGCACGATGCGGTAATACGCCCAGACGCCGCGCTTCTCGCGCTCGATCAGACCGGCCTCGGTGAGAATCCGCAGGTGATGGCTCACGGTCGGCTGAGAGAGGTTGAGTGGCGCGGTGAGGTCGGTGACCGAGGCCTCGCCCTCCGGGGCGGCCTGGATCAGGCTGAGCAGTCGCAGTCGGGCCGGATCGGCGAACGCCTTCAGCACCCCCGCGAGCCGCTCGGCATCCGCGCGTTTGATCGGCTCACCGGCGAGCGGTGAGATGGCAGGCATGGCAGTCTCGGCAGTTCCCACGACAGCCATCGTTCCACCTACCTGGGGAATAGAGCAGCGGAACCGGACAAATCCCCGAGCCGATGATGTGCTCATCACGACACCATCGACGCGTGTCACGGCCCCGACACGCCTCCGGCGCGCTCACCGGAGGCGCGGCGTGGACGACGAGCGGCGCCCCCGGCGAGCTGAGACCGGCTCCTCCTGGTCACGGTGCCCGGGATCGGGCCGGTCCGATCAGTGCCCGGCCGGCGCCGGGGAGACGGGTGCCGAGGCGGGACGTCGACGGCGAGACACCGCGCCGACCAGGACGTCGACGATGAGGAAGGCGAGCAGGCTGAGTCCGAACAGGGGCAGGGCCCAGCCGACCGCCGTCGTCATCACCACGCCGAGCAGGAGCGTCCAGAGTGGCAGCGCACGGACACCGCCACGGGCCGGTGGGGTGCCGGCGAGCGCCCGTCGATCGGTACGGGTCGGACGTCGCTGCCACCACATCCGGTAACCCCACACGATGACGCAGAGCAGCCCGAGAGCGAGCGCGGCGAGCAGGATCTGGTTGACCGGGCCGAAGAGCACGCCCATGTGGGCCTGGGTGCCGAGGCCGCTCAGCTGCGCGAGGAGGGGCCAGTCGGCGAAGTCGCTGCGGGCGGTGATCGTACCCCCGCTGCTGTCGACGGCGACCCGGTCCTTCGCGACCGGCCAGGTGTTGTCGGTCTGGGTGACGGTCCAGGCCGAACCCGGTTCCTGCGCGGGGGTGATCTCGACCGGCCCGGAGAGGTCGGCGCTACGGGCGGCCGTCAGGACCCGGTCGAAGGCCGCCGATTCGACGGCCCCGTCCGTGGAGGCGTCGCCGTGGTGGTGGCCACCGCCGGTCTCCGCCGCCGCGGCGGTGAGACTGGTGGAGATTTCGGGAGACCGCGCGTCGAGCGCGTCGAGGCCGGCGCCGAAGTTGGCTCCGGCATAGCGGGACCAGGTCAGTCCGGTCGCCGAGAGGAACAGCAGGCCGATGACCAACCAGATGCCTGTCGTCGCATGCCACCCCCGGGTACGACGGACACCCCTGGTGGTGGCCAGGTTCGGCACGAGCAGGTGCCGTGCGGCGGACCGGGAGGCGCTGCGTCGTCGCCACCACAGGATGACCCCGCCGAGGGCGAGTACCCAGAGCCAGCTCGCCGCGAGCTCCGAGTAGTGCCTACCCACCACGCCCAGGTGCAGGTTGCGGTGCAGGTCGTCAAGCCAGGTGGTGGCCGGGGTGGAGCCGAACCAGGTGGTCAGCTGGCCTCGAACCTGCGCGGTGTACGGGTCGACGTAGACGGTGTGTCGCTTCTCGCCGAGTTCGGGAAGGGAGAACGCCACCCGGGTGCTCCGGTCGCCGTCCCCCGGCGCGACGGTGGCGATGCTGCCGGAGGGGTGCGCGGTCCGGGCGGCGGCGACCTGCTCGGCGAGGGGGAGTGGACGGTCGCGGCCCGGGGCGACAGTCAACCGATCGCCGTACAGGGCGGCGTCCAGTTGCGGGGTGAGCGTGTAGGCGAGCCCGGTCAGCGCGGCCACCACCAGGAACGGCGCGACGAGGATGCCGGCGTAGAAGTGCAGCCGGAGCAGCAGCGCGCCCAACGGTGAGGGACGCCGGTTCGGCGGGGACGAGGGCGCCTCGGGGGTGCGGGGTTGCGGCAGCGGCGTGCCGGACAGCTCGGTGAGAGACATGTTTTTCCGATCGGGATTGTCGGGAGGTGCCCGAGGGTGCCTCCCGTACTGGCGATGTGCCCGGTGTGATCTGTCGTGGCCGCGGCCCTGTGAGGTAGTCGGGGCGTGACCCCGTGTGGTTCCCGCGACTTTCCGGACCCTATCGGGGCACGGCGGCGCGTACCGGCTGGTGAGCCGCGCCGCCGCGACGGCGGACGGGCGGCCGTCCGGGTGATCCCGGCGCCGCCCGTCCGTGTGGACCCGCTGTCAGGGCAGGTTGATCGTGTACTCGGCGGTGTGGACCTTCCCGTCGACCTGGAAGTCGAAGAATGCCCGGTACCGGCCGGAGCTGGGGACGGTCAGCCAGAACGCGACCGTCCCGTCGACGAGTTCCTGTTCCGGGTGGACGTGCACGTACCCGAGGTCACCCTCGCGGACCACGACCAGGTGCCCGTACGCGCCGAGGTACCGCTGCGGCTGGACCGGCCCGGCGGCGTCGGTGCGCGTGAGCTGGAAGCGCACCGGCGCCGTCACGCCGGCCGTGGGCGTTCCGGTCATCGACACAGTGAACGGCCCGACCGTCGCCTGCGGCTGGGCCGGCGGCAGGGCGGCCGGGGCGTACGCCCCTGGCACCTGGTGGTCGACGCCCAGCACGAGGGGCACCTGTCGACCGTCGGGAGCGGCGACGGAGAAGTCGGCGAAGACGCGGTAGCCGCCCGGCCGGGCCAGGGTCAGCGGGACGCTCCAGGTGCCGTCGGGCGCCATCGTCGGGTGCAGGTGTTGGTAGCCGCCCAGGTCGCGACCCACCACGATGAGGTGCAACGGCTTCTCGTGTACGACGGCGAAACGCGTCGCCGGCTGCCGGTCGGTTCCGACGATCCGGAACCGGTAGTCCGCGCGCACGCCCGGCGGTTGGGTCCGCTCCAGCGGCTGCAACGTGTAGCCACCGGCGCTGACCGTCGTCCCGGTCGCCAGGGTCTCACCCGCGCTGACGTCGCCCGGATGCGAGTGCGGCCCGGTTCCGGGCGCGTGGTCGTGCCCGGTGCCGGCCGACAGGGCCTCCCCGGAGCTGCTCGGTACGCCGCCGGGGGCCGCGGGTCGGCGTGCGTCACCGGTGGGCGACGCGTCGCCGGTGCCGATGCGGGCGAGCCCGAAGCCGGCCAGCAGGGCCAGCACCAACCCACCGACGAGCAGCGCCAGGTGGGTGTTGGTCAGCCGTGACCCGCGTACCGCTGTGGTGTCCTGCGTGTCGGGCTGCGACCGCTCGACGGGCGATGCGTCCTCCGGTGTGGCCAGGGCCTGCGCGGTCGGCGTCGGCCGTGGCGCGGACTCGACCGCGACCGAACTCCGGGTGCCGGCGAGCGCGCCGCTCCCACGTGCCGCGGGTACGACGACGCCTCGCTGCCGGCCGCCGGAACCGCCCGCCGCGCGACTGCCGCCGGTGGTCGCCGGGCTCTTGCCTGTGGTCGCCGGGCTCTTGCGGGTGGTCGCTGCGTTCCTGCCGGCGGCGGACTTGCGTGCCGAGGGTGCTCCGCGACCACCCCGGCCGGCCGGAGCCTTCGACGCGCGTGCCCGGCCAGTCGGTCGACCGGCGGGGGACGTGCGACGACGCCAGACGACGAGCCCCGCCACCGCCGCGAGGGCCGCGACCGCCCCGCCGATCCAGACCACCGCGCCCGGGCCGCTTCCCTCATCCGAGGGCACGGCGGGGGCCGCCTGCGGTGTGCCCGTCGGCCCGGCCGGTGCGGCCGAGGCCACCGGCTGCTGCCCCGAGGACGCGTGCTGGTCGATGGCGGCCAGAAGCGCGGGGTCGGGCTGCTGAGTCGGCGGTTGCCACCCCTGCGGCGCCTTGGTCGCCCGGCCGGTGTAGCGGAACGTCATGGTGCCGCGCACCGCGTCACCGTCGGAGGCCACCGACAGATAGCTCACCGAGTACTGGCCGGCCGCCGGCAGGTGCGCGACAGACACCACCGCCGGAAAGCCCGTCGTGTACTCACGAGGCTGGAACTGGCCGTCGACCAGGAAGTACTCCCGCACGGGCTTGGTCAGCGCCTTCGGCTCCCCGTACGTCCAGCCGTTGTCGACACGGACACCGTTCGGCGCGGTGACAGTGAAGTACGCGTTGGCGCCGACCTTCTCCGTGAAGTAGAGCGCCACCGACGTCAACGGCTCCCGCAGCGTGGCGCCGCTCTCCGGGGTGGACATCGCGAGCGTCCCGTGCGCTGCGGCGGGCTGGGCGGACGCGAGGAGAGTGACCGCCGTGGCGAGGGCGAGCGCGAGCAGGCCCGCGACCGGCCGGCCGAAACTCTGAGGGAGACGACGCATCTGAATATCCTCACCGGGGTGAGGCTTTGTTCACAAGAAGCTGATCTTTTTTCCTGAACGGCGAAAGTTGGCCGCGCTGCGCACAGCCGATGCCGCGAGAGGTCACTACCGTTGCTGCGGCCTCGACCCCGGGCCACACGACGCGTGGCCCGGGGTCGTCGCTCAGCAGGTCGCGGGTGGGATGCTCTGCTCGTACTGGAAGACGTTGTGCGGGTCGTACTTCGCCTTGATCTTGCGCAGTCGGTAGAAGTTGGACCCCCAGTAGGCCGACTCCCACTCCGCCATCCCGATGTTCGGCACGTTGACGTAGGCGCCGTCGACGTACGGCCGCAGGGCCTGGCTGAACTCGGCGATCCAGGTCTGGGCGACAGGCGTGAGGGCGTCCCCGCTGTCCGGCTCCCCGCGCGTGCCCCAGCCGACGCCGGGCTCGGAGTAGAAGAGCGCGTCGCGGTGCGGGAACGCGGAGCCGCCGCGGGGTTCGTGCGCCTGCTTCCCCCGGCCGAACGCCTGGAGGAAGAAGTTGCTGTCGTCCGTGGGCGCGTCCTCCATGAAGGCGCGGACCACGCTTATCGCCTTCCTCGGGAACGGCTGGTTGGAGAACTGCGAGAAGAACTTCCAGTTCGCGGGCTCGTCCGCGGTCGGGATCTGGAAGCCGTTGTAGATCTCGCCCCAGCCTCCGGTCTGCACGGTGACCTCGGGGTTGCCGATCGAGAGGATCGGCTCCAGCAGCTCCCTCGCCTCCGCCTCCGGGCCGTCGGCGAGCACCGCGAACAGCAGGATCGCAGACTTGTGGATCTCGACCTGGGTCCCCAGGCGGTAGTCGGTGAACGGAGCGATGCGCTGCCAGGTGTCGAAGATCTCCTCCAGGTCACCGAGGCTGTCCCAGGTCGCCTGGACGTAGGCGACGCTGCGCAGCGGTGTCACCCGATAGGTGAGCGAGGTGACGATTCCGAAGTTGCCGTTGCCCGCGCCGCGTAGGGCCCAGAGCAGGTCCTCGTGGTTGTGCAGGTCCACCTCGATGGCCTTCGCGCCGTTGCTGCCCCACGCGACGACGATCTCCGCCCCGATCAGGCTGTCGCAGGCCATGCCGAGGTAGCGGGTGAGGAACCCCAGACCGCCGCCGAGGGTCGCGCCGGACAGGCCCACGCTTCCCTCCGTGCCGGTCGTCACCGCGAGGTCGTGCTCGCCGAGCGCGGTGACCGCCTCCAGTTGATTGAGCCCGGCGCCCACCCGTGCGGTGCGGCTCGCGTAGTCGATGTGTGTCGACTTCAGCTCGCTCACGTCGATCACGATGCCGTTGTCGACGTTCGACCAGCCCTCGAGGCTGTGCCGGCCGCTGCGCACCCGCAGCGCTACGTCGTTCTGCCGCGCCCAGGTCAGGGCGTTGACCACGTCCTGGGTGTTCTGCGCGAAGACGATGACCAGCGGGTAGCGGACGAACAGCTCGTCCCAGCCGAGGCTCGCGTTCGCGTACCCGGGATCCTGGGGGCGGACGATGCGCCCGGTCAGCTCCGCCGGGGGACACTCGGCGGTGGAGGACGGACCCGGGCCGCCGTCGGCCGCGAATCCGGGGGTGCCGGCGCCCACGATGCCGGGGAACACGGCAGCCCCCGCGCCGACGGCCGCCGTCGCCTTGAGTACTTCGCGACGAGATAGGTCGCGCATGGTCCGATCCTCTCGAAGTGGGTGACGCCAGCGATCGACCAGAGTGGCTCTGGTTCGGTGGCACGAAACTCACGGTATTACGGGAGAGTTATTCGGAGATGAGCCTTTTTGTCCGAAAACCCGGTCGAGTGATCAGGGCGGCCTGCCGGCCGTCGACCGGGACGGGGGGTCGCTGCCGCCAGGGCTGGCGGTTCGGCCCTCCCCGTCGGCGGCCGCGTGCGCGGCGTTGACCTGCTTCGACTCGCGGCGCCGGCGGCGGCGGACGACCCGCCGAACCTCGATCGTCGGCGTCTGCCTGGTTTGGCGCTGTGGATCGGGGTACCGCCCCAGGTGGACAGCGGCGAGGCGAGGAGACGGCGATGGCGGATGCGACGGTGTCGGACCTGGTGGTGGCCCGGTTGGCGGACTGGGGTGTGGATCGTGTCTTCGGCTACTCCGGCGACGGCATCGACGGGGTGATGGGGGCGCTGCGCCGGGCCGGCCGGCCCGAGTTCGTGCAGGCCCGACACGAGGAGACGGCCGCGTTCATGGCCTGCGGTCACGCGAAGTACACCGGCGGCCTGGGGGTGTGCCTATCGACGCAGGGGCCGGGGGCGGTGCACCTGCTCAACGGCCTCTACGACGCGCGGCTGGACTCCCAGCCGGTGCTGGCCCTGGTCGGCCAGCAGGTGACCTCGGTGCTGGGCAGCGGATACCAGCAGGAGATCGACCTGGTCCGCCTGTACGGCGACGTGTGCGCGCAGTTCGTGCAGACCGCGTACACCCCTGAGCAGTTGCCCATGCTGCTGGACCGGGCGATCCGTACCGCCCTGGCGACCCGCAGCCCGACCTGCGTCATCCTGCCGCACGACGTGCAGACCGCCCCGGCCCCGGATCTCGGCGCGCACCAGCACGGAATCATGGTGACCAACCCCGGGCTGCCGGTGCCGGAGCTGCGGCCCCGCCCGGACGACCTACGTGCCGCCGCCGACCTGCTCGACGCCGGGCAGCGGGTGGCGATCCTGGTGGGGCAGGGCGCCCGCGCCGCCGCCGACGAGGTGGTCGAGCTTGCCGAGGCGCTGGGCGCGGGAGTGACCGCCTCGCTGCTGGGCAAGCCGGTGCTGGACGAGGCGTTGCCGTTCCACACCGGAGTGATGGGCCATCTGGGCAGCACCGCCAGCAGCGCGCTGATGAGCGAGTGCGACACCCTGCTCATCGTCGGCAGCAACGACCCCTGGTCGGAGTTCTATCCGGCGCCGGGGCAGGCCCGGGCGGTGCAGATCGACATCGACGGCCGGCGTCTCGGGATGCGCTACCCGGTGGAGGTGCCGCTGCTCGGCGACGCCGCCGAGACCATCCGGGCGCTGCTGCCGCTGCTCACGCCTCGCACCGACCGGAGCTGGCGGCAACGGGTCGAGGGCGAGGTGGCGCGCTGGCGGGACATCGCCCGCCGCCGGGCGACCGCCGAGGTCGAGCCGCTCAATCCGCAGTACGTCCTGCACGCTCTCACCGACCGGCTGCCCGGCGACGCCCAGGTGTCGGTGGACGTCGGGTCGGTCGTCTACTGGTACGCCCGGCACCTGCGCCTGCCCGTCGGCGTCGACGCGCACCTGTCCAGCACCCTGGCGTCGATGGGTTCGGCGCTGCCGTACGGGCTGGCCGCGAAACTCGCCGCGCCGCAGCGCCCGGTGGTGGCCCTCGCCGGGGACGGCGCGATGCAGATGAACGGGCTGGCCGAGCTGCTCACCGTCGCGCACCGGTGGCGGGACTGGGCGGACCCGCGCTTCGTGGTGCTGGTGCTGCACAACCGCGACCTGGCCGAGGTGAGCTGGGAGCAGCGGGAGATGGAGGGCGACCCGCGTTTCGTCGACTCGCAGCGCCTGCCCGACGCCCCGTACGCCCGCTGGGCGGAGCTGCTGGGTCTGCACGGCGTCCGGGTCACCACCCCGGGCGAGGTCGACGCTGCCTGGGACCGCGCGCTGTCGGCGGACCGACCGACGCTGATCGAGGCGGTGGTGGACCCGGCGATCCCGTTGCTGCCGCCCGCGCAGCCGTACGAGAAGGTCGCCAGCATGTACCGGGCGCTCGGCCGGGAGGACACCGACCTCAGCCGCCGGGCGCTGGCGCACCTGCGCCGCGAACGAGCCACCGAGGGCTTCGACGACCCGCGGTGACGGTCGGCAGGTGTGCGGATCGGGATCGCGGGGACATATCTCCCGAGTTCGGGCCCCGGGTCCGCCGCGGTGGGTAGTACCGGGGAGTCGTCGGAGGGAGCGCGTCGTGGTTGATCGGATCGCCGAGCCGTGGGGTGAGCGGACGCCGTACGGGCCGGGGGACGAGTGGCCGGTGCGGGTGGACCGCTATCTGGCCGACGGGCGTACCGAGGCCGACGTGGACCGGTGGGTGCAGTCGGCGTCGGTGCTGCACTCCAACGGCGACGCCATGGACATCGCGGTGGCCGACGGGCGGATCGTCGGCGTGCGGGGCCGGGCGGTGGACCGGATCAATCGGGGTCGGCTCGACCCCAAGGACCTGTACGGCTGGCAGGCCAACAACAGCCCGGACCGGCTGACCCGACCGTTGGTCCGCGACGGTGACCGTCTCGTCGAGACGGACTGGGACACCGCCATGGGCCGGATCGTGGCCCGCTCGCGGGACCTCCTCGACGCGCCGGGCGGGTGGGGACGCTTCGGCTTCTACACCTCGGGTCAGTTGTTCCTGGAGGAGTACTACACGCTTGGCGTGATCGGTAAGGCCGGGCTGGGCACACCGCACATGGACGGCAACACCCGGCTGTGCACCGCGACCGCGGCGGCGGCGATGAAGGCGAGCTTCGGTACCGACGGGCAGCCCGGGTCGTACACCGACGTGGACCACTGTGACGCGATCGCGCTGTGGGGCCACAATGTCGCCGAGACGCAGACGGTGCTGTGGATGCGGATGCTGGACCGGCGACGCGGGCCGAACGCTCCGGCGATGCTGGCCGTGGACCCCCGAGCCACCCCGGTCGCCCGGGAGGCCGACCTGCACCTCGCGGTCCGCAACGGCACGAACGTCGCCCTGCTGAACGGGTTGCTCCGCGAGATCATCAGACGTGGCTGGTACGACAGCGACTACGTCGACGGGCACACCATCGGCTTCGACGAGCTGTGCCGGATCGTCGACGGCTACCCACCGCACCGGGTCGCCGACATCTGCGACGTGCCGGCCGCCGACGTGGAGCGCGCCGCGGAGATGCTCGGCACGTCACAGCGGCTGCTGTCGACCGTGTTGCAGGGCTTCTACCAGTCGAACCAGGCCACCGCCGCCGCCTGCGCCGTCAACAACCTGCACCTGCTCCGAGGCATGATCGGCCGCCCCGGCGCCGGGATCTACCAGATGAACGGCCAGCCGACCGCGCAGAACACCCGCGAGACCGGCGCCGACGGCGACCTGCCCGGCCTGCGCAACTGGGCGAACACCAGCCACATCGAGGAGCTGGCCCGGCTGTGGAACGTCGAGGTCGACACCATCCCGCACTGGTCGCCGCCGACGCACGCCATGCAGATCTTCCGGTACGCCGAGCAGGGCTCGATCAAACTGCTGTGGATCAGCGCCACCAACCCGGCGGTGTCGTTGCCGGACCTGGCCCGGATCCGGCGGATCCTCGCCAAGCCGGACCTGTTCGTGGTGGTCCAGGACCTGTTCCTGACCGAGACCGCCGAACTGGCCGACGTGGTGCTGCCGGGTGCCACCTGGGGCGAGAAGACCGGCACGTTCACAAGCGTCGACCGGACGGTGCACATCTCCGACAAGGCCGTCGACCCGCCCGGCGAGGCGAGGTCCGACCTGGACATCTTCCTCGACTACGCGCGCCGGATGGACTTCCGTGACCGCGACGGGCAGCCGCTGATCCGGTGGACCGGCCCGGAGGAGGTGTTCGAGGCGTGGAAGGAGTGCTCGCGCGGCCGGCCGTGCGACTACACAGCCATCACCTACGCCAGGCTGCGCGGCGGATCCGGCATCCAGTGGCCCTGCACGGACGAGCACCCGGACGGCACCGAGCGGCTCTACACCGACGGGGTGTTCCACACCGACCCGGACTACTGCGAGACGTACGGCCAGGACCTCGCCACCGGCGCCGAGTTCACCGAGCCCGAGTACCGGGCCAAGGAACCGAACGGGCGGGCATTCCTGCACAGCGTCGACTACCAGCCCTCGCCCGAGGTGCCCGACGAGGACCACCCGATGCTGCTCACCACCGGGCGGACCGTCTACCAGTTCCACACCCGCACGAAGACCGGCCGCGCGCCGCAGCTCGACCGGGCGGCACCTGACGTGTGGGTGGAGCTCAACCCGGCCGACGCCGACCGGCTCGGCATCGCCGAGGGCGATCTGGTCGGCGTCTCCTCGGCGCGCGGCGGCATCCAGGCCCGTGCCCGGCTCTGCGGCATCCGCCCCGGCGTGGTGTTCCTGCCGTTCCACTACGGCTACTTCGATCAGGACCCCGCCGACTGGCTCCCGCGGGCGGCGAACGAGCTGACCATCACCGCCTGGGACCCGGTCTCCAAGCAGCCTCTCTTCAAGGTGGCCGCCGTCGCCGTGACGAAACTCGCCGACGGGCGGGGCGTACCCTCGCCGGCGCCGACGATCGGCGGCAGCGCGCCGCCTGCGGACGCCGACGTGCCCGCGACCGTCGGCGGGCCGACCGCCGAGGCCACCAGCGGGAAGGAGTGAGCCGTGCATCTCGCCCACTATCTCGGCCTGCTGCACCGCGCCCAGGTCACCCTCGCCGAGGCGTTCCGGCAGGTCGGCGACGCGCACGCCGAGGAGCCCGACGTCCACCACCTCTGCCATCAGCAGGCGAGGCGCTGTGCCGCGCACGCCGAACGCCTGCGCCCGTTCGCCGCCCGCTACTCCGAGGACGCGCCCGCCGAACCCGACCGGCTGCACTCGCAGTTGTTCACCGGCACCCGCACCGGCGGCATCGGTCTGCTCCGTGATCTGCAGGACCTCTACCTGATGGCCGCCGAGTGCGACATCACCTGGACCGTCGTGGGCCAGGCCGCCTACGGCGTCCGCGACGAGGACCTGCTCGCGGTGGTGCGCGACTGCGAGGGTGAGACCGCCATGCAGCTCACGTGGCTGCGGACGCGAATGAAGGCCGCCGCGCCACAGGCGCTGGTCGTGGCGGACTGATCGGGTCGCTGCTCAGGGAACGCTCGGCGGGCCGGGCGAGTACGGTAGGAGACCTGTAGCCCACGTTCGAGGTATCGGCGTGGCGAACCGGCGTCAAGAAACGGCGTGGGTCCCGGCTCCGCCACGGCGGGCGTCGTGCAGCGGCCCGCCCAGGCGAGCTGCCATTCGCGCGTCTGCCGAGCTGTTGCTGTGTCGCAGGGGCGCGCACCCGCCGTGAGGACCTGCCGTGGTGACCCACCCGATGTCGGACCCTACCGACGCCTTCACCGAACTCGGCCGCATCAATCTCGGCGAGGTCGGTCTCGACGATGTCCTGCAACGCGTCGCCGAACTCGCCAAGCGCGTCCTGCCCATGCCGGTGGAGGTGTCGGTCACGCTGGCCCGCAACGGCGTCGGGCACACCGCGGCGTCCACCGACGAGCTGACCCGGGATCTGGACGAGCGGCAGTACGCCCAGGGACGCGGCCCGTGTCTGGATGCCGCCGCCAGCGGCCACATCCTGCCCATACCCGACCTCCAGGCCGAGGATCGGTGGCCGGAGTGGGCCGAAGCGGGAGTGCGAGCCGGGTTCGGCAGCTCGTTGTCGATCGGCCTGCCGATCCAGGAAGCCGTCGTCGGAGCGCTCAACGCCTACGCCCGTACCCCGTACGCCTTCGACGAGGACACGGTGGTGATCCTGGAGACGTTCGCGGCGTACGCGGCGGTCGCCGTGGCCCACGCCCAGCTCTACGACAGCACCGCCAGCCTCGCCCGGCAGATGCGGGACTCGATGACCAACCGTGCGGTCATCGAGCAGGCCAAGGGCGTCGTCATGGCCGAGCGGCGGTGCACACCCGCCGACGCGTTCGCGGTCCTGGCGAGGGCGTCGCAGGACTCCAACCGTACGGTGCGCGACGTGGCCCAGGCCCTTGTCGACCGGGCAGCCGAGGTACAGGTTCCTTCCTGACCGGGCGTGGGGACGAGTGCGCCCGGCACGGAGCGCCGGACCCTGACGGATCCGGCGCCGCGCGGCGTGGTCGGTGGCTCAGACCGTGAGGGCGACCTTCAGCCAGCCCGGGTCCCGGTCCTGGAACTGGCGGTACGCCTCCAGCACGTCACCTATCGGTTCGTGCTTCGTCAACAGCCGCGCCGGGTCGACGGTGCCATTGATGACCAGTTGCAGCAGCTCAGGGATGTAGCGGCGGTGGTGGCAGTTGCCGCTGCGGATCGTCAGGTTCTTCATCATCGCCTCGCCGAACGGCCAGGTCGTGACGGTCTGCGGGTAGACGCCGATCACGCCGAGCGTGCCCGCCTTCGCCACGGCCTGCACCGCCCACCGCGCGGCGAGGCTCGGCGCGTCACCCGGCGCCCACGCCGGGTCGGTCTCCGGCGCGACCTGCTGGACCTCGCTGTCGAGCTGCTGGGCCTGCTCGTCGGTCTGCTCGGTGGCGGGACCCTCGGCGGGACGTTCGGCGTCCACGCCCACGGCGTCGATGACCTTGTCGACGCCGATCCCGCCGGTCATCTCGAGGATGGTCTGCACCGGGTCCTCGGCGTTGAAGTTCACCACCTCGGCGTGCTGGGCGCGGGCCATGGCGAGCCGGTCCTCCAGCCCGTCCACGGCGATGACCCGTCCGGCGCCCTGCAGGTACGCCGACAGGACGGCGAGCTGACCGACCGGTCCCGCGCCGAACACGGCCACGGTCTCGCCGGGGCGGACGTCGGCGAGGCGGGCGCCGAACCAGGCGGTGGGCCAGATGTCCGACAGCATGATCGCCTGCTCGTCGCCGACCTCGTCGGGGATCGGCACCAGGCCGACGTTGGCGTAGGGCACCCGGGCGTACTCGGCCTGCAGGCCGTCGAAACCGCCGGCGGCCTCGGGTCCGCCGAAGAACGCGGTGCCGGCGCGCTTGCCACCGGGGTTGGCGTTGTCGCACTGGGCGAAGTAGCCGGCGCGACAGTACGAGCAGTAGCCGCAGGCGATCGTCGATGGCACGATGACCCGGTCGCCGGGGGAGAGGTTGCGGACCCCGGACCCCACCTCGACGACCTCGCCGACGGCCTCGTGACCGAGGACGACGCCGGGGCGTAGGCCGGGCATCGTGCCCCGCACCATGTGCAGGTCGGTGCCACAGATCGCGCTGGTAGTGATCTTCACGATCGCGTCGGTCGGATCCTGGATCTTCGGATCGGGCACGTCGGAGAACCGGATGTCCCCGACGCCGTGCCACGTGACGGCCCTCATCGGATGTCCCTTCGTCGGCTTGCTGCACCGATCACGTACCCACCTGCGCTCGCCGAAACCACCCACGCCCGACTGGCGGTGGCGACCGTGCCGGCCCCACTCCACCGTGGACGTCGCCGTCCGACCCGCGTTCTCGGGCGCTCGGCCGACGCCGCCCGCTCCCGCCCTGCCAG
This sequence comes from Micromonospora sp. NPDC049274, assembly GCF_040678875.1. Taxonomy (NCBI): domain Bacteria; kingdom Bacillati; phylum Actinomycetota; class Actinomycetes; order Micromonosporales; family Micromonosporaceae; genus Micromonospora; species Micromonospora sp. NPDC049274. The sequence continues at coordinate 270,128 of NZ_JBFAQS010000007.1, forward strand.
CCGATCCACCTGCGCGTTCCGGGCCATGTCGGGCGGCGTCGTATAGTGATCAGGCAGCCGACGCCCGGTGCGTCGGCGAGTCAGCGTCCAGCAGCGGCGCGACCGGACTCGACCGACGAGTTCGGTGTGGCGCCCCGTGTCCACGGTGCGCCATCACCACGCGCGCTGCCGACGCCACCTCGCAACCGGTATGCGCCCCGGGCTCCGAGGGATCTTGACGTCATGGCACAGCGACCGGTTGATCCCGCCGAGGCGTTCTTCGAGCTTGGCCGGATCAAGCTCGGCGAGACCGACCTGTCCGGAGTGCTGACCCGGGTGTCCGAACTCGCGCAACGGACGATTCCCGGCGCCGAGGAGGTGTCGGTGACGCTGATGCGGCAGGAGGGGGCGCACACCGCCGCCTTCAGTGGCGAGATGGCGCTGCGACTCGACGAGCTGCAGTACGAGTACGACCAGGGCCCGTGTCTGGACGCGGCGAGGGAGTCCATCGTCGTGTCCGTTCCGAACATGTCCGTCGAGGAACGCTGGCCGCGCTGGGCGCCGCGAGCCGTCCTGGCCGGGGTCGGCAGCTCACTGTCGATAGGCCTGCCGATCCGGGAGTCGGTGCTCGGCGCGCTGAACATCTACGGTGACACGCCCGCCGCCTTCGACGACGACGCGCTCACCCTGGCCCAGACCTTCGCCGGGTACGCCTCCATCGCCCTGGCCAACGCGCACCTGTACGACAGCACCGTCACCCTTGCCGCGCAGATGCAGTCGGCGATGCAGAGCCGGGCCGTCATCGAACAGGCGAAGGGCATCATCATGGGCGAGCGGCGATGCACCGCCGACGAGGCCTTCGCCATCCTCGCGAAGGTCTCCCAGGACTCCAACCGGAAGCTGCGCGACGTGGCCGCCACTCTGGTGGAACGGGCTGCCCGTCCCGCGAGCCCGAGACGCGACCGCGGTGTTTCCGGTCACCTGCCATGAACGTACGGCCTGCCGACGAGTCGACTGGCGGCCAGCGGAAATCCTTATTACGGTGTCATTGGGTCAAGTCACGCGCCCGTCCTGTTCAGGATCCCCAACGGGAGGCGTGTGCCCATGACCGACCGCGTAGAGATGGCGCTCCAGCCTCCGCAGACGGCACCGACGACCCGGGCCGCTCGTCGCCACCCGGGTGGGTTCTGGGCTCCGGCCGTTCCGGAACGGCCCTTCTCGGTGGCTCGCTACACCGAGCCCACCGACTCGTCTGCCGCCTTCTCCGCCGACCGGCTGATCGTCGCCCCGGCGGGTTATGTCGACATGGACACCGCCCCGCTGCTGGCGGCGGCGCTCCACAACGCCCTGGACAGCCATCCCGACGTCTGCTGCGATCTCACCGCTGCCGACTTCTTCAGCGCCGCAGGGGTGCACGTCCTACTCCTGGCCGGCGACCGGGCGAAGCGGGGCGGATCCCGCTTCTCGATCCGAGGTGCCGCTGGCATCACGAGGCGTGTACTGCGGATCACCCAGGTGGAGCACCTGTTCGCCACGCTCGACGGGCCCGCGGAGGCGCCAGATCGGCCGGCTGCGCCGCAGGCAGGGCTCTCCGACATCTTTCGAAGGATCGAGTGAATCGTGATCATGGATGTCGCGCCGACACGGCAGAGGTGAGCCGCCGCGAAACTGCGTCCCCACCTGACGGCGTAGGCGGTCGCCGGATTTCCGCGCCGGTCCGTCCGCCCCCTGTCGCTGGGCGTCGGACAACGGCTCCGGTCCTGCGTGGCGCCCGGGCCGACGCCACGCAGGACGGCCGCGGTGTCAGCCGGCCGTGCAGGAGCGGATCTGCGGTCGGGCGCCGCTGTTGCCGTTGAACATCGTGGTGAAGCCGAACGTGTTGCCGCCGCCGTTCGGGCGTACGGTCATCACGTTGCCGCTGCTGTCCCAGCTGGCGGTGCCGTTCCAGATGGTGGAGACCTTCTGCGGCGCGGTGAGGGCGACGACCACGGTCCAGTTGCTGCTGCCGCTGACGGTGACCGAGGTGTTGTACCTGTCACCCCAGACGTTCGGCGTCGTCGCCGTGGCGGTGCAGCTGCCGCCGGACGGTGGCGGGGTCGTGCCGGTGGGCGGTGGAGTCGTGCCGGTGGGCGGCGGAGTCGTGCCGTCGGGTGCGACCGCGCGACCGGTGGACGGCGAGATCATGCCGGGGCAGAGGTTGCGGCTGGTCAGGTTGGCCACGATCTGGCCGATGGCGTCCCGGGTGTTCTGGATCCCGTCGTGCATGAGGATCACCTGGCCGGCCTGGAGACGGCTGGCGTTCGACACGATCTGGCTGACGCTCGCGCCGTTCCAGTCCTGCGAGTCGACATCCCAGATCACCTGCCGCATCCCGAGCGACGAGGCGACCGACTGGAGGGTCGAGTTCGTCTCCCCGTACGGCGGCCGGAACAGCTGCGGTCGGCTGCCGGTCGCCGACTGGATCGCCGAACTCGTCTGGGACAGGTCGGACTGCATCTGCGACTGACTCATCGACGTCATGTGGGCGTGACTCCAGCTGTGGTTGCCGACCCACATGCCGGCGGCGACCTGCGCCTGCGCCGCCGACCTGTTGTTCTGCGCGTTCTGCCCGATGTTGAACATCGTGGCCCGTACGCCGTTGGCGCGCAGCACGTTCAGCAGGGCGCTGGTGCTGCCGGTCGGACCGTCGTCGAAGGTGAGGCCGACGTAGCCGTTGCAGGTGGCGGCGCTCGACGGTGTCGCCGTGGCCACGACGACGACGCCGCATGTCGCGACGGCGGTGGCGAGGATGGACAGCACCGCACGGAGTCGCCTCGACCGTACGAGCGTGCCAGCGGAGACAGTGCTCATCTGTGCTCCTTCTACCGGCCCGGACGCGCCCGGTGTGCGCGGGCAGCCAGTCCGGTCCGGACGGGTGGGTGGTGGTGGGGAGATCGACCGAACTCGTCATGGCGGAGATCGCATCGATCGGAATGGATCGGAGTATTGCAGCGGGAATTCCGAGGCGTCAACAATTTCCGGAACCCCCGTCGATGGCCGTCGGCGGTTGCCCGCATGTCCGACCCGACGCGGAGCAGCCACGATGCCGCCACGACGATGCCCCAGCCTCCCGACGCAGAGGTCAGCCACCCTCCGATCCGGGTCAGTCATGCGGCCATGATCCGGAAATCCACCGAAAGTATCGGCCGGAGCCGGTGGATCGGCGACGGCAGCGTCATGGAAGAAGCAGTTGCCGAACAGAGGATCACAGCCGTGGCCAGGGTCGACGGGGCGCAAGCCGGGGCAGTGCCCGGCAAGCCGATCCGCGGTTTTTCCGGTAAACGTTGACAGTGTCCCGAGGTTCTCCCAATACTGTCGCCATCGACAGACCGGGACGGATGTCGATTCGGGTCGCTCGCGGCGACCTGGCCTGCCGGGCGGCGACGGCGGGCGGCCGGACCCCTGGCCGACGGTGTTTCGCAGGGCGAGCCGACCGCCGGCCGGGCCGCCCCGCACGGCGGTCCGGCCGGCGCGGGGATCACCGTGATCACGGCGTGCGGTGGCGGCGCGTCCTGTTCCGACCTCGGACGGTGACCCCGATGATCGGGTTTGTCCTCGATGGAGCGAGATCGTTGACAGGTGCCGCGACGCAATCTTTGATTGTCGATGTTGCTTCCTCGTCGGTCCGGTCGGACGCTGCGTCGTCCGGCGTGGGGTCGGGCCGTCCGATGCCCCGACCCTGGAGGACTGATGCGAAACCTCGCCCGAGTCAGACCACGACGCCTACTGTCGGCGCTTGCCGTGGCGGTGCTGCTGGCCGTGACGGTCGGCGTGCCGGCGTCGGCGGCGGGCCCGTCGACAGTCGTCGGTGTGGCGTCCGGTCGGTGCCTGGACGTGGTGGGCAACTCGCGCACCGCCGGCACCGGCATCAACATCTACGACTGCGTCGGTCAGGCCAACCAGGCGTGGACGTTCACCTCGGCCGGCGAGTTGCGGGTGTACGACGCGACGATGTGCCTGGACGTGGTCGGTCAGGACACCAGCGCGCCGGCCGCGCTACAGATCTATGGTTGCACCGGCGGCGCCAACCAGCGCTGGCGGATCAACGCCGACGGGAGCATCGTCGGTGTCCAGTCCGGCCTCTGCCTGGACGTGACCGGCGGCGGCACCGCAAACAGCACGACTGTCGGCCTCTGGACGTGCAACGGGCAGGCCAACCAGCGCTGGACGTCGTCGCTCGGCAGCACCGACAGCCAGCCACCCACGCCCCCGAGCAACCCCCGGGTGAGCGGGTTGACCTGCAACTCGGTGACGTTCGCGTGGAACGCCTCGACGGACAACGTCGCGGTGGCGTTCTACGACATCTACCACGACGGCCAGCTGATGACCTCGGTGAGCGGCAGCACCCTGTCCGCCGGCCTCACCGTCGTCCCCGGAGCCAGTTGGGGCCTGTACGTCAACGCGCGTGACGCCGCCGGAAACGTGTCGCAGGCCAGCTCCACCGTGACGATCACGCCGCCGCAGTGCCAGGCCGACACCGTGCCGCCGAGCACGCCGACGCAGCTCACCGGCACCGCTTCGGGGACGACTGTGACCCTGCGCTGGGCCGCGTCGAGCGACAACGTCGGAGTCCGGGCGTACGACGTCTACCGTGGTGGCGTCAAGATCGGCACCGTCACGGGCGCCCCGCCGGCCACCACCTTCACCGACAGCGGCCTGGCGGCGAACACCACCTACCAGTACCAGGTGGTCGCCCGCGACGGCCAGGACAACGCCTCGGCACGCAGCTCCACCGTCACGGTGAGCACCGGCGCCAGCTGCGCCAACCCGGTGTGCACGGTGCGGCAGGTCACCACCGACACCGACATCCCGTGGGGGCTGGTGACGCTGCCCGACGGCACCGTCCTCTACAACCGCCGCGACGCGCACGACATCATCCACCTCAACCCCGCCACGGGGGCGAAGACCACAGTTGGCACCGTGCCGAACGTGCAGAGCACCGACGGTGAGGGTGGCCTGCTGGGTCTGGCGATCTCGTCGAGCTTCGCCAGCGACCGGTGGCTCTACATCATGCACACGTCGCCCAGCGACAACCGGATCGTGCGGATCAAGATGGAGAACGACCGGCTCACCACCTCCACCGAGCAGGTCCTGCTCAGCGGGATCCGGCGCAACAAGTTCCACGACGGCGGTCGCCTGCGGTTCGGCCCGGACGGCAAGCTGTACGCCAGCACCGGCGACGCGCAGAACGGCGCCTACGCCCAGGACCGCTCCACCCTGGAGGGCAAGATCCTGCGCCTCAACCCGGACGGCAGCGTCCCGTCGGACAACCCGTTCGGCAACTACGTGTGGAGCTACGGTCACCGCAACCCGCAGGGACTCGCGTTCGACTCGCAGGGCCGGCTGTGGGAGCAGGAGTTCGGCAACTCGATCATGGATGAGACCAACCTGATCACGCGCGGCGGCAACTACGGCTGGCCGGCCTGCGAGGGCACCAGCGGCACCTGCGGCACCGCCGGCTACATCGCCCCGGCGCGCACCTACCCGACCGCCGAGGGCTCCTGCTCCGGCATCGCGATCGTGCGCGACGCGCTCTACGTCGCCTGCGCCCGCGGTACGCGGATGTACCGCGCCGTGATCAGCGGCAGCAGCCTGACGAACGTGCAGACGTACTTCAGCGGCACCTACGGCCGGCTGCGGACGGTGGAGCCGGCGCCCGACGGGGGGCTGTGGCTCACCACGACCACCACCGGTGACAAGGACAGCACCCCGAACAACAGCAACGAACGCGTCCTGCACGTCACCCTCGGCAACTAGGCCTTTCGCCGGCGGCCGCCGTCCGGCGGCCGCCGGCGAACTACCGCGGTGACGGCGCGCTGCCGTGGTGCGCGCACCTCTGAGGTTCGGCGAGCGTTCACACTCCGCTTGTGGCGAGGTCATCGTGCCGGGTGCCCTCCGACCTAGCCTCACCAGGGCATCTGCACCTGAAGAGCTGAGGTTTGCACCATGTCTCTGCGTCACGTCCTGGCGGGTCTTGCCGTTCTGCCCGCGCTCGCCGCTCCGGTGGCCGCGCACGCGTCAACGGTCGACAGCGCCAGCGCGCTGCACCCCCAGAAGACCCACTTCGACCTCCAAGCCCACCGCGGCGGCATCGGCATGACCACCGAGGAGTCGCTGGAGGGCTTCGGCAAGGCGATGCGCCTCGGTGTCACCACGCTGGAGCTGGACACCCAGATCACCAGGGACCGCAAGGTCGTCGTCAACCACGACCGCCAGGTCAGCGCCCAGAAGTGCGCCGACACCGCACCGGTCAAGGCCGGTGACCCGATGTTTCCGTACGTCGGCAAGTACATCAAGGACCTGACCCTCGCCCAGCTCAAGACCATGGACTGCGGCTACCAGCAGCTTCCGGGCTTCCCGGAGCAGGAGCAGGTCAAGGGCTTCCGCATGGTCGAGTTGAAGGACGTCCTCGGCCTGGTCAAGAGCTACCGGGCCAAGCAGCTCACCCTGAACATCGAGACCAAGGTCGAGGCGGGCGCGCCCGAGCAGACCGCGCCCCGTGAACTGTTCGTCCGGCGGGTCTTCGAGGAGATCCACGCTTCCGGCATCGAGAAGCAGGTCACCATCCAGTCGTTCGACTGGGGTGCGCTGAAGGTGATGCACCGCCTCGCGCCGAAGTGGCCGCTGGTGGCCCTGACCAACTACGACTTCCTCCAGGTCGGCCAGCCGGGCGCGTCCCCCTGGCTGGGTGGGATCGACGCCGACGACTACGACGGTGACTTCGTGAAGGCCGCTGCCGCCATCCCCGGCGTCACCGCCCTGTCGCCGAACTACGGGTTCCCACAGAACGGCACCATCAGCGACCCGACCTTCCGCTTCTACCCGGACGCGACAATGGTGGCCGAGGCGCACGCGCGGGGCCTGAAGATCATCCCGTGGACCTGCGACGACCCGGCCACCGTCTCCGCGCTCATGGACATGGGCGTCGACGGGATCATCACCAACTACCCCAACCGGGTCCGGGCGATCATGGCCGAGCGCGGCATGCGGCTGCCGAAGAGCTACCAACCCCGCCACTGACCCGTTCGCCCGATCCGAGATCGGCCCCGTGAGCTGCCTGGGCGTGCTTGCGGGGCCGCTCGGTGACCGGGCAGGAGAACGCGGCTTCGACGAGCGCGCCGCGCCGGTCAGGCCGGGTGCTCAATGAGCCTCCTCGGAATCCCCGTTCGCTGCGCCGGGACGCCGCCCGGGTGGTGGGCGGCGCCCAACTCGGTCGTCCACGGTCGGGTCTGCGCGGCCGGTGCCCGCCACCGGGTCACCCGTGCCCCCGGCTCGCCAGGCTTCCCGGCGCCGGACCCGGTGGGCTGCGTCTCGGTCTCCTCGCCGCCGGCCGGCGCGATGCCCAACTCCCGCATCCGCTCGACGTACGTGCGGTAGCGCCGCTGCGCCTCGCCGTGCCGTCCGGCCGCGCGCAGCACCTGCACCAACTCCAGGTGGGCGTCCTCGTCGTACGGGTCCCGGTGCACCAGCCGCATCAGGTAGACCAGCTTCTGGTCGGTGTCCGAGGCGTGCTGGGCCAGGGCCCGCAGCACGCTGGTGTGGGCGACCTGCGCCTCCTCCCGCAGCGGCTGCGCCCAGTCCTCGTACGGGTCGTCGGCGAGGAAGTCCCCGCCGTACAGCTCGTCGGCGCGGACCAGCGCACGGGCCGTGTCCGGGTGGCCGCCCCGCAGGGCTACCTGCGCCTCCTCGGCGGCGGTCAGGAACGTCTCCACGTCCACGTCGATCACGTCCAGGTCGATCGCCACCGACCCACGGTCGGCCAGTACCGCCCCCCGACCGCTGGTGCGGCGGCCGGTGCCCAGCACCCGGCGCAACGTGGACAGCAGCACCGACAGCCGGTTCGCGGTACGCGACGGCGACTCGTCGGGCCACAGCAACTCCATCAGCCGGGCCCGGGGCACGGCACGTCCCCGGTGCGCGACGAGGATCTTCAGCAGGTCCCGTGCCTTCTTCGACTGCCACTCCCCGTACGGGACGACGGCGCCGGCCCGGAACACCCGGAAGTCGCCCAGGGTGTGGATCACCACCGCCGGTACGCGCAGCGTGATCGCGGTGAGCCCGTCGGCGACGCCCGGGTCCAGGCGTACCCCGCAGCGGCGCAGCTTCTGCTCGGCACCCTCGGCGCCCCGGCGGGCCTGCCGCCCCTGCAATCGCGCGGCGATCAGCGCGACTGTGGCCTCCTCCGCCGGGTCGCCCAGTTCCCGGCAGAGCGCTGCGGCGTCGTCGAGCAGCCCGGCGGACGCGCGCGGGTCGTCCGCCGCGAGCACAGTGAGCTGGAGCGCCTCGACGAGGGTGGCGCGTCGCCGCCCGACGGTGGCGCCGGTGCGGGCCTCGGCGGCGTCGAAGTGGGCGGCGGCGGTGTCACCTCGCAGCAGCGCCACCCAGCCGCGAGCCAGCAGGGCGTACGGCCGTTCGGGCTCCCGGGCCATGGTGACCGCTCGTTCGGCCAGTTCCTGCGCGGCGCACAGGTCGTCGGCGGCGCGGATCCGCGCCAGCTCCGCCAGGACCCAGGCCGACGAGACGATGCGCGGCTGACCGCTGCCCACCGCGGCCAGGGCGCTCTCCAGCGCCTGCCGGGCCTGCCGGGGCTCCCGCCGGCGGCGGTGCACCATCCCGAGGGCGGCCAGCGAGATCGCCTCGTCGGCGGCGACCCCCGCCAGCTCCCGCAGGCGTTGACCGGCGGCGCCGTCGGCGAGCGCCTCCTCCAACCGACCGAGCTGACACTTCGCCACGGCGGCGAGAGTCAGCGCGTACGGCTCGTAGCCTGTGTCGCCTGCCACCTCGGTCAGTCGAACGGCCGCCTCGGCGTGCCGCAGCGCGTCGGCGGCGTCGCCGGCCCACAGCAGATGGCCGGCCAGATCCAGGTGGACCATCAACCGGAACAGGCCGGCATCCGCGCGACGCAGTCCGTCGGTCGCCTCCGCACGCCCGAGGGTCGCCGCCGCGTCGCCGGTGGCGGCGGCGAGCAGCACGACCATCCGGGCGTACGCCTGGTGGGCGGACGGGACACCGCACGCGTGGGCGGCGCGCGCGGCCTCCTCGACGTCGGCGCTGGCCCGCTCGAGGTCGTCGTCGAGCAGGTGGTGTACCGCCGCGTGGCAGTACATCTGCACGGCATGCGGGCCGGTCGCGCCGATCGGCGCGGTCGCCAGACGGGCCGCGGCCAGGTGCGGCTCCCCGGCGAGGTGGTGCCGCAGCGCCGCCCGCCAGATCTCCGCGACCGGGGCGTCGGCCGGGTCGGGTGTCGCGGCGAGCAGGTCGGGCTGGGTGGCGAGCCACAGGTGTGCGGCCGCGCGGTCACCGGCGGCGGCGAGGTGACGCAGCGCCCGCCCCGGGTCACCACCCGTACGGTGTTGTTCCGCGGTCGATGCCTCGCCCCCACCTTCGCTGCGAGCCGGCGTCGACGGGCGCCAGGCATGGTTGACATTGTCTCCGGACATGCACCGCTCCTGTGTTCTCTCGTGGAGGCTCAGGCGAGCGAAGAGACAACCGGGCACTACGAGTCGTCGCCCCCGGCGTGGCTTCCCCCCGGGCACGATCATTGTCTTCATCGAGCGGCATCGCCATAACCAAAAGAGTCGGTGTACTTACTGACTGCAATGCGCTATCGGCATAAAGGCGCACTCAGGTTTCCCTCAGATCGCCGCAACGGCACCCGAACGGCCCCTACAAGCAACTGGCACGGGTGCGGCCCAGACTTCCCGGCATTGCGTGTCACCCGCCGATCGGAGCTGAGATCCGATGACCGAACAGACAGTTTTCCCTGGCCTTTCCGCCTTTTGGGAACGACAGCTCACGGCCCTTCCGGAGCCGCCGGACCTGCCCTTCGCGCCGACCACCGAACCCGCCTGTGCCGCCCGTGCCGAGTTGCCGGGCGAGTCGGTGGAGCCGCAGGTCAGCGCGTTGGCCGGCGTGTTCGCGCTGCTGCGCCGCTGGACCGGCGGCCGGGACCTGCTCGCCGAGACGCCGGCTGCGTCGGCGGGCTCGGGACGTTGGCTGCCCGTGCGGGTCCGGTTGCCCGAGGATCCCACGTGGACCGAGCTGCGGGACCTGGTCCGAACGGCTCTGCGCGAGGCCCGGGAGCACGACGCGGAATTGCCCGAAACGGTTCCCCACTATCGGCCGGTGGTATCGATCAGTCCCGATCCGGCACTTTCCGGTTATCGGGGTGCGGTGCGGCTGCTGATCGACGACGCGGGCGAACGGCCGGCGGCCACGGTGAGCCACCACCCGCACGCGACGTCGATCGGGGCGGCGCTGGGCGTACTCCTCGCCCGGACGCAGGAGACCCCGGAGGCACGCCTGTCCGATCTGCCGGTGCTCGATCCGGCGATCGAGCGGCGGGTGCTTGTCGACTGGAACGCCACCGACACCGACTATCCGCGCGGAAAGTCGGTGCCGGACCTGTTCGCCCAGTGGGTTCGGCAGACCCCGGACGCGCCCGCGCTGCGTGCCGGCGACCGCGTCCTCGCCTACCGGGAGGTGGACCGGCGCGCCAACCACCTGGCGGGGCGCCTGCGTCGGCTGGGCATCGGTGCCGAGACGCTTGTCGGCATCTGCCTCGCCGACACCACCGACTGGGTGATAGCCGCGCTGGCGATTCTCAAGGTCGGCGCCGCGTACCTGCCGCTCGACCCCGGGTACCCGCCGGAGCGGCTGGCGCTGATGTGCCGCGACGCCACACCGGGAGCGATCCTGCACACCGCCGCGCTTGCCGACCGGCTCCCGGCCGACGACACGCCCCGGATCGTCGTGGACCGGCTCCCGGCCGACGACGGCCCGGCGGACCCGCCGGCGGTGACCGTCCACCCCGACCAGCTCGCGTACGTCATGTACACGTCGGGCTCCACCGGCCGCCCCAAGGGCACCGGCGTCAGCCACCGCAACATCGTCCGGCTGGTCCGCGACACCAACTTCGTCGACGTACGCCCCGACGACGTGATGGGCCAGGCCGCGACGATGTCCTTCGACGCGGCGACCCTGGAGGTCTGGGGCGCCCTGCTCAACGGCGCCTGCCTGGCGGACCTGGACATCAACGACGTGCTCGTGCCGGACCGGCTGCGCGCCCGGCTGCGCGACACCGGCGTGACGATGATGTTCCTGGCCACCTCCGTGGCCCGGCAGGTGGCGACCGACGCGCCGGACGCTCTGGCCGCGTTGCGCTACCTGACGTTCGGCGGTGAGCAGGCCGACCGGACGGCGGTGGACCGGCTGCGGGCGGCCTGCCCGGACACGACGCTCGTCAACGGGTACGGCCCGACCGAGGCCACCACCTACACCACCACGTACGACTGCGCCCGGCTCACCGCCGCGGACCCGATCGTGCCGATCGGCAGCCCGGTCGCCAACACCCGCGTGTACGTGCTGGACCGGCTCCTGCAACCGGTGCCGCCCGGCGTGCTCGGTGAGCTGTTCATCGGCGGGGACGGGGTGGCCCGCGGCTACCTCGGCCGCCCCGACGCGACAGCCGAGAGGTTCGTGCCCGACCCGTTCGGACCGCGCCCCGGTGGGCGGCTCTACCGCACCGGCGACATGGTCCGGCAACGCCCGGACGGGTTGGTCGAGTTCGTCGGCCGCTCCGACCACCAGGTCAAGATCCGCGGCTACCGGGTCGAGCCGGGCGAGGTGACCGAGGCGCTGCGCGGTGGCGGGCTGCTGCGGGACGCGATCGTGCGCGCCGACCGCGACGCCGCCGGCGACGCGAGGCTTGTCGCGTACGTCGTCCCCGAGACCGGGGTGCGCCTCGAGGCGATCCGGGAACGGGCTCGCGAGCAACTGCCCGACCACCTGGTGCCGGCCGTGTTCGTGGTGCTGCCGCGGCTGCCGCTCAACCGCAACGGCAAGGTGGACGTCGCGGCGCTGCCCGTGCCCGACGTTGCCGTCACCGGCGACGACGACGCCGCGCCGCAGACGCCTACCGAGCGAGCGGTGGCCGAGATCTGGCAGGACGTCCTCGGCGTGCCGGTGCGCCGCCGCGACGACGACTTCTTCGACCTCGGCGGACGGTCCCTGAAGGCGACCCGGGTCCGCTCCCGGCTCGCCGCCGCGATAGGCGCGGAGGTGCCGCTGCGGCTCATCTTCGACCACCCGACGGTGGCCGGGCTGGCCGCCGCCGCCGACGAGATCGGCGGGGCGCCGGTCGAGCCCACCGACGCGGCCGCGCCTGTCGCGCTGGACGGGCCGCCGCCCGCCGACCTCGCCGGGCTGCTCGACCAGCTCGAACAGGGGATCGCCCGATGATCGACGCCCTCACGCCCGGGCAGTTGCGCCAGCGCGTGGACGCCCTGCCGCCGGAGCGGAGGCGGGCGTTCCTCGCCGCGATCCGCGCCGACGGCGACCGGTACGGCATCCACCCGCTCACCGCCGCCCAGGAGTGGATGCTGCTGCTGGCGCAGCTGCGCCCGGACAGTCCCGCCTACCACGTGCCGTACCGCGTGGACCTGCGCGGCGACCTGGACGTGGCGGCGCTGCGCGGCGCGCTCGACGAGGTCGTGGCGCGGCACGAGGCGCTGCGTACGGTGTTCGTGCCGCTGGACGGGCAGTCGTACCAGATGGTCCTGCCGCCGGCCGGCCTGCCGCTGGCCGTCGAGGACGTCGCGCCGGAGCGGATCGACGAGTACGCCGCCGCCGAGGCGGTACGCCCGTTCGACCTGGCCCGAGGGCCGCTGGTGCGAGCCACCCTGTGCCGCACCGGCCCCGCCGACTTCGCGCTGCTGCTCTCCCTGCACCACGTGGTGTGCGACGGCTGGAGCATGGGTCTGCTGTTCGAGGAGCTGTCGACGGCGTACGCGGCAGTGCTCCAGGGGCGGTCTCCGACGCTGCCGCCGGCGCCCCGGGACGTACCCGCCGCGCTGGCCCAGGACCGACTGCTCGGTGCGGCCGAGCTGGCCCGACGCCTGGACTGGTGGCGCGACGCGCTGGCCGGCGCGCCGCCGGGGCTCGACCTGCCCACCGACCGGCCCCGCCCGGCCGAGCTGGAGGACGCCGGCCACGAGATCGAGTTCTCCTGGCCGCCCGAGCTGGCCGACCGGGTCGCCGAGGCGGGCCGCCGCACCGGCGCGACGCCGTACATGATCTTCGCGGCGGCCTGGGCGGCGTTGCTGCACCGCCGCAGCCAGCAGCCGGACCTGCTGATCGCCACGCCGGTGGCGAACCGGCAGACGCTCGACAGCGAGACCGCTGTCGGCTTCTTCGTCAACACGCTTGTGCTGCGCAGCCGGGTCGACGGTGGACTGACCTTCGCCGCGCTGCTTGACCGGCTGCGGGACTCGGCGCTTACCGCGCTTACCGACCCGGTGCCGTTCGACGCCCTGGTGCAGGAGCTGCGCCCGGTCCGCGACCCCGGCCGTCACCCCCTCGCCCAGGTGATGTTCGCCGTCGAGGACGGCTGGGAGCAGCGCCTGACCCTGCCCGGGGTGCGCGTGCTGGCCAGCGGTGAGACGCACACCGGCACGTCCATGTTCGACCTGACGCTGACCGTCATTCCGCAGGACTGCCGCATCGACGGGCGGGTCGAGTACCGGACGCGGCTCTTCGACGAGTCCACCGCCCGGGCGCTCGCCGACCAGCTCGACACCCTGCTCACCGCCGCGCTCGCCGCCCCGGACACCCCCGTGGACCGGCTGCCGCTGCTCGACTCCACCGCCGGCCGGGAGCTTGTCGACCGCTGGGCCGCCACCGCACCCGCGCCGTCGGGCCAGCCGACAGTGACCGAGCTGGTCGCCCGCCAGGCCGCGGCGGCACCGGAGACGGTCGCCCTGGCGTACCGCGATCAGGCCCTGACCTACCGGGAGCTGGACGAGCGGGCCGACCGTCTGGCCCGGACCCTCGCCGCGCGGGGCGTGCGGGCCGAGACGACAGTCGGGGTCTGCCTGCCCGCCGGCCCGGACTGGGTGGTCACGTTCCTCGCCGTACTCCGGGCGGGTGGGGTCTATCTGCCCCTGGACCCGCAGCTGCCGGCGGCACGGCTGGCGCACCTGCTCGCCGACTCCGCCGCCGCACTGGTGGTCACCACTGCCGACGCGGAGTTGGCGCTGCCCACCACAGGCGTGCCGCTGCTCCGCCTCGACGAGCAACCGCCGCCCGTCGACACCCCGCTCCCGACGACGATCCACCCCGACGCCGCCGCCTACCTCATCTACACGTCCGGCTCGACCGGGCTGCCCAAGGGCGTCGTCGGCACCCACCGGGGGCTGGCCAACCTCGCCGCGGCACAGGCCCGGCTGGTCGGCGTCCGAGCCGACGACCGGGTCCTGCAGTTCCACTCGATCAGCTTCGACGTGGCGCTGTCCGATGTGGTCACCGCCCTCACGGCCGGCGCCACGCTGCGCCTGCTCGGTCCGGACGAGCGCACCCCCGGCCCCGACCTTGCCGCCGCGCTCACCCGGCACCGCGTCACGGTGGCCGACCTGCCGCCGGTGGTCCTCGACGCGCTGGACCCCGCCGCCGTGCCCGACCTGCGGATCCTCACCGTCGGTGGGGAACCCTGCGCGCCGGACGTCGCCGCCGCCTGGTCGCGCCACCGGCTCCTGATCAACGGGTACGGCCCGACCGAGGCCACGGTCACCGCCACCGCCGCCCGCTGCACGCCCGACGACGCCGAGCTTCCGATCGGCCGGCCGCTGACCGGGGTCCGCGCCTACGTGCTCGACAGCGAGCTGCGGCCGGTGCCGCCCGGGGTGCCCGGCGAGCTGCACCTCGGCGGCGCCGGAGTGGCCCGCGGCTACCACGGCGACCCCGCGCTCACCGCCTGTCGGTTCCTGCCCGACCCGTACGCGCCGACGCCGGGGGAGCGGATGTACGCCACAGGCGACCTGGTCCGCTGGCGTGCCGACGGGCAGATGGTCTTCCTCGGCCGGGCCGACAACCAGGTCAAGATCAACGGTTATCGGATCGAGCTGGGTGAGGTGGAGGCCCAACTGCGACAGTGCCCGGGGGTGCGCCGGGCCGCCGCCGTGGTGCGGACCGACGCGCCCGGCGGTCGACGACTGGTCGGCTACCTCGTCGGCGACGGGCTGGCGATCGACGAACTGCGCCAGAGCCTGCTGCGGCGGTTGCCCCGCTATCTCGTGCCGAGCGCTTTCGTGGTGGTCCCCGACCTGCCGGTGACGGCCAGCGGCAAGCTCGACCCGTCCCGGTTGCCCGCCCCCACCGTGGCCCGCGCCGACCTCGGCGCCGCGTACGTGGCACCGAACGGCGCCGTCGAACGGGTTATCGCCGACACCTGGCGGCAGGTGCTCGGGCTCGACGACGTCGGCGCGGACGACAACTTCTTCGACCTGGGCGGCACGTCACTGCTGCTGGCGCGGGTGCAGGCCCGGCTCACCGAACGGCTCGGCCGACCGGTGCCGGCCGTCGAGCTGTTCCGCTACCCGACGATCGCGCTGCTGGCCCGGTTCCTCGACGGCGCCGACGCGGAAGTGCCGACGGCCCGGCCGACTGGGGACCCGGCCGCCGGCCGGCGACGAGACGAACGCAAGCAGGCGCTGGCCGACCGGGCCCGCCGGGCCCGCCCGGTGCCGGCGGGGGAGGGACGAGCGTGACCGACCAGGAGACCGGACTGGAGATCGCCATCGTCGGGATGGCCGGCCGCTTTCCCGGCGCCGCCGACGTCGACGAACTGTGGCAGCGGATCCTCGCCGGACAGGAGACCATCACCCGGTTCACCGACGCGGAGTTGGCTGCCGCCGGCCTCACCGAGCAGGAGCGGCAGCACCCCGACCTCGTGCCGGCGCACGGCGCGCTGCCGGACCTCGACCGGTTCGACGCCGGCTTCTTCGGCTACTCGCCCCGCGACGCCCGGCTGCTCGACCCGCAACAACGCCTCTTCCTGGAGACCGCCTGGGCCGCCCTGGAACGCGCCGGCCACCTCGCCGGGGATCCCGACCGCCTCGTCGGGGTGTACGCCGCCGCCGCGGCCAGCGGGTATCTGCTGCACCATCTGTTCCGCAACCCGCGGCTCGGCTCGGTCTCCGAGTACGAGCTGATGCTCGCCAACGACAAGGACTCGCTGCCCACCCGCGTGGCGTACCACCTGGACCTGCGCGGCCCCGCCGTGGCGGTGCAGACGGCCTGCTCCTCGTCGCTTGTCGCCGTGCACCTCGCCGCGCAGGCGCTGCTCGCCCGCGAGTGCGACGTCGCCCTCGCCGGCGCCGCGCACGTCCTGCTGCCCACCGGCACCGGGTATCGCCACGAGGCCTGCGGCATCATGTCCCGCGACGGGCACTGCCGCCCCTTCGACGTGCGCGCCACCGGCACCGTGGGAGGCGACGGCGCCGCCGTGGTCGTCCTGCGCCGGCTGGCGGACGCCCGCGACGACGGCGACACGGTGTACGCGGTGATCCGCGGCTCCGCGATCAACAACGACGGCCGGGTGAAGGTCGGCTTCACCGCGCCCGGCGTGGACGGTCAGGTCGCCGTGATCCGGGCCGCCCAGGAGGTTGCCGAGGTCGACTCCGCCACGATCGGCTACGTCGAGGCGCACGGCACCGGCACCGAGCTGGGCGACCAGATCGAGCTGCGCGCCCTGGCCGAGGCGTTCCGGGGCGCCGACGCCGGCCGGTGCGCGCTCGGCTCGGTCAAGTCGATACTCGGTCACCTCGACGTCGCCGCCGGAGTGACCGGGCTGATCAAGGCCGCGCTGGCGCTGCACCACCGGGTGGTGCCGCCCAGCCCGTACTGCACCGAGCCGCACCCCGAGCTGGCCGGCGACGGGCCGTTCCGGGTGCCCACCACGTCGCAGCCCTGGCCGGACCTGGGCACGCCGCCCCGGGCGGCGGTCAGCTCCTTCGGCATCGGCGGCACCAACGCCCACGTCGTGCTCCAGGCCGCCGAACCTACCGATCACGTCCCCGCCGACGACGGATCCGCACAGCTGCTGGTGCTCTCCGCCCGGGACGCCGACGCGCTCGACCGGGCCCGCGATCAGCTCGCCACCCACCTGGGCGAGCACCCCGCCGTGGCGCTGGCCGACGTCGCGTACACCCTGGCCCACACCCGACGGGAGTTCGGCCACCGGTTGGTCACCGTCGCGCGCGACGCCACGACCGCCGCCGCCCAGCTCGCCGACCGTGACTCGGCGCTCGTCCGCACCGGCGTCGCCAGTAGTACGCCGGCCGGGGTGGCGCTGCTCTTTCCCGGCCAGGGGGCGCAGTACGCCGGGATGGGCCGCACCCTCTACCGCACCGAACCGGTCTACCGGGCGGCCTTCGACAGCTGCGCCGACCTGCTGCGCCCGCACCTCGACGTGGACCTGCGGGCACTGCTCTGCCCACCCGGCGACGCCGTCCCCGCCGCACCCGAGCTGGACGAGACCCGGCTCACCCAGCCAGCCCTGTTCGCCGTCGAGTACGCCCTCGCCGACCTGCTGCGCCACCGGGGCGTACGCCCGGCCGCGATGGCGGGACACAGCCTCGGCGAGTACGTGGCCGCCTGCCTGGCCGGCGTCTTCACCCTGCCCGACGCGCTCGCCACAGTCGCCGTCCGTGGCCGGCTCATGCAGGCCCAGGCCCCCGGGTCGATGCTCTCGGTGGCCCTCGGCGTCGACGAGGTGACGGCGTTGCTGCCCGCCGGAGTGGAGGTGGCCGCCGCCAACGCGCCGCACCTCACCACCGTCTCCGGCGTGACCGCCGCCGTCGCCGCGCTCGCCGCCGACCTACGCGGACGCGGGGTGGCCTGCCGGGAGGTCCGCACCTCCCACGCGTTCCACTCGGCTCTGATGGACCCGGCCCTGGCCGGCTTCGCCGCCCACCTGCGCGAGATCCCACTGCGCCCGCCGACCGTGCCGATCGTGTCCAACGTGACAGGTCGCTGGCTCACCGACGACGAGGCCACCGACCCCGACTACTGGGTGCGGCAGCTGCGCCGCCCGGTCACCTTCACCGCCGCCGCCGACCTGCTGCTCGCCGAGCGGTACGCGCTGCTGGAGGTCGGCCCGGGACGCACCCTGGCCACCCTCGTCCGACAGCACGACGCCGCACGCGGTGTGCCGGTGCTGACCAGCCTGCCCGCCCATCGCACCCCGACCGGCGAGGACGACGCCGTCGCCCTGGCCGTCGGCCGGCTCTGGCTCGCCGGGGCGCCGGTGCGCCGGCCCGACGGCCGCGCCGAAGGACGACGGCGGGTACCCCTGCCCACGTACCCGTTCGCCCGCAAGCGGCACTGGGTCGACGCGTACCGGCCGGGACCCGTCGCCCCTGCCGAGGTCGCGCCGGCCGCCGCGCCACCGTCACCGGTCCCGGCGGAACCGGTGACGGCCGCGACGACTACCGCGCCGAGCGACGAGCCGTACGAGGTGGTGCGCCGCATCTGGATGGACCTGCTCGGCGTCGACGAGATCGGCCCCGACGACGACTTCTTCGAACTGGGCGGGCACTCGCTGCTCGGCACCCGTGTGGTGGCGCGACTGCGCGACGCGCTCGGCGTCGACCTGCCGCCCGCCGCGATCTTCGAGTCACCCACTCCCGCCGCGCTGGCCCGTACCGTCGCCGCGTTGGCGGTGCCGGCTCCCGCCGTACCCCCGGCGGTTTCCCCGCCCACGGACGGCGACCTCACCAACCTGCTCGCGGAGATCCGGGCGTTGTCCCCGGAGAGTCTCGCCCGCGAGCTGCACCTGGCCCGACACGAGGAAGGCAACCCCGATGGCTGACGAACACCGCGTGGTGGTCAACGACGAGGAGCAGTACGCCCTGTGGCCCCGGCACAAGGAGGTGCCGGACGGCTGGCGCGACGCCGGCTGCGCCGGCAGCCGCCAGGAGTGCCTGGATTTCGTGACGCGCACCTGGACCGACATGCGTCCCCGCAGCGTCCGCGAACACCTCGCCGCCGGCTGAGCGGTGGTTCACCGAATCGGCGAGTGACGTCGGCGGCGCACCGACGTGGCGCCCCGCGCCGGGGTCAGCGGCGGCGCAGGGCTGGGTCGAGCAGGGCGGGCGGGGTGTCGAACTTCTCGTGTGCGGCGAGGTCGACGCCCGGCGCGACGATCGCGTCGATCGCGTCCAGCACGTCGGCGGAGAGCACGGTGTCCGCGGCGGCGAGCTGGGAGCGCAGGTGGTCGACCGTGCGGGGGCCGATGATCGCGCTGGTCACGCCGGGGTGCGCGGTGACGAACCCGAGCGCGAGCTGGATCATGGTCAGGCCGGTCTCGTCGGCGAGCGTGGCCAACCGCTCGACGGCGTCCATCCTGGCCCGGTTGGCCGGCAGCGTGGTGTCGAAGCGCTCCGGCAGGATCGTCGACCGACTGGTGGTGATCTCCTGGCCCGCCCGGACCGCGCCGGAGAGCCAGCCCGAGGCGAGCGGGCTCCACGCCAGCACGCCGAGGCCGTACTGCTGGGTCACCGGCAGGACGTGGCTCTCGATCCCGCGTTGCAGGATCGAGTAGCTGGGCTGCTCGGTGACGTACCGGCTCAGGTGGTGTTCCCGCGCGGCCCACTCGGCCTGCACGATGCGGTACGCGGGGAAGGTCGACGAGCCGAAGTGGCGGATCTTGCCGGCCCGCTGCAGGTCGGTCAACGCCGACAGCGTCTCCTCGTCGCTCGTGGTCGGGTCCCACCTGTGGATCTGGTAGAGGTCGACGTGGTCGACGCCGAGGCGGCGCAGGCTGTTGTCCAGCTCGGTGACGAGCCAGCGGCGTGAGCTGCCCCGGTGGTCGCGCCTGTCGCCCATCGGCATGCCGGCCTTCGTGGCCAGGACGATGTCGTCGCGGCGGCCGGCGATCGCTCGGCCGACCATCTCCTCCGATTCGCCCTGGCTGTACATGTCGGCGGTGTCGATCAGGTTGATCCCGCCCTCCAGGGCGGCGTCGACGATCGCGGTGACCTCGTCCTGGCTGGTGCGTCCCAGCTTGCCGAAGTTCATGGCGCCCAGCACGAGTGTGCTGACCTGGACGCCGGTACGACCCAACGTGCGGTATTGCATGGCTGATCCTCCGTGCGCAAGGGGTGTGGCTGGTCGTGGCCCACCCGTTCTGGCATCCTGAACAAGTGGAACCGTGTTCCGCTAACCAATATACGGAACACGGTTCCGTTTTGCCAACACTGATCATGGGAGGTTGGGGCGCGGTGGCCGACATCGACGGCGGATCGACGGCAGCGGCGTCGCGGCGGGAGTCGACGCCGCGCAAGCGGGCGGACGCGCGGCGCAACGAGGCGACGCTCCTGGACGCCGCTGCCGCGGCCTTCGTGGCGTCCGGCGTCGACGTTCCCGTTCGCGAGATCGCCGCCAGGGCGGGCGTCGGTGTCGGCACGATCTACCGGCACTTCCCGACGCGCGCCGACCTGATCGTGGCCGTCTATCGGCATCAGGTGGAGGCCTGCGCCGAGGCCGGTCCGGCGCTGCTGGCCGCCGGTGGCACGCCGTACGCGGCCCTCGCGCAGTGGATCGACCTCTTCGTCGACTTCCTGGTCACCAAGCACGGTCTCGCCGAGGCGTTGCAGTCCGACAACGCCGCCTTCCAGACCCTGCACGCCTACTTCCTCGACCGCCTGGTACCGGTGTGCGCCCACCTGCTCGACGCGGCCGCCGCCGCGGGCGAGATCCGTACCGACCTGAGCGCCGTCGAGCTGCTGCGCGGCGTCGGCAACCTCTGCATCGGCGCGGCCGACCCCCGGTACGACGCGCGCCGCATGGTCGAGATCCTCATTGCCGGGCTGAGCGTCAGCTAGCCGCCCGCGTCGCCGGACTGTCAATGTAATGTTGACGAATGACGACGCCGCTGGCCGGCTTGGCCGAGGTCCGTGCCGCCCGTGCCCACCTGGACGAGCGGGAGGCGGAGCTGATCGACCGGGCGCGTCACGAGGGCGCGACCTGGGCGCAGATCGCGACCGCGCTGGGGCTCGGCAGTCGGCAGGCCGCCGAGCAACGCCGGCAGCGCCTCCTGGTCGCTCGGCGTGCGCGGCGGCACGACCTCGACCGTGACTACCCGAGGCAGATCGTGGCGGTGCGCGGCGCGGTGGCCGACCTGGGCCGCTGGATCGCGACGGACCGGCGGTGGGACTCGCGGTTCCACCGGGCGGCACTCGTGCGGAGCACTGTCGACGCCGCTCTGGACGCCGACCCGGGTTCGCTCTACGCGCTGGCCCTGCACCTCCGTGCCGACCTCGACGCCGCAGGCGACCGGTTGCCACCGCCGGTGCGATCGCTGGCGACGACGATGGGCACCGTGTTGTCAACGCCTCATTGACGTCGCCTGCCGGTATTGCCCCAGCCGGGCTCAAGAAACAGGATGTGAGTCACCTCGACTCAACCTGGAGGGCTCATGCGGCGCAACGCGGTTCTGCTCGTGGCGATCTCGGTCCTGTCCGGCTTCGGCAGCAGCGCCATGGCCCTCGTGTCCGGCATCTGGATCCTGGACCTCACCGGCTCCACCGCCCTGGCCGCCCTGGCCGGGCTCTGCGTGTACGCCCCGGTGCTCGCCGGGCCATGGCTGGGCGGCCTGCTCGACCGGACGCCCCGACGACCGCTGGTGATCGCCGTCAACCTCCTGCTGGCGACCGCGCTGCTGACGCTCCTCGCCGTCCGGGGTCCGGGTCAGACGTGGCTCGTCTTCGCCGTCTCGTGCGCCTACGGTGTCAGCTACGTGTTGATCGACGCGGGCGAGACGGCGCTGCTGCCGTCCGCGCTCTCGCCAACGGACCTCGGCGACGTGAACGGATGGCGCTCCAGCGCCCAGGAAGGCATGAAGCTCGTCGCCCCGGTGGTCGGCGCGGGCCTCTACGCCTGGCACGGGGGCCACGCGGTCGCGGTTCTCAGCGCGGCCATGCCGCTTGTGGTCGCCGTGTTGTACCTGGCGGTGCGCCTGAACCGGATCCCATTCGAACGGTCGACCCAGCGGCGCCAGGGTCCACGCGCCGGGGCGGCGGTCCTGTCCGGACAGCTCACGACCCGCGTACCGCTCGTGCTCGCGGCCGTGTCGATCGCCATGTCCGGCTTCACCACCGCGGCCGTCTACGCGATCGTCATCACCGATCTACGGCTGCCGAGCACGTTCCTGGGAGTCCTGGCCAGCGCGCAGGGTGCGGGCTCCATCCTCGGTGGACTGATCGTCGGACGGCTCCTCGCCCGACGGGGTCCGGCCGCCGTCGCCGTCGCCGGGGCCGTGCTGTTCGCCGTGGGTTGCGTGGCGCGCTGCCTGCCCTGGTGGCCGGCCACTGTCGCGGGCGCCGCGATCGCCGGCGTCGGGCTGCCGTGGACCCTTGTCGCGGCGGTGACCGCCGTGCAGACGCACACCCCGCCCGCGCTGCTCGGTCGGGTCGCCGCGACGGCGAACACAGTGATGTTCGGGCCTCTCGTGCTGACGATCCCGCTCGGCGCCGCCGCCGTCCACCTCGGTGGCCGTCCACCGCTGGTCGCCGCCGCCGCTCTCTGCCTGACCGCAGCGGCCACCCTGCCCCGGACCCGGCCCTCCCCACCGGAGCAGCCGCCGCCGCTGGTGATCGCTGGCAGCTGAGCAGTGCGACACGCCGGCCACACCACTGCTGCGCTGCCAACGATCAGTGCAGCGACACCATTCGCTTAAGAGAGGTCCGAGGCGAGCTGGTCGGGGGACTCCAGGGCCGCCTTCACGGCCTGCAGGAAGGCGACCGCCTCCCTCCCGTTGACCACGCGGTGGTCGTAGACGGCGCTGAGGTTGACGAACCGGCGCGTCACGACCCGGCCGTCGGTGTCCAGCGCCAACTCGTCCTGCGTGCCGCCGATCGCCACCACACAGGTCTGACCGGGGAAGACGATAGGCCCGGCGAGCACCACGTCGGGGTCGGTGTGCAGGGAGACGACGATGGTCCCGCCGGCCAGCTCACCCGCCCGGAAGCCCTCACCGCCGGCCCGGGAGCGGAAGTCCATCAGCGTCTCGGCGATCTCCGCGCAGGTCAGCTCCTCCACGTCCCGGACCACCGGTATGAACAGCCCCGTGCCGACGTCGATGGTGACGCCGACGTGGGCCGCCTCGGCCAGTCGTACGCTGCTGCCGTCGCCGGGTGAGGCGAAGAGCAACGGGTGGTGCTCGCGCAACCCGCCGATGGCCTTGACCAGCAGTTCCGGCAGGCCGACAAGGGTGCGGGTCGCGCGGGTCAGGTCACGGGCCACAGTGAGGGCGGCGTCGGCGCGGACCTTGATCACCGCGAGCGCCGCCGGCACCTCCCGGTGGGACTCGGTGACCACGGCGGCCACCGCGCGCTGGGCGCGGGAGAGGGTGTGCACCTGACGCGGATCGTCCGGCTCCGGGCCGTCGCCGGCCGCCAGCGCGGCGGCCGCGGCCACCACCACCGGCTCGGTCGTCGCGGCGGGCGCCGCCGACCGGTCGGCCAGCAGGCGCTCCACGTCGGTACGCCGCACGACCGCCTTGCCGAGGCCGCGCAGCTCGGCGTCGTCGAGCCCGTGCGCGGCGGCCAGCTCCCGGGCCGAGTCGGTGAGCACCGGCCCGCCGGGTTGAGTCTCGGGCGCCGGCCCGCTCGGTGTGACCGCCTCGGCCAGGAAGCGCTGCCGGGCCTCTTCGCTGTCGAAGACGTGGCCGATGACGTCGCCCGGGGCGCACTCCCGGTTGACCTCGACGAGCCGGTGCAGGACCCCGTCGCCGTCGCAGAGCAGCTCCTCGGCCGCCTTGGAGGTCTCCACCTCGGCGATCGGCTCGCCGGCGCGCACCTGCTCGCCGTCCCCGGCCAGCCAGTCGAGCAGGACGTACGTCGTGTCGTTGTTGTTGAGCTTGGGGACGACCAGGTCAGTCACCACTGACGACCTCCTTCACGGCCTGGCGGATGTCGGTGTCCTGCACCAGCACTGTGCGTTCGAGATGCGCGGCGGTCGGGATGACGCTGTCCGCGGAGTGCACCAGGCGTACCGGCGCCCGCAGCGCTCCCCAGAGCCGCCGGTGCACGACCTGCGCCAGCTCCGCGCCCCAGGTGCCACCGGCGGTGCTCTCCTCGGCCACCACCACCCGGCCGGCCCGCGCGATCGGCGGCAGCAGGGTGTCGGCGTCCAGGGGCCACAGCCGTGACGGCACCAGCACCTGGCAGACGATGTCGTCGCGCAGCAGCAGTTCCCGGGCCACCGCCACGGCCCGGGTGGCCAGGCCGCCGGGTACGACGAGCACGCAGTCGGCCTGCTCCTCCTCGTCCACCCGGACCCGGGCCACGTCGCCGGCCGGGCCGATCAGGTCGTAGCGGAACAGCTCGTCCACCACGCCGTCGGCGTACATCCGGCTGGTGTAGAGGACCTTGTCCTCGAAGAGCAGGCCCGGCCGGCCGGTGGCGAGCATGCCCGCGAGCACCGCCCGGTTGTCGTGGAACGGCGACACCTCGTGCAGGCTCAGCCCGGGAATGCCGACGAAGTGCTTCAGAGGGCTCTGGCTGTGCGTCGGACCGTACCCCCGGTTGCCGCCGCTGGGGCAGCGCACCACCAGCCGCATCGGCACCCGCCGGCCGTACATGGCCGTCGACTTGCTGGCGAAGTTGAGGATCTGGTCGAACGCCAGGGCCACGAAGTCGCTGAACATGATCTCGACGATGGCGCTCTGCCCGGCCAGGGCCAGCCCACCGGCCACGCCGACGATGCCGCCCTCGCTCAACGGGGTGGACAGCACCCGGTCCGGCCAGCGCGCCGACAGCCCCCGGGTCACCTTGAACGCCCCGCCGTACGGGTCGACCAGATCCTCCCCGAGCACGGTAAGCGCGGGGTCGTCGGCCAGCAGCGTGTGCAACGCCTGGTTGAGGTTCTCCACCACCCGCTCAGCCACGGTCGACCTCCGCCCAGTGGCTCGCCGGCCGGCCGGCGACGTCGGCGACGACCTGCGCCACGTACGTCCGTTGCCGCTCGTCGTGCACACCGAACTGCTCCGGGTACGCCTGCGCGTAGCGGGCGTACCAGTCGTGCGCCCGCGCGTGTGCGATCTCCTCCGGGCGACGGCTGTCGTCGCCCTTGCTGTGCGGTCCCACCCGGTGGGTGAGCAGCTCCACCACGTACGGCGTGGACCGCTCGCGGACCCGGCGCAGTACCGGCGTCAGCGCGGCCCGGACCACCTCGGTGTCGGTGGAGGTGACCCGCAGGTGGTCCACCCCGAACGCGCGTGCCCGGCCGCCGATGCTGCCGGCGAGCTGCGCGACGGTGGGCGTGGACTGGGCGATGCCGTTGTTCTCCACGACCAGCAGCAGCGGCAGGCCCCACAGCGCGGCCATGTTCAGCGCCTCGTAGACGGCGCCCTCGCCCCAGGTGCCGTCGCCCAGGTAGACGAGCGCCAGCCGGCCCGGCTCGGTGCGCTTGAGGTGCAGCGCCACCCCGGCGGCCACCGGCACGCTCTCGCCCTGCACCCCCGTCGACAGGTACCTGTCGCGCAGGATGTGCTGGCTGCCGCCGACGCCCTGGCACACCGCGCCCTCGCGGCCCATCACCTCGGCCAGCAGGCCGTGCGGGTCGGCGAACCGGGCCAGGTAGTGGCCGTGCCCCCGGTGGTTGCTGAACACGAAGTCGTCGTCGGTGAGCAGCGGGCGCAGCGCCACAGGCACGTACTCCTGGCCCAGGCAGGTGTGGGTGGTGCCGTGCAGCTCGCCCCTGCCGAACATGTCCAGCAGCGCCAGCTCGAAGTGCCGGATCAGCAGCAACAGGTCCAGGTCGGCGTCGGCGAGCCGGGTCGGCGCGATCGGCGGCGCCTCGGTGCGGGTGGCGGTCACCGGGTCACCCCGTCCAGCTCGCCGGCGACCAGGTCGACAAGCTCGCCGACCGCGGTCACCGCCAGGTACGCCCGCAGGTCCAGGCGTACGCCGAGGTCGTCCTCCAGCGCGGAGAGCAGACGCAGCGCCTCCAGGCTGGTCCAGTTGGCGAGCGACGCGAACCGGACGTCGGGCGAGATCTCCTCGGCCGGTACGTCCGCGACCTGCTCGATGAGGCCCGCGACGGTGGTGAACAGGTCAGGCACGGATGTCTCCCTCCTCCAGGGCGATCCACGCCGGCAGCAGCCGGGGCGGGGGGTGCAGCGGCAACACGTGCCGGGTGGTGCCGTCGTCGACGGAGCCCACGGTGAACCCGGCGGCGGGCCAGACGGCCCCGCCGGGCTTGTTGCGGGCGGTGGGGCGGAACAGGGCCTCCAGCCGGGTCGCGCCGGCGGCTCGGGCGAGCTCGGCCACGCGGTGCAGCGCCGCCTGCTCGACGCCCCGGGAGAAGACCCGGCAGCTGAGCACGAAGTTCTCGATCACCCAGGCGTCCGGGTCGTCCCGGTTCAGCCACAGGCCGCCCACCAGCCCTTCGGCGCCGAACCGGTCGGTCACCTCGACGGTGAGCACCAGGTGGTCGGGGGAGCCGGCGCGCGCCCGGGTCTGCGCCTCGGTGTGCGCGCGCTCGGTCATGGTGAACTGGTTGGTGCGCAGCCCGAGCTGCGCGACCCGGGGCAGGCTGTGCTCGTCGACCTTCCGGACGGTGACGCGCAGCTTCAGCTCGTGCAGGTAGTCGGCCGCCGAGTCGAACGTGGCGGCGAAGCTTTCCCGCCCGGCGCGGGCCCGGTACAGCTCGGTGCGTTCACGGTCGGTGGCCCCGGTGGCCAGCACGGTGAAGTGCCCCTCGGTGAGCAGCCTGGTGGGGAAGCCCGCCGGGTCGCCGGCCAGCTCCACCACCCGTACGGTCGGCAGCTCGCGGCGTACCAGCTCGCACTCGAAAGGGCTGTCGTCGGCGAACACGACGGCGTCCAGGCCCAGGTTGAGGGTGGTGGCGAGCTGGCGCAGGTTCTCGTCCTTGCGCCCCCAGTTCACCGCCTGGGCGACGAAGTCGTCGGCGCGCAGCAGCAGGTCGGGGTGCTGCGCGAACGCCTCGGTCACCAGGTCGGGGTCGTTCTTGCTGCACACCGCGAGCAGTACGCCCTGCCGGCGCAGCGCCAGGGCGCGGCGCTGCACGTCACGGTGGCAGTTGCCGGGATAGTCGGTGCCCAGCCGGATGCCGGTGAGCCCGTCGTCGCCGAGCACGCCCGCCCAGAGGGTGTTGTCCAGGTCCAGCGCGAGCACCTTCGCCGTCCGCCCGAGGACCGCGCGGCAGAAGGTGGCGGCCTCGTGGGCGTACCGACGTTCCACGGTGGACGTCCACGCCATGCTGGCGAACCGGTACAGGCGCTCGTCGCGCACCGGGCCGTCGTGGTCCACCAGCAGCGTCTCTAGATCCACCGTGTACGTCGTGTCGCGCTCGCCCAGCTCCAACAGTCGGGAGTTCAGCTCCCGCCAGATCCGCCCCAGCTCGGCCCGGCCGCGGAAGCTGACCAGGCCGCGGTGCTCGGGCGGCGACAGCGGCACGGTGTGCAGCAGCACCGCGCCCTCGGTGCGGGCCGCGTATCCGCGCAGCGCGGCGGCGAGCACGCCGGCCCGTTCGCCCAGCACGTCGGCGAGGCCGGCCAGGTCGCCGGGGTCCCACTCGCTCGGCAGGAACCAGCCGTCGTGCAGCAGGCAGAGCGTGACGTCGGGCCGGAACTCGGCGAGTGGTGAGCGGGGATCGCTGAGGTCGAGCACGAGCTGGTCGAAGCCGGAGACGTGGATCTCGGGGGCGATGCCGATGCGCAGCAGCGCCACCCGCAGCAGCGGTTCCAGCGTGCCCGGCGTGAACGTGCCGGTGACCGCTACCCGCAGCGGGCGCAGCGGAAAGTCGGGGCTGGTCAGCTTCTCGACGGGCACGTCGGCGAGCAGCCGACCGGCGGACGCGACGACGGTGACCGCCGCGTCGTCCAGGTGGACCAGGGCGGGCGCCAGCTCCGGGTCGGCGGCCGCGTCGGGTCGGCGCAGCCGGCGGATCCGGTGCAGGACCTCCTCGTCTCGCATGGTCGGTGTCCTTCCTCTCCCGCCGGGCGGGGTGGTCGTCGACGGGCCGGCACGGTGCTCCCGTCGCTGGGTGCGGCAGGTCAGACCCGCAGCAGGGTGCAGACCCAGTGCATGCCGCTGCCGGTGCTGGTCAGGGCGACCAGGTCGCCGTCGGTCAGCTCGCCGCTGTCCAGGTGGCGTTCGAGGCCGATGAGCTGGTCGGCGCAGCCGATGTGACCGTGGGCGAGAGCCAGCTCGACGTTCGTCCGTTCCAACTCCACGCCGAGGTCCTTGGCCAGCTCGGCGAACTGTCGGGCGTTGTCGTGGAAGTGCACGAACCGGCGGATGTCGGCAAGCGTCACGCCGGCCCGGCCGCACGCCGCCTCCACCACCTGCCGGTTGCGCTCCCGGATGGTCGCGACGAACCGGAACATCCGGCGTACGTCGCCTGCGAAGAACTCGTTGAGCCGGTCGGCCGGGTCGCCGACGCGGGGGGTTCCGCCGTCCGGGGTGAACGGCTGCGCCGCGCCACCGACGGGCATGCGCATGAAGCCCGCGTACCGGCCGTCGGTGATCGTCTTGGTGGCCAGCCAGCGGCACCTGTCGTGATCGCGCACCAGCACGGCCGCCGCCGCTCCGTCGGAGAAGACGCTGGTGTTGACCTCCATCCGGTTCCAGTACGGCTCGCACACCCGGTTCGCGCCGATCAGCAGCGCCGTCCGGTACTCAGGGTGGGTGGCGAACCGTCCGGCCACCGTGTCGAACGCGGCCACCCCACCGCCGCACGCCTGGTTGAGCAGCACCGCCTCGGCCCGGTGCGCGCCGAGGCGGGCCTGGGTGTGCGCGGCCGGATCCCAGTAGAGGTACTCGGCCAGGTCGGGGATCGCCAGCACCACCAGGTCCACGTCGGCGGCGGACAACCCGGCCCGGTCCAGGGCCGTGCCGCCGGCCACCACCGCCAGGTCGGTCACCCCCACGCCGGGGCCGGCGCGGTGGAAGGCGCGGTACTCCCAGGACCGCAGACGGTCCAGATCCTTGGTGTACGCGGTCGCGGCCGCCGCCACGTCGACGGGCTCCCCGAGCACGTGGGCCAGGGCGGCCACCCCGACGCCTACCGGCGGGCCGCTCATCGCCGCACCGCCGCGGCCCGGTCCGTCGTGGCCCGAACTGCCGTGGCCCGGTCCGTCGTGGCCCGGTCGGCCGTGGTGTCGTTGTCGGCGTCGGTGCGGGCGGCGCGTAGCCGGACCCGGGGGTCGGCGGGCGTGACACCGTCCAGCTCGGACAGGAAGCGCCGGGCGGTGCCGTTGCGGCCCGTGTCGGCAAAGCGGACCAGCACCTCGCCGACCTCGGCCGCGCCGGCACGCCGGGTCAGCTCCCGCAGCACCTCCGCCTCGACGCCCTTGCCGAGCACCGGGCAGGAGAGGGAGAAGACGTCGACTGTCCAGCGGTCGACGGACCGGTCCAGCGCCACGAGGCCCGCGGTGCCGTAGTCGCCGAGCCTGTCGCGTACCCGGATCGCCAGCAGGTCGGCGACCCGCGCGGCCAGCGCGGCGGCCGGTGGGGCGGGCGCCAGCGCGAAATCGTGCGCGCGGGCGACCACCTCGGCGACCTCGGCGACGCCGTCGGCTGCCACCGGCCGGTAGTCGACGTGCACGTCCAGGCCGGCCACGAAGTCGTCCAGGGACAGCTCGGTGGGCGCGACGGCGGGTCGGGACGTGCCGCCGCTCCACCGTCGGGCCGGGAGCCGGTCGGTCAGTCCCGCCGCCCGCAGCTCGTCCGACCAGCCGGCCGGGTCGGCACCGAGCGGTACGTGTCGCGGCGGCGACTGCGCCGGACCGGTGCCGGCCAGCACGAGCTGGGCCGGCGCGACGTCCAACTCGTCGGCGATTTCGGCGAGCTGGTCGGCCAGGGGCTGGTCGTCGGTGACCCAGCCGTCGAGCACGCTCAGCAGGTCCGTGGCGGCGGCGCTCGACCACCAGTCGACGCCGGTGGCCCGCAACGCCACCCGTACGCCGGAGGCGCGCAGGTCACGCAGCGCCGGCAGCAGGTGGACGGCGCCACCGGCCAGCCCGTCGCCGTCGAGGACCAGCGCGCGGCAACCCGCGCCGAACCACCAGGCCACCAGAGCGGCGGTGGCCGCGCCGAGCCGCGCGAAGACCTCCTCGGTGTACGGCACCTTCGCGAACCGGAACAGCGCCGGGTGGTACGCCCGCTCGTCTCCGACGGCCCGTACCGCCTCGTCGGCGTCGACCAGCAGCACCCACGGGTCGCCGGCCAGCCGATCGCGCAGCTGTTGCCGGACGGCTGTGGCGCCGGCGGTCACCCCGTCGGCGTGCAGCGCGTCGGCCGGCCCGTACGGGCGGGAGGCGGGGACGGGCGGCAGGACGTACACCAGCAGGGCGCCGTGGCGGCGCGCCGCGGTGACGGCCGCCTCCGCCCCGGCCAGCAGCTCCGTCGCCCACGCGTCGCCGGCCGAGCCGGGATCGCCGGCCTCCTCCAGGCGCTGCGCCACCACCAGCACGTCGGGTCGCGCCTCGGCGAGGAAGCCGTCGGTGGCGAGACACTGCTGGACGACCTGCTGGAACGGGCCGACGGCGAGCGTGGCGGGCAGGCCGGTGTCGTGCAGGCCCAGGCCGAGGTACGGCACCAGCGGGTCCACCGTGTAGCTGGCCAGCAGCGCCACGCGCAGGGTCGGCACCGACGGGTGGCGGGCGATGGCCTGCCAGCGGGTGCGGCGGGTGAACAACTCGGCGCTCATCGGGTCTCCGTGCCCTTGGCGCGCAGCACGGTCCGCAGCTCGCCGACGCTGCGGACGTCGCGGATCTCCTCGAAGGCGAAGGAGAGCCCGTAGACCTCCTCCAGGGTCACCACCAGTTGCAGGTGCCGCAGGCTGGTCCAGGTGCCGATGGTCTCCGGCCCGGACTCGTCGGTCACCTCGGCCGGGTCGACCTCCAGGACGCCGGCCACCACCTCGGTGAGCGTCACTTGGCCACCACCGCGCGGTCGTCGGTCAGCTCCTCGGTGCCGCTCGGCGACGGTAGCGGGGCGGGCGGGTCGGTGGGCTCGTCGTAGTCGGGCAGGTCGACCTCCATCCGGCGGATGCTCGGCGAGGCGAACCCGGCAGCGGCCACGCCGATGCCGAACAGGCCCACGATCACGAAGATCAGGCCCATTCCGGCGCCCGGCCCGCTGCCGACGAGCCAGCCGAAGTACGGCACCCCCGGCCCGCCGTCGCGCATCATCGGCTCGAACCAGCGGTCCGCGGCGATGCCGGCCAGGGCCGTGCCGCCGGGGTACGCCAGGTCCTCGATGAACTGGCGGGCGGCGAAGACCCGGCCCTGGTGCGACGGCTCGACCTTCTCCTGCCACACCGACTGGGCGTACCCGTCGATGAAGGGGATGGACAGGTGCAGGAAGAGCAGCGCGACCGACCAGACGATGATGCTGTCCCCGACGCCGTAGATGATCCGGCCGAGGACGCTGAAGACCAGGATGGCGATGAGCATCCGGCGGATCTTGTGGCGAGTGTTGGGTAGCAGGCCGAGCAGTAGCGCGCCTGCCACACCGCCCACCGCGCCGATGGTCTGCACCAGGCCTACCGCGTTGGTGCTGCTGTCGGTGCGGGCCAGGATCTGCGGCACCAGCAGGGCGAACCCGACCGCGGCGAGCACGTTGATGGCGAACATGATCGCCTCCAGCCCGGTGAACGCCCGACTGGCCAGGATGTAGCGGAAGCCGTAGACCGTGTCGTACCAGAAGCCGCCCTCGTCCTGCTGCGTCGAGCGGGGGATGGGCGGCAGCTTCACCAGCAGCACCGCGCCGATCGCCACCAGGTAGGACAGCGCGTCGACGAGCAGGATGACCTTGATGTCCATGAGGCCGAGCAGCGCGGCGGCGAAGCCGGGCGCGAAGATCACCGGGATGGTCCGGACCGCGAACATCATGGCATTGGCCCTCGGGTACTGGCCCTTCTCCATCATCACCGTGATGGTCGCCTGGTACGCCGGCAGCTGGAACGCGAGGAACGCGCCGGTGACCAGGTTGACCAGGTACAGGTGCCACACCTCGACCGAGCCGCTGAGGAACAGCAGCAGCACGGCGGCCGTGGTGATCGCCGAGCCGACGTCACTGAGCACGATCGTCAGTCGGCGTCCCCACCTGTCGACGAGCGCGCCGGCGATCGGGCTGAAGATCACTGTCGCGCCGAACGCGAACGCCATCAGCATGGTCAGGTCGAAGGCCCGGCCGGTGGCGTCCCACACCCAGATGCTCAGGGCGAAGTTCGTCATCCGGGTGCCGAGCGCCGACAGCAGCTGGCCGAACCAGATCGTGGTGAACCCGGCGAACCGGGACGGGCGTCGGAACGCCATGGGGTCTCCTCCTACTGCCGTGGCGGTTGCCCGTGGTGTCCGGCCAGCCGCAACAGGCTGGTCCGGATGCCGTCGAGCAGGTTCTCAGCGGTCTCCGGCCGGAAGGCCGGAGTGGCGTAGCTCAGATCGACGCGGAGCGCGGGGCCGGTGAGCGATCCCGTCACGTCGAAGGGGAAGGGCCAGTGCCCGTCGGGGTCCTCGGTCGGCCCGAACGGCGCCGCGCAGATGTCGAGGAGCTGGTTGGCCGGGGCGACGTCGTCGAATCCGAAGCCGCCCATGTAGTTGACGGCGACCAGCGGCGGCGGCGTCGCGGCCAGCCGGGCTCGGACGTCCTCGTCGGGGCACAGGTACCGCAGCAGGCCGTAGCCGATGCCGTTGTCCGGGACGCGGCCGAGCTGGCGGATCACCGAGCGGACCGAGCGGGCCGCGTCGGCGGTGGCGGGCAGCTCCAGCCGCAGGGGGTAGAGCACCTGGAACCAGCCCGTGGTGCGGCTGACGTCCACGTCGTCGAAGAGCGGTTCGCGGCCGTGGCCGGTCGTGGCGACGGTGACCGCGCCACCCGTTCGCCCCGCCACGGTGGCCACCACCGCCCACACGAGGAGGTCCCGCACACTGGCCCGCAGTCGCCGGGCGGCGGCGTGCAGTCCCCGGGTCGCCGCCTCGTCCAGCGTCACGGTCGCCAGGCCCAGGTCACCGAGGCGAAACGGCGTGGCGGTCGGCTCGTCGGCCAGCC
Source organism: Micromonospora sp. NPDC049274 (assembly GCF_040678875.1). Lineage (NCBI taxonomy): Bacteria > Bacillati > Actinomycetota > Actinomycetes > Micromonosporales > Micromonosporaceae > Micromonospora > Micromonospora sp. NPDC049274. Next base: position 303,004 of record NZ_JBFAQS010000007.1, read on the forward strand.
GGGGCAGCACGCCGTCGTCGGCCTGCGCCAGCCAGAACGGCACCTGCTCGCGCAGCGCCGCGGAGCCCGCGTACTCGGCGAGCCGCCGCGCCCAGGCGCGGTACGACGTGGTCTTCGCCTGCAACGCCGGCTCGACCCCGCGTTCGAGCTGGTCGCAGAGCGTTTCCAGGTCGGCGAGGAGCACACCCCGGGAAACCGCGTCGACGACGAGGTGGTGGTTGACGAGCAGCAGCCGGTCGGGCAGCTCCGGGCCGAGCCGGAAGTGCGCCACCCGGGCCAGCGGGCCGACGGTGAGGTGCAGGGCGGTCTGCGCCTCGGCGCAGCGGGCCTCGACGGCGGCCTCCCGCTCGTCGACACCGAGCCCGGTCAGGTCGTGGCTGACGAACGGGACCGCGTCGGCGGGGTCGGCGTGGTGCTGACGCCAGCTCCCGTCCGGCTGACGGCTCAGGCGTAGCCGCAGCGCGTCGTGCTGGGCCACCAGCCGGCGGACCGCCTCGCGGACCAGCTCGGCCGGCAGCGGACGGGCCAACTGGAGGTAGTAGGGGTGGTTGAACAGGGCGGGCCGGCCCATGGTGGGGGCCACCAGGTCGGTGAACCAGCGCTGCGCGCCGGTCAACGGCGCGTCGCCGTGCACCGCGCCCTGCTCGGCGTCCAGCGTCACGGTTCCGCTCGGGGTCGACTCGCCGAGGCTGGCGGCCAGCTCGGCGACCGTGGGGTGGCGGACGAGCTGGCGCGGGGTGACCTGGATGCCGGCTGCCGCGCAGCGGGCGACGAGCTGCATCGCGAGCAGCGAGTCACCGCCGACGGCGAAGAAGTCGTCGTTGATGCCGAGCTGGCTGGTGCGCAGCAGCTCCGACCAGATCGCCACGAGTTGACGTTCCCGGTCGGTACGCGGCGCGGCGGCGGCCCGGTCGGCCGAGCGTCGGTACCCGTCGGTGACCGCGCCGCGCAGCGCCACCGCGTCGCCCAGTTCGGTGGCCACCTCGGCGAGCAGCCCGGCGGGAATCCGGTCGACAGGCGCGTCGACGGCCCCGGTGACGGCCGCATCGAGAGACCACAGGCCCCGTAGCACGTCCACCGGCCCGTGCGCCGGGTCGAAGGGCAGCGCCAGGGCGTCCGGTGGCGCGGGTTCGGCGACCGGGTGCAGGACCAGCGTGGCCGCGTCCGTGGGAGGGGTCGGGGCGTACCCGATGATCCCGGCGGTGACGAGCGCGGACAGCTGCGCGCCCTGCGGCGCCGTGGTGAGCAGCACCTCGCGCCCGGACCGGGCCTGGGCCGCGAGCAGCCCTGCCAGCTCGGCCTGCCGGTGCGTGGGCCCGGCCGGTACGACCAGCCGGCCCAGGGCCGGGTGCCGCACCGCCCGCCGCACCAGCAGCGTCGCGGTGACGGCCGCCAGCTCCGGTGACCAGGCGTCGCCGGTGAACAGCTCCGGCACCCGGTAGCGCCGCGCCCACGCCTCGACCGCGACGACGTCGACGTCCGGCCGGGCCTCGGCCAGCCGCGCGGTCAGCTCGGCGAAGACGGCGCTCCACGGTGACGTCCGGTACGGCGGCGACGGCGGGCACACCACTATCGTCAGCGCCGCCGCGCTGTGTCCCCGGTGGACGTCGAGTGCCGCCAGCAGCTCGGTGGAGAAGTCGCGCAGCCCGACGACGCCCGCGCCGAGCGGGCCGGGTGTGCGGCGGTCCTCCCAGCGCAGCATCAGCACGTTGTGGTCCCGTCGGCCGGTCGCCAGGCCGGCGGCCGGGTCGCGCAGCAGCCGCAGCAGCGCCCCGGGCGCGAGCTGTTCGAGGGCGTGCGGAAGGCCGAGCAGCCCGGTCCAGAAGCGGACGGTCGCCGCCAGCCCCGGCACCTCGACGGTCCCGCCGACGACCAGCCGGGGCGCCGGTGGCGCGAGGCGGCGGGGCGCTGGCGCAGGCCGTCCCCCGCCGAGCGGGGCGTCCGGTCGGCGCACCCCCTCGTCGAGCACCTTCGCGAGCCCGGTCAGTAGGCGGACCATCCGCTCGGGCAGGAACAGGTCGGCCCGGTACGCCAGGTCGGCATGCAGGTCGTCGCCCTGCCAGGTGACGCTGAGGAAGAGGTCGAAGTCGACGCCGACGCTCGGCACGTCGACAGGCGTGGCGGTCAGCCCCGCGAAGTCCGGCAACTCGTCGGGACCGTCGAGGACGTTGAGCACGCACTGGAACAGCGGGTGGTACGCGGCCTGCCGGGGCAGCCGCAGCGCCTCCACGATCGTCGCGAACGGCAGCCCCTGGTGCCGGTACGCCTCCCGCGCCGTGCGGTATGCCCGCGTCACCAACTGCCGGAAGGTGGGCCGGCCGCCCACGTCCATCCGCAGCGGCAGCAGATCGGCGAAGCAGCCGATCAGCGGGGCGAGTTCGGCGCGTTCCCGGCCCGCGGTGGGTGCGCCGAGCACCACGTCCGGTTGCCCGCTCTCGGTGTGCAGCAGGGCGGCGAAACCGGCCAGCAGCACGGCGAACGGGGTGACCCCCTCCGCCCGGGCCAGCTCCCGCACCGCCGCGCCGAGCCCGCTGCCCAGCCGCTGCGCCTGGTAGCCGGCGACGTCCGAGCGCTCCGCCGGGCGGGGGTGGTCGGTGGGCAGGTCCAGCAGCGGCGGCGCGTCGGCGAGCCGCCCCCGCCAGTACGTCAGATGCGGTTCGACGGCCGCCGACGCCAACCAGTCGCGCTGGTGTCGGGCGTAGTCGGCGAACTGCACAGGCAGCGGCGGCAGCGGCCTGTCGACGCCCGTGGCGTGGTGGGCGTACCGGGCGGCGACCTCGTCGAGCAGGATGCTCCACGAGGTGTTGTCGCAGACGATGTGGTGCATGCCGAGCAGCAGGTGCCAGCGCTGGTCCGGCAGCCGCAGCAGGCGGGCCCGCACCAGCGGACCGACCGCCAGGTCGTACCGGTGCGCGGCCAGCTCGGCGGCCGCCCGGCGCACCGCCCGGGCCTGCTTCGCCGCCGGCAGACCGGTCAGGTCCAGCGTCTCCAGCCACGGGTCGACGTGCGGACGGACGACGGGTTCCGGCTCGCCGCCCCGGTCGGCGAAAGTGGTCCGCAGCACGTCGTGCCGGGCCAGCACGTCGTCGAACGCCCGCCGCAGCGAGGTCGTGTCGAGGTCGCCGCGCAGCTCCGCGGCGGCCGTGGTGTTGTGCCGGACCACGTCGTCGCCGAGCTGGTCCAGGGCCCAGAGCCGCACCTGCGCCGAGGACGCCACCGCCGGTGTTCCCGGCGGGGCGGGCGTGAGCGGGGCAAGGGCGGTGGCGTCCGGGTCGGCGTCCAGCACGGCGGCGAGCCCGGCCACCGTCGGGTTGGTGAACAGGGTGTAGAGCGACACCTCCCGGCCGAACTCGGCCTGCACCTGCGACAGCAGGCCGGTGGCGAGCAGCGAGTGGCCGCCGAGGTGGAAGAAGTCGCTCGTCACGCCCACCTGCTCGACACCGAGTGCGGCGGCCCACAGACCGGCCAGCCGCTCCTCGGTAGGGGTGCGCGGCGCGACGACCTCCTCGTCGTCCGTGTCGACGCGCGCGGGGGCCGGGCGGCTGCGCTCGGCGATCGCCGCAGCGGTGCTCAACTCCTCGACCACGTACGCGGCCCGCTCGGCGCCGATCGTCGTCAGCAGCCCGCTCGCCCCGCTGGCCGGCACCGGCGCGGGCGGGTCCAGCGGCCAGACGTGGGCGAGCAGCCGACGCAGCTCGTCCCATCCGGCCGGCACGGCCAGCGCCAGCACGCCGGGGTACGCGTCGCGCAGCGCCGCGACGGCCTCCGCGTCGGTGTCGAGCACCACGGTCGTGGCCGGGTCTGCGGCGGCCAGCTCGCCGGCCGAGAACGCCCGCACGTCGTGACCGGGCAACGCGTCGGCGAGCCGGTCGACAGGCAGCCGCTCGCCGTCGACGAGCACGAGCCGGCGCGGCTGGCCGACGAGCCGCCGCAGCTCCCGCAGCACGATCGTGCCCAGCGCCGCGAAGTACTCACCCGTGTACGGCACGTGGCCCAACTCGTCCGCGCGCTCGTCGCTCACATGCGCCACCGGGTAGGCGTCGGCATGGTCGGCCGCCCAGACCGCGTGGACCCCCGGGGTGCGGGCGGCCAACGCGGCCAGCCGGTCGTCGAGCCGGCCGGACCGCTCGCCGTGCCGTTCCGCGGCGCGCGGCGACGCCGGGCAGACCACCAGCAGCAACGGGGCATCGGTGCGCCGCCGGTACGCGGCCACCGCCGCGTCCAGGTCGTCCATCGCCGCGTCCAGGGCCGCCTCGCCGGCGGTGTCGTCCTGCCGGCGCAGCCAGTCCTCCCACCGCAGCAGGCAGACCGTGGCGTCGGCCGCCGGCCCCGCCAGCAGGTGGGCCACCAACTGGCCGTACCCGGCCAGCTCTACCGACGCGGGTACGCGCAGAAAGCGCAGCCAGAACTCCACCGGGTCGCGCAGTGGGTCCACTGTGAACGTGGCCGCCAGGGCGATGCGGTGCCGGCGCAGCCCGGTCACCTCCGACAGCGGCCGGTGCGGGGCGTCCGCCATGGCGCGCAGCAGCTCCGGCAGGCGGCCCACAGTCGCGGCGATCGTCTCGTCGAGGTACAGGTCGGCGTTGAAGTCGACTGCACCCTCGATCCGGTCACCCTGGACGGTCAGGCTGACGAACAGGTCGAAGTCGGTGAGGCCGCTCTCCGCGGGCACCGGGCGGAAGGTGACTCCGGCGGCCTGCCGCTGCGGCACCCCGCCGTCGGTCATCGTGGCCAGCACCTGGAACAGCGGATTCACGCTGGGGTCGCGGACCGGGCGGACCTCCTCCACCACCCGCGCGTACGGGGCCTCCTGGTGCGCGTACGCCTCGCTGACCGTGCGGTGCACCCGCCGGACGAGGTCGCGCACGCTCGGGTCGCCACCGGTGTCCACCCGCAGCACCAGCATGGTGGCGAAGCAGCCGATGAGCGGCTCCAGGTCGGTGCTCGCCCGCCCGGCGGCGGGCATGCCGAGCAGCAGGTCGTCCTGGCCGGTGGCCTGCCGCAGCAGGGCTGTCAGCCCGGCGAGGACCACCGCGTTGACTGTCGCCCCGGCGCCCCGGGCCAGCCCGGCGAGAGCGCCGGTCACGTCGGCGTCGACGGTGAACGGCAGGCTGCGGCCACGGTGGGTCTGCACCGGCGGCCGGGGGCGGTCCGGTGGCAGCGTCGAGCGGGCCGGCGCCGAGGCGAGCCGCTCCCGCCAGTGCGCCAGGTGACCGGCCAGCTCCCGTTCGGCCTCCGGCCGGCGGCGGGCGGCGACGTGCGCGACGAACCGGGTGGGCAGCGCGGGCAGCCCGGCCGGCACGTCGGCGGCGAACTCGCCGTACCAGCTCACCAGCTCCTCCACGAACACGCCTGCCGACCAGGCGTCGAAGACGATGTGGTGCGCCGTCACCAACAGCAGGTGCTCGTCGGCGGCGAGGGCGAGCAGCCGTACGGCGAGCAGCGGCCCGCTGGTGAGGTCGAAGGTGACGGCCGCGTGCGCGGCGACCTCCCGGTCGACGGCGGCCTGCCGTTCCGACTGCGGCACCGCCGTCAGGTCGAGCACCGGCAGCGGCACCTCCAGGGCGTCCGACACCCGCTGGGTGACGACGCCGTCGACGGACGCGAACACGACGCGCAGCGCGTCGTGCCGGGCCACCACCGCGTTGACCGCCCGGTGCAACGCCGCGACGTCCAGGGGCCCGCTGATCCGCTCGGCGAAGGGCACGTTGTAGACAGGCGTGCCCGGCTCCAGCCGATCCAGGAACCAGAGCTGCTCCTGGGTGAAGGAGAGCGGATAGCTCGCGGCTGTCGGCGTCGGCGCGGCAGTGTCGGGTCGGTCGGCACGGGCCTGGCCGGCGCGGCCCTGGCGCAGACGCAGGGCCAGCAACTCCCGCTGCTCGGGGGTGAGGTCGGCGAGGTCCGGGTGCAGGTCCTGGGTCATCGGGTGGCCCCTTCGACGTACGCGCGGTCGGTGGCCGCCCCGCCGTCGAGCAGGCGGGACAGCGGGGGAGGGGAGTCGTGCAGGTAGAGGTGACCGCCGGGCACGACTGTCAGCGAGAAACCGGCGTCGGTGCAGGCCGCCCAGCCGGCGACCTCGTCCGGGCTGACCAGCGGATCGTCGGCCGCCGCCACCGCGTCCACCGGCAGCGGCAGCGGCGGCACGGTCGCCGGCCGGTACGACGCCACCACCGTCAGGTCGGCCCGCACGGTGGGCAGGATCAGCTCCAACAGGCCCGGGTCGGCGAGCACCTCGTCGGGGATCCCGCCCAGGTCGTGCAGCCACCGGGTCAGCGCCGCGTCGTCGAGGCGGTGGGCCGCGCCGAACGGCGCGGCGTCTCGCGGCGGACGGGCCGCCGACACCACCAAACGCCGCGGTACGGGGCCGCCCCGCGCGACCAGGCGCGCTGCCACCTCGTACCCGATCAGACCGCCCATGCTGTGGCCGAAGATCGCGAACGGCGCCGGCACCCGCGCGACGATCGCGTCGACAAGCGGGGGCGCCAGCTCGTCCATCGTGCTCAGCGGCGGGTCGGCCAACCGACGTTCACGGCCGGGCAACTGGGCGGTCCACACCTCCACGTCGTCGCCCAGCAGGCTGGCCCACGGCCGGTACGCGGCAGCGCCGGCGCCGGCGTACGGCAGGCACACCAGCCGCAGCCGGGCGGCCGAGCGGGGCGCGACGCAGCTCAACCAGGCTTCGGCGCGAGCCGCTCGGGTGGCGGTCGTCGGCACGGATACGTGTGGTGTCGCCATGCCCGCACACGCTAGGAACGGGCAGTGACAGCGGTCTTAGCGTCGGCTGAGGGATCCTCGGGGTGTCCACTGCGCGCGACCCGTGGGGGCGGTCCGCGTTGGTGTCCGCCGCTCACCTCACCGCGCTGTCTGGCGGCCGCTCTGGCCCGCCATGGTGGTACCGACTGTTCGTAGGCGCGTCCGATTGTGTACTCAGCCGGGATCCCGGTCATCTGAATTTCGGCAGCTAGCCGAGCCCGCCGATCCCACTACCAGCGCAGATAGGCGAAGTGACGTCGGAGTATTACAGGACTCTCGACAAGTCCTATTTACCCTGATCACTAGCCACTTCTGCGTTTTTAGCCCAATCCTTGAACACCCTGACGAAGGGCCGAGGCTAGAGCCTTATTCAAATCAGTCTCCAGGGTAGACAAATTTCACAAACTCTGGTAAAAGTTTCCTACCAATAATCATGGGTCGGTGGGCACCTTCACCGCGCGGCGGGGGCCCGAATCACCCCTGCTCTAAAACCCGGCAGAGGCGGTTTATCGGCAGAGTTTATCAGCCATCAAAACCTCGGTAGTGAATAAGGTCAGCGCCATTCACTCCAGTGCGCGAGAATCAGCCGAGGCAAGGCTCGCCATCGCCAACTGATTACAACGAGCTGATGGCAGGGCGTCGGCCGGCGCACTGCATCCACGAGCAACTAAAATGAAAGCGAATGAGTGAAACTCCGATCGGCGATTAGAACTGAAATGGCAGGAATCCAATCTAGGCTTGTCGCAGCCTCGATCACCGCTTCAGCAATACTGGTGGTCGGCGCTTTCGCGACTCCGGCACCAGCCAGCGCGGCAGACAATCCGAATCCAGCGAGAATTGCCTCTGCCTCCTGGTGGTTGATGGAAGAACTCCTGAAACTTCAAGAAGGCACGGAAAACGGCGGCATTTACGCCAACAAGTCGGGCTACCACAACACACGCGCCGCCAACGGGTCGAATGACTATTCTGTTCGCGACGATGAGGACAAGGGTGGCCCTTCGGACAAGGCCGCCGCTTACGACTGGACCTTCCCTGAAGCTCAAAGTCTCTCTTTGGCAACCCACCCGATCGACCCCCGAGCGGATCAGCAACTCCCTTCTGACGTAACGGCTGCGGCATCTAACTACACCAACATTTCTCGTTACTCAAACCGGCTCCTGGCGTCCGGCCGGGACTCGAATGATCCGCGCCTCAACGGATGGCGTGAGTTCTACGGTCAAGCCGACAATGACACCTCTGTCGAAGGCTACGACTTCCGCTACGACGGCACCGTAACCTCCGACAGCTCGCACCTCTGGCACATCCACCTGAGCGAGGACCGAGATAAGGTCGAGAGTCTCGACAACAAGCGAGCACTGCTCAGCGTCCTTCGTGGTGAGACGGTGGAGCAGTGGCAGGCGGGGTCCGGGAAAGCTGTGGCAGATTCCCAGAGCACGGACCTCGACGGTGACGGAGATGCAGACCTCCTTCGGTTCAATACCGACGGGACGGTTTCGGCATTCCGAAACAACGGGATCCTGGATGGCAACGCGTGGTCATCTCCGTCAGTAATCGCAGCCAGTCCCGGCACGACGGACCCGCTCCGCATGCGATTCGCCGATCTGAACAACGACGGTATGGCGGAATTCGTGCGGATCAACACGGACGGGACGCTCTCCGCATTCCGAAACAACGGGATCCTGGATGGCAACGCGTGGTCATCTCCGTCAGTAA
>NZ_JBFAQS010000007.1:311566-371457 GCF_040678875.1 Micromonospora sp. NPDC049274
TATGGCGGAATTCGTGCGGATCAACACGGACGGGACGCTCTCCGCATTCCGAAACAACGGGATCCTGGATGGCAACGCGTGGTCATCTCCGTCAGTAATCGCAGCCAGTCCCGGCACGACGGACCCGCTCCGCACGCGATTCGCCGACCTGAACAACGACGGTATGGCAGAACTCGTCCGAATCAACAGCGACGGAAGTTTATCCGCTTTCCGCAACAACGGGATCATGAATGACGTGGCCTGGTCACCTGACGTTGTAATCGCCGCCAACCCCGGGACCACGGATCCGACACGGCTGGCGATCGCGTAACTCAACTTAAGCGGTCCTCATATGGCAGCCGCCTTCGGAATCTTTCGGGTGCGATTCGGTGTTGGAGGTGCGGCGGTCATCGCGAGGAGTCGTTGTGCTACTTGCGCCGCGACGCCTTCAATGCTGCGTCTGGCGTGTAGTTCGAGGTCCAGTTGGCCCTTCAGCGTGTCGTTGACCGACTCTGCCGGATCGGTTTCAGCAAGTGCTCGCCCGGGCGTGGGGCACGGTTGCGGTACGACAGTGTGGCAACCGCGCCCCACGCTCTGCCAGCCACTGGTCGAGTTCCGCGGACACGTATCCCTTGTCCGCGACCATCAGCAGGCTGGACGCTCGGTGATGACGTCAGGATCGTGTTCGAGGACAGCCATCAAGACCTGACGTTCGTTGACCTTCGGTGTCGCGAGGGCCCAGGTGATCGGCAAGCCAGCAGGGGTGCAGATCAGATGCAGCCGCAGTCCCCAGAAGAACCGCGAGCGCGAGGCGCAGTAGCCGTAGCCGGCCCACCCGGCCAGGTCCGAACGTTTCACGGTCGGTCGGGACCGGCCGCACTCGACCGGCATCGAGCCGATGACCCAGGTGGCGGCGGTCTACGGGTCGATGTCCGCCGCGACCACACGGATCGCTCACTTGAGCAGCGGCACGCAACCGCTTGTTGTGGCCGGACTGACCGGGCAGGTACGGGAACGCCCCGGGCAGATGCCCTGGGACGAACCGCAGCCAACGGGCTTCGGACCGCACGCCGAGCAGGGCCTGAGCCACGGCCAGGGTGAGCAAGCAGATCAGCTTCGGCCAGTTGAAGCCGGGCGACAAGCTGCCGTCCTTCGCTGTCCTGTGCGAACACTACGAGGTCAGCGACACGGTGATCCGTGCCTCGATGCCCCTGCTCAAGGCGGAGGGCTTGATCGACGGCCGGCAGGGCAAGGGTGTGTACGTCGCCAACCCGCCATCCAGGTAGGCCGCTAGCCGACCGGCGATCCGGTCGCCTCGTCGCGTCCACCACCCAGCGCAGGGCCGGGCCCGGAACGGCGCCGCGCGCTCACCCGTCGATGGTGACCGCCGCGATGGCGAAATGCGGCCGATGGGCGCCACCGTCGGGGCGCTCCAGGCGCTCGACCTCGGTGAAGCCGGCGCGCGTCAGTCGCTCGGAGATCTCGTCGACGGGCCACCGGTAGGCGGTGGTGACCTTGTGGGGAAAGGCGTCCACCTCGTCGCCGGCGAAGAGGCCCAGCACCAACCTCCCGGATGGGGCCAGGGCACGTCGGAACGTGGTGAGCACGCCGTCGAGGCGCTGCGGTGGTAGGTGGATCAGCGAGTACCAGGCCAGGATCCCGGCGACGGAGTGGTCGGCAACGTCGAGGTCGTCCAGCGACCCGAGGCGGTAGTTGCCGCCGGGGTGGGTCGTCCGCGCGTGGGCGATGAACTCGGGGACCACGTCGATGCCCGTGGCGTCGACGCCCAGCGAACGAAGGTAGTCGGTGAGGTGACCCGGGCCGCAGCCCAGGTCGAGCACCGGACCGGGTCGGCCCCCCAGGCGCCGGGCGATGAGGGCGAGGTCGTCGGCGTCCACCTTCTCCCGCGTGCCGAACAGTTCGATGTAGAGATCCGCGACCGAGGCGTACGCCTGCCGTACCTGCTCCGTGCCCACCGTCCGACTATAGGAACCCCGTACCGGGCGGATCACGCGCAACCCCCCGCCCGAAAGATCGTTGATGCCGAGGGGTGTACCGGATGTCGGACTCGTGGACGGCACGGCTTCTGCGGGATCCGGTGGCCGCACCCCGGGCGGCGTTCCTCGAACTCTTCTTCGACCTGGCCTTCGTCTTCGCCCTCACCCGTGTGGCGCAACGGCTGATCACCGAGCTGAACGCCCGCGAGCCCGATCGCGACGTGCTGGCGGGGGCCGCCGAGGCGCTGTTCTTCTTCCTGCTGCTCTGGTTGATCTGGATGTTGGCGGCCTGGGTCACCAGCCTCTACGACCCGGCGCTGGCGTTCGTCCAGGCGCTGGTGATCGTGGTCATGTTCGGCGCGCTGGTGCTGGCCATCGCGATGCCCCACGCGTTCGGCAGTCGAGCCGTGCTGTTCGCCGGCACCTACGTCGTCATCCAGCTCGGTCGGCCGCTCGCGCTCACGTTGGCGCTGCGCGGCCACCCGCGGCGGCTGGTGACCACCCGCATCACGATCTGGACGGCAGTCGCCGCGGTGCCCTGGCTCGTCGGGGTCGCCGTGAGCGAGCACGCCCGGCCCGCGGTCTGGGCCGGTGCCCTGGTCATCGAGTACGTCGGGTTCGCCACCGGCTGGCCGATACCCCGGCTCGGCGCCTCCCGAGTGAACCAGTGGGTGATCAACGGGGTCCACCTGGTGGAGCGCTACCAGCAGGTTTTCCTGATCGCGCTCGGCGAGGCGATCCTGGTGATCGGCCTGGCCTCCAGCGCGGCCCCGATGACCCCCGCGGAGGTCGCCGGCTTCGTCGTCGCGTTCGCTGTCACCGTGCTGTTCTGGCGGATCTACTTCCACCGCTCCGGACACCGGCTCCCCACGGCGATCCGCGATTCGCAGACTCCGGCGCGACTCGGTGAGAGGGCGACCTACGTCCACCTCGTGACGGTCGCCAGCGTGCTGATCACCGCGGTCGGATTCGAACTGGTCATCGCCCACCCCACCGGCGAGGGCACGTTGCCGACGGCCGTCATCGTGCTGGGCGGTCCGGCGCTGTTCCTCCTCGCGCAGAGCTGGGCGGAGCACGAGGTCTTCGGGCGGCGCCCCTTCCGCCGGCTGGCCGGGGTGCTGGTGCTGGCGGCGGCGGTCCCGGTCGGCGCCCTGCTGCCGGGACTGGCGGTCCTGGTCATCGCCGCCGTGGTGCTCAGCCTCGTCGGTGGGGCAGACACGCTGGCGAGCCACCTGCGAGGTTCCCCTGCTGTTGGGGCCGGTCCGTCCGGGGGCGGCCAGGGCACACGATGAACCAGCGCTTCGCCGCCCGGGGCGACGTAGACGCTCGCCTGCTCGTTGAGCGCGCACGTGACGTTCAACCTAGGCTGCACCGATGGCCATCGACACCACCGGCACGTTCTGGCGGGGCGACGACTTCACCGACCTCGCCGACTACCTCCGCGAATACCAGCCTGGCGGCTACCCGGTGGCTCAGCTCAAGGAAATGACCTGCGAACAGTGCGGGGGCGGGACCTTCGCGGTCCTCGTCGACGACGAGAACGGTTGTGCACAGGCGCGCTGCTTGACCTGCGACGACGACGTCCTGATCGCGGACAGCTCCGACCACTGGCAGGACGCCGACCCCGAGGACTGCGCCTGCCCGTGCGGCGGCGAAGCCTTCCAGGTCGCCGTCGGGTTCGCCCTGCGCGCCGACGGAGAGGTCCGGTGGGTCAGCGTCGCGCTCCGCTGCACGCAGGATGGCACCCTTGGCGTCTACACCGACTGGAAGATCGACTACTCACCCAGCCGGCACCTCCTGATCGGCGCGACATGACCACCACGGCCTGGCCGTAACGCGTCTCGTCGGCCGGGTTCAGGGTTGCTCGGTGGAAAACCTGAGACGAAGACCGGGGCTGTCACCGGGGCTTCGCCCGGAGTCGGGCGCGTGCGGGCCACCAGATGATGTTGGGCATGAGACGCGCCGCATTCTTCGTCATCGCCGGGCCGGCCTGCATCGTGGGTTACGGGCTCGTACGCCTGTGGGGGAAGTCCGACGGGACGTACGGCCCGGGGTTCGACTGGCAGGCCGCGCACCTGGTCGCCCTGGCAGGGATGGTGTGCTTCGTGCCGGCGGTGCTGGCGCTGGCCGGCCTGCTGCGCCCCAGCCCGTGGCGTACCGGCCTGGTGGCCGTCACGCTTGTCGGGCTCGCCGCCACGATGGCGCAGTTCGGGGCGGACATCGTCGAAGGGCTGCTGGCCGCCGACCGGGCCGAGATGTCGGCGCTCGGCGCGGACTTCAAGGACGTTCCCGGCGTCGACGTGGTCGTCTACGACGTCGTACCGCAGCTGTTCTTTGTCGGTCTGCTCGTCCTGGCGGGCATGCTCGCCGCCCGGCGGCGGCTGCCGTGGTGGAGCGTCGCCCTGCTGCTGGTCGGCATCGTCCTGCCTGCCGTCACGCTCGACCTGCTGCCGCTCGGCGGTTTGTGCATGCTGGTGGCGCTCGCGCCGGCGGTGCCTGCGCTGCGGCGGCCCGCCCCGCGAGCAAGCGTGGAAACCGTAATTTGATCTTGCCGACCGGAGTCGGCCTGAGCTGCTGAGATAACGCTCTCTCGGATGGTGCGAGACGTCTTGACGGGCCGGGGATCGAGCCGCAACGATGCAGGCACACCACCACCCGACGTGATCGGCGCACGTCGTCCCGCACCCGCGAAAGGACCTACCCGTGCGCAGATCCCTGAGAGCGTGGTTCGGCGCCGCGCTGAGCGCGATCCTCGTGCTGGGCGGCGTCGTCGCCACGCCACCCGCCGCCAGCGCAGCGCCCTTCACCGTGCTGGTGTTCAGCAAGACCGCCGGTTTCCGGCACGGATCCATCACCCCCGGCATCACGGCGATCCAGCAGCTCGGCGCCGCCAACGGGTTCACCGTCGAGGCCACCGAGGACGCGGCCCAGTTCACCGACGCCAACCTGGACCGGTTCGCGGCGGTGATCTGGCTGTCCACCACTGGCGACGTGCTCAACGCCACGCAGCAGGCCGCGTTCGAGCGCTACATCACCGGCGGCGGCGGTTACGTGGGCGTGCACGCGGCGTCCGACACCGAGTACGACTGGCAGTGGTACGGCGGGCTCGTCGGCGCGTACTTCGCCTCGCACCCGGCCGAGCAGACCGCCACCGTCACCGTCGCCGACCAGGCGCACCCGTCCACGCGGGGGCTGCCGCAGCGGTGGAGCCGGTTCGACGAGCTGTACAACTACCGCACCAACCCCCGGGGCGCCGTGCACGTGCTGGCCACCCTCGGCGAGAGCACCTACACCGGCGGCAGCATGGGGTACGACCATCCGATCTCCTGGTGCCAGAACTACTCCGGAGGGCGGGCCTGGTACACCGGCCTCGGCCACACCGACGCCTCGTACACCGACACGGCCTTCCGTCAGCACCTGCTCGGCGGCATCCAGACCGCCGCCGGGGCGGTCGACGCCGACTGCGGCCCGACGGTCACCTCCAACTTCCAGCAGGTGGAGCTGGCCAAGGGCGCGGCCGAGACGGGCGAGCCGATGAGCCTCACCGTCCTGCCCGACCGGGGCGTGCTGCACACATCGCGCAACGGCGTGATCCGGCACACCGACGCGGCCGGCAACACCAAGGTCGCCGCCACCCTGGCCGTCTACAGCGGCGACGAGGAGGGGTTGCAGGGCATCAAGGCCGACCCCAACTTCGCCACCAACCGCTGGGTGTACGCGTACTACGCGCCGCCGCTGAGCACACCCGGCGGCGGTGCGCCTGCGGAGGGCACCCCAGCCGACTTCGCCGTCTGGGACGGCGTCAACCGGCTGTCCCGCTTCACGGTGAACGCGGACAACACCATCAACCTGGCCAGCGAGACGTTGATCCTCAACGTGCCCACCAGCCGGGGCATGTGCTGCCACGTCGGCGGCGACATGGACTTCGACGCCGCAGGCAACCTGTACCTGTCCACCGGCGACGACACCAATCCGTTCGACTCGGCCGGGTTCACGCCGATCGACGAGCGGGCCGGCCGCAACCCGGCCTTCGACGCCCAGCGCACCGCGGCGAACAGCAACGACCTGCGCGGCAAGGTGCTGCGGATCAAGCCGAGCGCGGCGGGCGGTTACACCATCCCGGCCGGCAACATGTTCGCGCCCGGCACCGCGCGGACGCGTCCCGAGATCTACGCGATGGGATTCCGCAACCCGTTCCGGATGAGCGTGGACAAGGCCACCGGCGTCGTCTACCTCGGTGACTACGGCCCCGACGCGGGCACCGCCGACCCGAACCGGGGGCCGGCGGGCAACGTGGAGTTCGCCCGCGTCGACCGCCCGGGTTTCTACGGCTGGCCGTACTGCACCGCCCGCAACGACGCCTACAACGACTACACGTTCCCGTCCGGGCCGTCCGGGGCGAAGTTCGACTGCGCGGGCGGGCCGGTCAACAACTCGCCCAACAACACAGGCATCACCCAGCTGCCGCCGGCGGTGCCGGCCTGGCTGCCGTACGGCGGTTCCGGCTCGCCACCGGAGTTCACCGGCGGTGGGTTGTCACCGATGGCCGGGCCGGTCTACCGGTACGACCCGAACAACACCTCGACCGTGGCGTTCCCGCAGTACTACGACGGCACCTTCTTCGCCGGTGAGTTCGGCCGCCGCTGGATCAAGAACGTCAAGCTCGACGCGTCCGGCCAACCGTTGAAGATCAACCCGTTCCCGTGGACCGGTACGCAGGTGATGGACATGGAGTTCGGCCCGGACGGCGCGCTCTACGTGCTCGACTACGGCACCGGGTGGTTCAACGGCGACGCCAACTCGGCGCTCTACCGCATCGAGTACGCCCGCGAGGGCAGAGCACCAGTCGCGAAGGTGTCCGCCACTCCGACCAGCGGCACGGCGCCGCTGACCGTCGCCTTCTCCTCGGCCGGCACCCTCGACCCGGACGGCGATCCGTTCACCTACGCCTGGGACTTCGACAACAACGGCACCACCGACTCGACCGCGCCGAACCCGAGCTTTACGTACACCACAAACGGGACCCGCAGTCCGACCCTGACGGTCCGGGACACCACAGGCAAGAGCGCCACCGCGAGCGTGGTCGTCACCGTCGGCAACAGCGCCCCGGTCGTCACCGTGAACACCCCGTTGAACGGGCAGACCTTCACCTTCGGGGACGCGGTGCCGTTCAGCGTCACCGTCACCGACGCCCAGGACGGCACCATCAACTGCGCCCGGGTGAAGGTGAACTACGTCCTCGGCCACGATTCGCACGGCCACCAGCTCGGCAGCGCGCAGGGCTGCACCGGGGTCATCCAGACCTCGGCCGACGGCGAGCACGACACGGCGGCCAACATCTTCGGCATCATCGACGCCGAGTACACGGACCTGGGCGGGGGCGGCCAGCCGGCGCTGACCACGCACACCCAGGCCGTGCTGCAACCACGGGTACGCCAGGCCGAGCACTTCGGCGACTCCTCGGGTGTCCAGATCGTCGCCGGGGCCGCCGGGCACGGCGGCGCGGCGGTCGGCTACATCGACAACAACGACTGGATCTCGTTCCGCCCGTACAACCTGACAGGCGTCCAGTCGTTCAGCGCCCGGGTCGGCGCTCCGGCCGGCGGCGGCGGGACGCTGGAACTGCGCGTCGACTCGCCCACCGGGCCGCTTGTCGGCTCGGCCACCGTGGTCCCGACCGGCGGGTACGCCACCTTCGCCACGGTCACCGGCGGGGTCACCGCCCTGACCGGCACCCGCACCCTGTTCCTGGTCTTCAAGGGCGCCGGGCCGTGGTTCGACATCGACGAGTTCACACTCTCCACCAGCCCCGGCGGTCCCGGCCCCGACCCGGACCCGGAGCCGACCGGCAACCTGGCCCGGGGCAAGCCCGCCCGCGCGTCCAGCTTCGAGGGGGCCTACACCGCGGCCAACGCGTTCGACGGCGTGGCCGACACCCGCTGGGGCAGCGCCTTCGGCGACCCACAGTGGATCGACGTGGACCTGGGCGCGACGTACGCGCTCAGCCGGGTCAAGCTCACCTGGGAAGCCGCGTACGGCAGCGGGTACCAGATCCAGACCTCGACGGACGGGGTCACCTTCACCACCATCCGCACGGTCACCGGCGGCGACGGAGGCGTGGACGACCTGACCGGACTCACCGGCTCCGGCCGCTACGTCCGGCTCCTCGGCACCGCCCGCGGCACCGCGTGGGGCTACTCGCTCTACGAGTTCGAGGTGTACGGCGCCACCGGCAACCCGACCGGCGGCAACCTGCTGCTGAACAAGCCGACGTCGACGTCCAGCACCGAGGGGGCCGACGTGAGCGGCGCCCAGGCCGTCGACGGCAACCTAGCCACCCGCTGGTCGAGCACCTTCTCCGATCCGCAGTGGATCCGCGTCGACCTCGGCAGCCCGACCGCGATCGGACGGGTCAAGCTCGCCTGGGAGGCGGCGTACAGCAGCGCGTACCAGATCCAGACCTCCACCGACGGCACCACCTGGACCACCGTGAAGACGGTGACCGGCGCCGACGGTGGCGTGGACGAACACAGCGGCCTCAACGCCAACGGTCGCTACCTGCGGATCTACGGCACGGCCCGGGGGACCGCGTACGGCCACTCACTCTGGGAGGTCGAGGCGTACACGAGCTGAACCACAGCCGCCGATGTGGCCGGCACGGGCACCTCGTGTCGGCCACGTCCGTCACTGAGCCGCTAGTCGTCGGCGACGGCGACCGGCTCCGCGCCGATGCAACGGACCTTCAGCTCGTGCCTGCCGGCCGAGCCCTCGAACGTGACCTCGACGTCGTCGTCCGGGCCCCGGTCCACGTCGCGTACCCGGTAGCCCTGCGCGGGCGCCCAGGAGACGAGGCGTACGCCGGCGGGACCGCACTCGGCCACGGCCGTGCCGCCGTCGGTGGCGAAACTGCGGCGGACGCCGGCATCGGGGCTGGGCGCGGCGCTCGCGGTGCCGGCCGGCGCGGTGCCTGTCGGGGCGGCGGACGTCGGCTCCGGCGCGGCGAGCGCCCTTTCGATCTCGGCCTCGCTGCGCACCCCGCCCGGTGTGCCGGTGAGGCTCTCGCCCACCAGACGGATCGCGCCCAACCCGATCAGGGTCGCCACGGCGACCGTGGCCACCCACCCGACGGCGACGAGAATCGAACGACGGCCCATGACACGACTATCCCCGATCCGTCGTTGTCGCTGGCACATCCGGACGCTAAGGCATGGTTAACGTGCGCGTCGCTGCCGGCGGGAGCCGTTAGCCTGCCGGGTGTGGCCCGCCTGCTGCTCATCGAGGACGACCTGACCATCCGTACCCCGCTGATCCGTGCCCTGCGGGAACGCGGCCACGCGGTGGCCGCGGCCTCGACCGCGATGGCGGGGTTGCGCGACGCCCTGGAGGACCGGCCCGACCTCGTCGTGCTCGACCTGGGCCTGCCCGACCTGGACGGTCGCGAGTTGCTGCGGATGCTGCGCGCGGTCAGCTCGGTGCCGGTCATCGTGGCCACCGCCCGCGACGACGAGACCGAGATCGTCCGGGTGCTCGACGCGGGTGCCGACGACTACGTGGTCAAGCCGTTCACGGCCGCGCAGCTCGACGCCCGTGCCCGAGCGGTGCTGCGGAGGGGCCCCGCCGGGGCCGATGCGCAGGAGGTGGCCCTCGTCGTCGGCGGGCTGCGGGTCGACAGCCGGTCGCGGCAGGTCACCCTGGACGGCACGCCTGTGGAGCTGACGCCACGCGAGTTCGACCTGCTGCACCACCTGGCCGGGCGGCCCGGCCAGGTGGTCACCAAGCGCGAGCTGCTCACCGAGGTCTGGCAGATCCCGTACGGCGGCGCCGACAAGACCGTCGACGTGCACCTGTCCTGGCTGCGCCGCAAGCTGGGGGAGAGCGCCCAACAGCCGCGCTACCTGCACACGGTGCGCGGTGTCGGGGTACGGCTGGAGGCGCCGTGAGGGCCCGGCTCGCGCTGCTGGTCGCGGCGGTCAGTGTGCTCACGCTCATCGCCTTCCTGGTGCCGCTGGCGTTGCTCGTCCGTACCGTCGCCCAGGACCGGGCAACCGTGCGCGCCACCGCGGACGCGCAGAGCCTCGTGCCGGTGGTCGGGACCGCCGACGCGCCGACCATCCGGCTCACCGTCGAGCAGCTCGCCGCGGAGTCCGGTCGACAGGTGAGCGTCTTCCTGCCCGACGGCACGGTGCTCGGCGCCCAGGCGCCCCGTACGCCAGCGGTGGCCCTTGCCGCGCGGGGGCAGAGCCTCACCGGGGAGTCGGCGGCCGGCCGGGAGGTGGTCATCGCCGTGCAGGGCCGGGCGGACGGCACCGGCGTGATCCGGATCGTGGTGCCACGCCAGGAGCTGACCGCCGGGGTGACCCGGGCCTGGCTGGTGCTGGCGCTGCTGGGTGTGGTGCTGGTGCTGATCGGGTTGGCGGTCGCCGACCGGCTGGCCCGCACGCTGGTCCGGCCGATCAGCGACCTCTCCGCCGTGTCGCACCGCCTCGCGAACGCCGAGCTGGACGCCCGGGTCACGCCCGCGGGCCCGGCGGAGCTGCGCGAGGTGGCCGGTGCCCTCAACCACCTGGCCGGTCGGATCCAGGTCCTGCTGGTGCAGGAGCGCGAGCAGGTCGCCGACCTGTCACACCGGTTGCGTACCCCGTTGACGGCGTTGCGCCTGGAGGCGGAGTCGCTGCGCGACCGGGACGACGCGGCGCGGATCACCACCGCCGCCGACGGGCTGGAACGGGCGGTCACCGGTCTGATCCAGCAGGCCCGCTGGCGTCGCGCGCCCGCGCCGGGCACGGCCGCGTCGGATGCCGCGGCGATCGTCGCGGACCGGGTGGCGTTCTGGTCGGTGCTGGCCGAGGACACCGGTCGGGCGGTCCGCCTCGACCTGGCCCCCGGCCCGCTCTCCGTCGGGGTGCCCGCCGACGACCTGACGGCCGCCGTCGACGCGCTGCTCGGCAACGTCTTCGCGCACACCCCCGACGGCACCCCGTTCGCCGTCCGGCTCGCGCGCGACGACGGGAAGGTGCTGCTCACCGTCGCCGACGAGGGGCCGGGCATGCCGGCGGGCGCGGTCCGAAGGGGTGCCAGCGCGGTCGGGTCGACCGGGCTCGGCCTGGACATCGCCCGTCGCGCCGCGCAGGCCGGCGGCGGTCGGCTGGAGCTGCGGACCGGGCCGCGGGGCGGGGCGCAGGTGCTGCTCCGCCTCGGTCCGCCGACGTCGGGGCGGGAGGCTCCGCCGAGGTCGGAGCGGGAGGCATAGCCGCTGCGGTGCGGGGTAGCTGCCATCCATGGCGCGGTATACGAAACCCGAGCTCAGAGAACAGATCAAGGAAGAGATCAAGGCGTCCGACAAGGGCGGTCGGCCGGGGCAGTGGTCGGCGCGCAAATCACAACTGGTCACTCAGGAGTACAAGAGGCGCGGCGGGGGATTCCTGGGCGAAAAGGACGAGCGGCAGAAGTCGCTCCAGCACTGGGGCAACGAGAAGTGGCAGACGAAGGAGGGCGACACCCGCGCCCGCAAGGGCGACACGACGAGTCGTTACCTGCCCAAGAAGGCGTGGGACGAGATGTCGGAGAGCCAGAAGCGCGCGACCGACACCAAGAAGCGCGAAGCGTCCCGATCCGGCAGGCAGTACGTCGCCAACACCGGGCCGGCCAAGAAGGCGCGTCGAGACGCCACCACGGCCGGCCGCATGTCGGAGATGTCGGTCGCCGAGGCGGCCAAGCTGGTCCGTGGCCTCGACACCCGCCAGCTCAGGACCGCGCTGCGCAACGAGCACGCCGGCAAGGACCGCAAGACGCTCGTCCAGCGGCTCGAGGCCGAACTCAACAGGCGCGGGTGATCCTGCGGTACGGCTGGTGGCGCACCGGGCAGCTCAGGGAGCCTGATCCGTGGCCTCGAAGCCCGTCGAGGTGATCCGGTCGTCCTGTCGGTGGCGCAGGATCTGCACCTCGGTGGTGGCCTCGGTGCCCGTCAACGGCAGCACTCCCACCGAGGCGGGTGCCACGGCGGAGATGCTCGCCGGCGCGATCGTCACCCCGAGGCCGGCCGCGACCAGGTGCGCCACAGTGGCCCAACTGGTGGCCTCCTGGACGATGTTCGGTGTGTAGCCGGCTTCCAGACACGGCCGGAGATTGCGCTGGTAGGCCCGCTCGCCGGCCACCCGGGGGAAGAAGACGAACGGGTCGTCGCGCAGCACGGCGGCGTCGATCGCCAGGTCTCGCGCGTGCGGGTGATCGGCCGGCAGGACGGCGACGAAGGACTCGGTGGCGAACGTGGTGCCGACCAGGTCGTCGTGGTCGTCCGCGTCCCGAACCACGCCGAGATCGACCTCGCCGTTCAACAACCGGTCGACGATGTGCGCCGTGTACGCCTCGTGCAGGCGCAGGTGGACGGCCGGATGGCGTTCGCGGAATCGACGGATCGGCCCCGCCAGCCCGAGCGGGATCGCCGAGCTGACGAAACCGATGTCGAAACGCCCCTGCTCCCCGCGCCCGATCCGGCCCGCCTCCTGCACGTCGTCGGCCACTGTGGCCAGCACCCGCCGGCACCGGTCCAGATACGCCGCGCCCGCGGGCGTCAGCGCCACCGACCGGGAGGTACGCACGAACAGCGGCGTGCCGATCATCGCCTCGAGTTGGCGGATCTGCTGCGACAGCGGCGGCTGGGCCATCCGCAGGCGCACCGCGGCCCGGCCGAAATGGAGCTCCTCGGCGACCGCGACGAAGTAGCGCAGGTGGCGCAACTCGGGTTCCATACTTCAAGGATACGGATGACCCCGAACAAGATATTGGACGTTCGAATAGCGGTGGCCGGAGAATCGAGCCATGAAGCCGAGCACTCTGACCATCACGTCCATGACGACCGCTGCGGAGGCCGAGGCCTTCCGGACGCTGAACGAGGAATGGATCTCGCACTTCTTCACCATCGAGGAGTCGGACCGCAAGACGCTCAACGACCCCTTTGCCGCCATCGTCGACCCCGGTGGCGACGTGCTGATCGTCCGCGACGGCGGGGAGATCATCGGGTGTGTCGCCCTGGTCCGCAGCTCGGACGAGGTCTTCGAGCTGTCGAAGATGGCGGTGCTCCCGTCGGCGCGCGGCAGGGGCCTCGGCCGCCAGCTCATCGAGGCCGCGATCGAGCGCGCCCGCCAACTCGGCGCGACCACCCTGTTCCTGGGCAGCAACAGCAGGCTCGCGAACGCGGTGCACCTCTACGAGACCACCGGTTTCCAGCACGTCAGCCCGGACCAGATCCCGCTGCCGCCGTACGCCCGCGCCGACGTCTTCATGAAGATGGCGCTCTGAGCACGTCCGGCTGACGCGGAGTTCCAGGGCTCGGCGGGGGCTTAACCCGGCCTTAGCGTTCGGACAGCGCGGCGCTATCCCCGTTCAGCCGATCCTCGGAGTCGACAACCGAGGAGAGGTGGACACACGATGAAGCGCACCAATCTGCTTCTGGCGACGGTCGGCGGCTCGGCGGTGCTGGCGGTGGCCGGGGTCGCGCTGGGCGTCGCGGCCGCGAACGACACGCGGACCGGCGACACGGCACTCGCCGCGGCGACCGTCGCCCCGACGGGCACGGACGCGCCGGACGACGGGGCCACCACCGCCGCGCCGGGCACCACCGGCACGTCGACGGCCGGCACCCCATCGGGTACGCCGTCGAGCAGCACTCCGTCGAGCAGCACTCCGTCGGGCGGCACCGCTCCCTCGGGCGGCACCGCCCCCTCGGCCGGCACCGCTCCGTCGGGCGGCGCGGTTGACGAGAAGCGCGCCGGCGAGATCGCGCTCGCCAGGGCCGGTGGCGGCCAGATCGTCGAGGTCGAGGCCGAGCAGGAGAACGGCCGGCCGGTGTGGAGCGTCGAGATCGTCGCCGGCGACACCGAGCACGAGGTGGACGTCGACCGGGACAACGGCTCGGTGGTCAAGGCCGAGCAGGAGCCGATCGACGCCGATGACAAGAACGACGCCGATGACAACGACGACGACGACGCCGATGACAAGGACGACGACTGACCGTCAGTTGCCGCCGCCCGTCACGGGGATCCCCCGAGGCGGGCGGCGGCTCTGGTCGCGGCCTCAGACGGCGACGCGTTGCTCCTGGACCGTCGGTTCGTCCTGGTCGAACTGGGTGCGGTACAACTCCCGATACCGGCCGCCGGCGGCGAGCAGATCGCCGTGTCGCCCACGCTCGACGATGCGCCCGTCCTCGACGACGAGGATCTGGTCTGCCGCCCGGATGGTGGAGAGTCGGTGCGCGATGACCACGCTCGTCCGGCCGGTCAGGGCTTCGGCGAGAGCCTCCTGAACCGCGGCTTCGGAGGTGGAGTCGAGATGCGCGGTGGCCTCGTCGAGGATGACCACACGCGGACGGGCCAGCAGCAGTCGCGCGATGGTGAGCCGTTGCCGTTCCCCGCCCGACAGCCGGTATCCGCGTTCACCGACGACGGTGTCGAGCCCATCGGGAAGTGTGCGGATCAGGTCGCCGAGGCGGGCCCGCCGGAGCACCTCCCACATCTCGTCCTCGGTCGCGTCCGGCTGGGCGAACGCCAGGTTGGCGCGGATGCTCTCGTGGAACAGATGCCCGTCCTGGGTGACCACGCCCAGCGCGGTCCGGATCGACTCGGCCGACAGGTCGCGTACGTCGACGTCGGCGAGTTTCACCGCGCCGTCCTCGACGTCGTACAGGCGGGGGAGGAGCTGCGCGATCGTGGACTTGCCCGCCCCGGAGGAGCCGACGAGGGCAACCATCTGCCCCGCCTCGGCGCGGAACGACACCCCGTGCAGCACTTCCTCGCCACCGCGGGCGTCGAGCTTCACCACGTCCTCTAAAGAGGCGAGCGACACCTTGTCCGCCGACGGGTAGCCGAACCGTACCCCGTCGAACTCCACCGCGACCGGCCCGTCGGGAAGCGGGCGGGCGTCGGGCTTGTCGAGGATCAGCGGCGTGAGGTCGAGGATCTCGAACACCCTCTCGAAGCTCACCAGCGCGCTCATCACCTCCACCCGCGCGCTGGCCAGCGAGGTCAACGGCGCGTAGAGGCGCGACAGCAGCAGCGCGAGGGCGACCACGGTCCCGGCGTCGAGGCTTCCCCGGAGGGCGTAGAGACCGCCCAGCCCATAGACCAGGGCCAGCGCCAGCGAGCCGACGACTGTCAGCGCGGTGATGAAGACCCACTGGAGCATGGCGGTACGGATGCCGATGTCCCGCACCCGCCGCGCCCGCGCCGCGAACTCGGCCGACTCCTCGGCCGGCCGCCCGTACAGTTTCACCAGGGTCGCGCCGGGCGCGGAGAAGCGTTCGGTCATCCGTGTGCTCATGGCGGCGTTGTGCTCGGCGGCCTCACGCTGCAACTGGGCGAGCTTCGAACCCATCCGGCGCGCCGGGAGGACGAAGACGGGCAGCAGAACGAGCGCCAGCACCGTGATCTGCCACGAGAAGCTGAGCATCACCGCAAGCGTCAGCGCCAGGGTGACAGCGTTGCCGACCACCCCGGACAGGGTGTCGCTGAAGGCCCGCTGCGCGCCGATCACGTCGTTGTTCAGGCGGCTGACCAGCGCACCGGTGCGCGTCCTGGTGAAGAACGCCACAGGCATGCGCTGGACGTGGTCGAAGACGGCCGTCCGCAGTTGGACGATGAGCCCCTCACCGATGCTGGCGGAATGGAACCGCGTCACCAGACCCAGGCCGGCTTCGGCCAGGGCGATAACGGCGATCAGCACCGCCAACCGGATCACGACGCCGCTGTCGGCGCCGTCCACGATGGCCTCCACCACCCGTCCGGCGAGGACGGGCGCCGCCACCGTGAGGACCGCCGTCACCACACTCAACAGTAGGAACCTGACGATCAGGGCCCGGTGCGGCCCCGCGAACTCCGCGATACGCCTCAGGGTGACACGGGACAGTGGTCGTTCTTCCTGCGCGTTCATCGCGTGGCGCAGAGACGTCCACGCGGTAACTTCCATGCTCATGCGGTACCTCCGCGACGAGGTTAGAACCTCATCCGAGGTTGAGGTCAAGCCAGTTCGCGGGGCATTCCAGCTCGGTGGGCAGCACTGCCATCCGGGACAGGGCTTGAGGACCACCACAGTGGTGTCGGAGGGTCGCGTCGCGGCCCGGCGAAGGCGCCGAGGTTGGTGTTGATCTCGCGCCAGCGGCCCACAGTCAGCGGCGCCGTGCTGTGGTCATCGACGTTCGGGTGCGAACGGCACCCGTAGGGCGATGCCCCGGCGGGTCACGGCCAACGCCTCACCGATGAAGCTGATGCCGAGGGTGAGGTGGATCGGACGGGCCGCCGCCCGCATGCCGAGTTGGTCGGCGAGCAGGCCGTAGCCGAGCATCACGACAAGGGTGCCGACAATGGCCGCGAAGGTGCGGCCGCGGTACCGCTGCCAGAGGAAGCCGCGCTTTTCGTAGACCACGACGAACGAGCCGCGGAGATGCCCGAGGGTGAGGCCCAGTACGCAGCCGCCCACCAGCCAGGCGTAATCGGCGGTGCGCAGGCCGTCGGCCCGGAGCAGGGTGTAGAGGCCGATGGTGGTGAGGATGACTGGTGGCGCCCACAGGTCGCGCCTGTTCAGCGGCTCGCCAACCAGCCGCTTCACGACGACGACGATCAGCGCGAGGACGATGATCGTCGCCAGGATCCAGCCGTTCACTACCGCACCTCCCCGTATTTAGCATTGTCGTGCCAAATTATCATGGCATGGTCGTGCTATAAAGATCTCGTGCCGAAGATCGTCGATCCCGAGCAACGCCGTCGTGTGGTGGCCGACGCCGTACACGCGGTCGTCGCGCGCGACGGCCTGCAAGCGGCCACGTTGAGCCAGGTGGCCGACGAGGCGGGGCTGGCCGTCGGATCGGTTCGGCACTACTTCACCGACCACGAAGAACTGATGATCTTCGCCGTGCGGGAGCTCGGCCGTCGCGTCGGCGAGCGGGTCTGGGCGCACGCCGAGCGCTTGCTCAGCGACTCCGACGGCAGCCGCGCGGATCGACGCCGTCGCACCGAGGAACTCCTCGCCGAATTTCTGCCGCTCGACGACCTCAGACGCGACGAGATGCTCCTGCGGCACACGTTCGCCACGGCGGCCCGGACTCGTCCGTCGTTGCTCATCCACGCCGAGGCGCTGCAGAGCACCCTGGACGAGTTGGTTCAGCGCACGTTGCAAGGTGCGCAGGCAACCGGCGGCCTGCCCGCGGACCTCGACGTGGAAGTGGAGAGCGTCCGCCTACGTGCCCTGCTCGACGGGCTGGGACTGCAGGCCGTGTTGTTTCCGCGGCGTTTTCCGCCGGATCTGTTGCGCCAGGTGCTGCGCCGTCACCTGGACTCGCTTGTCGCCACGCCGCACCGTGCCGCCGGGCTGTGATCCGAGCGCGCTCACCCCACCCGGCTCGCGACCTGCGGCTGCGCCCACCGCCCCAGTCAGGGTGAGGAACTACTCGTCTGTAGGAGTGATTCCTGACTCGAGCAGCGGTGACGGTCAGAGGCCGGCGTGCAGGGTCAGGCTCTGCCGCAGGTGGAGCTTCGGCCGGGACCCGACGATCGAGCCGACGACCTCACCCCGCCGGAACACCAGCAGCGTCGGCAGGGACATGACCTGGTAGCGCCGCGTGGTCTGCGGGTTCTCGTCGGAATTGAGCTTGGCGATGACCATCCGATCGCCGAACTCCTGGGCCAGCTCGACGAGGCTTTTCTCGATCATCTTGCAGGGTGGGCACCACTCGGCCCAGAAGTCGACCACGACGGGCCGGTCGCTGGTCAGCACCAGCTCGGCGAACGTGGCATCGGTGACGGTGGTCAGGGAGCCGACTGTCGTTTCCTGGGGCATGTTTCCTCCCGGTGCGCGATGGCGTGGGTGAGCTGGGTGCGTAACTGCTGACGGACCGCGGTGAGCCGAACGAGATAGTCGTCGACCTCGGCGAGCTTGCGCCGCAGCACCAGCACCGAATCCGGGCAGACGTCGCCGGACGAGTTGCCCGCCCGCAGGCACGCGACGAACGGGCGGACGTCGTCGAGGCCGAAGCCGACGTCGAGCAGCGCCCGGATCTCCCGGACGACCCGCAGCTCCGCCTCGTCGTAGACGCGGTAGCCGTTGGCCGAGCGCTGTGGGCGTACCAACCCGTGGGCCTCGTAGTAGCGCAGCGTCCGGGTGCTCGTGCCGGCCCGTTCCGCCAGCTCGCCGATCAGCATCAGACCTCCTCGACCAGCCCGTCGCGACCAGGCTAAACCTTGTCGTTGGCGTCAAGGCAAGCCGCGCGACGACTCCCCGCGCGGTGCCATCGAACGAGGTCAGGCGACCAATGGCGCAGGTGATCGGGTGGCGGGCTGGCTCAGCTGGTGACGCGCTGATCATCTGCGCGCGTGTCGTTGTTCTGTTGGCTGCCGTGCTTACGTTCGTCGATGGTAGTGGTTTCGGCGGGGGAGCTGTGCGGGGTCGAGCCAGGTGGGTGGGATGAATTCGGGATGGCCGTCGCCGCCGATGCGCACGGACCAGTCGCCGTGGTGGAGGTGCCGGTGGTGGTGGCCGCAGAGCAGGACAGCGTTGGTCAGGCTCGTGTCGCCGCCGTCGGCCCAGTGTCGGATGTGGTGGGCGTCGCACCAGCGGGGTGGACGATCGCAGCCCGGGAACGCGCAGCCACGGTCGCGGAGCAGCAGCGCCCGACGTAGCGGGCCGATGACGAGCCGGCGTTGTCGGCCGACGTCGAGGGGTTGGCCGGCGCCGCCGAGCACGGCGGGCAGGATGGCGGCGTCGCAGGCGAGGCGGCGCACGGCCTCGGGCGTGAGCTGCAGGCCGGTGTCGAGAGCACCGATGCCCAACTGTCGGATCAGTTCGTCGTAGCTGGTGGTGATGACGAGCTGGGTGGGATCGCCGCCGTTTTCAGGGAGGTCGCCGGTGCGCAGCGCGAGTCGGCAGACGTCGGCGAGGGCGTCGTGGCGGCGTTGGCCCGGGGTGCGGGTGTCGTCGGGCCCGGACGGTGCTGTCAGCGGGTCGATGGCGGCGCGGAGCAGGCCAGCGGTCTCGGCGTCGAGGGTGCCGGTGAGCCGGAGTCGGCCGTCGGTCTGCTGGGAGAGGGTGAGGTGCCGGTCGCGGGCGGCCCGTGACTCGGCCGCTCGCAGCGCGGCTTCGGCGGCGGCGTCGGCGACCTCGGGGGCGACGTGGTCGAGAATGCGGGTGCTGAGTTTGCCCAGCAGGTTGGGGTCGAACCGTCCGGCCCAGTCGACCAGCAGACCGACGGCCTTGTCGGCGGCCTCCGCGCCGGCGGTGGTGTGCACGGTGGTGACGGTGTCGGCGATGACCCGGGCCTGCTCCTGGGTGATGTGCCCGTCGGCGAGCGCCTGTCGTACCCCAGGGTTGCCGGTGTCCAGAGTGGTGGCGAGGTCGACCAGTCGGCGGGCGGCGGGGACGGTTAGCCGGAGCCGTTCGCGCAGCCAGACGGCGGTTGAGGACGCGCCCTGCGCCGTCGCGGTGCCCCGGCTGTCCACCTCGCGCACGAGAGCCGACGTGACTGCGGCGAGGCGTTGCTGGAGGCGGTGCGCGGCGTCGAGCGCGGCGATCAGGTCGTGGTCGGCGAGGGCCCAGGGGGCCATGTCGGTGCAGGCGGCGACCACGCCGTCCGCCTGCACCAACTCCTCAACCATGAACCGATACTAGAACAGGTGTACGACAAGTAACGTTCATGATGATCAATGGTTCTCCAGCACGGTGGGGCCTCGAGCAGACTCCGGCTGTGGACACTGGAGGTGATCTATCGTTGCGAAACAGGGTCTCGTCGCGGCGATGAGTGTGCCGGTGCCTGTCGGTCTGCACCCGTCGGGCCGTCACGACGCGGGACGTGCGGGATGTGAGGGAGTCACCCGCCGCTCCGGCGCTCCCCATGTCTGCTGGCGTCTTCCTCTACGCAGACTCGCGGTGGTTGCTGCGGTGAGCACAGGTGACGGACAGTGGCGGCACGCGCATGCCACGTCAGGACGCTGGAACGTGGTCGGCGCTGAAGATTTGTTGGAGGTGGCGCCGAGCGTCAGCGTCACGGCAAGGTCGCTTGACGGCACGGCTCAGGGCGCCGCGAGGCGACGCCCTGAGCTTCGGTGCGTGCGGTCCCTAGCCGATGCGGAACTGCTGGCCGTAGACGGCGAACGTCAGCGGCGTGTTCAGGTTGAAGTTGCCGTTGTTGAGGAAGACCCGCTGTGCGGTGTCGACGCGGGACGTGTCCGAGTGGGCCTCTTCCTTCTTCATCTCGATGACCCGCTCGTCGAGGAACGCGTTGAGCCAGGTCCGCTCGTCGCCGCCTTGGGCCGGCGGCTTCGCCCGGGCGAGGGCGCGGCTGCGGATCTGGCGCATGCCCTCGTACCCGTGCATCACCGCCGCGTCGTAGTAGGCGAACTGGCCGAGGGCCCGGACCTGGTCGTTCTTGCCGTCGCGGACCGACGGGTTGAAGTACACCCGGTCCCGTTCGGCTTCCTGCGCGGCCCGGAACACCGAGTCGTTGGCGGCGGTCCGCCAGTCGCGGGGGAAGTTGGGGTCGAGGCCGGCGTGCGACGCGGTGCCGTTGACGTTGCGCAGCGCCGGCAGGTATCCGGCCAGCACGTTGCCCGGCTTGCTGCTGGTGTACGCCTCGACCAGCTCCAGCATGTCGCCGGTGCCGGAGCAGAAGCCGATGATGCCGGCGGTGTAGCCACGGCCGTCGCCGATGTCCTCGATGTAGGAGAACTGCGCGCGCCAGTCCAGAGAGGAGTTCTCCGCCGCCGAGACGAGCTGCATGGCGACGTCCTTCTTCGCCGCGTCGTCGAGGTTGGTGCCGGCCGGCACGCTGGCGGTCGGCGTGGGGGTGGTGCTGCCGCCGGGCAGGGTCCATCGCTGGTTGGTGGTGCCGCCGCAGGTCCAGATCTGCAACCGCGCGCCGTTGGCGGTGCTCCGGTCGGTCACGTCCAGGCACTTGCCCGAGGCGGTGTTGACCAGGGCGCCACTGCTGGCCGTCCACTTCTGGGCGCCGGTGTTGTTGCAGTCGTACAGCTGGACCTTGGCGCCGTTGGCGGTCGACGCTGCGGTGACGTCGAGGCATTTGCCGAGCGCGCGGATCGAGGCGTCGGAGTTGCCGACCGTCCACGTCTGGGCCGCGCTGCCGTTGCAGTCGTAGAGCTGCACCGCCGTGCCGTTGGCCGGATTGGCGCCGGCGACGTCGACGCACTTGCCACCGAGGCCGGTGATCGGGCCGGCGGTCGCGGCGCTGGCCGACGGCAGGCCGTAGCCGATCGCCGCGACACCGATAAGCAGGGTGCCCACGACGTAGGCGGCTGTTCTCTTGCGCACCATGGTGTTCCTCGGGGAAGGGGCGGCGTGCCGCCGGCCGGTCGGTGCCCGGCGCGGCGATCGGCCCCGGCGAGCAACCGCGAGCATTAGGAAACTGTATTAACAAATAGCAGCACGTCGATCAACTGTCAATCGCGGGTCAGCCGAGCAAGTCGTCGGTGGCACTGCGGGGCGCGGTCACGCAGGCGACCACCGCGGGATACTCGCCCGTGCCCCTGAGGTAGGTGACGCGCATGCGGCGGATGGCCAGCGGGAGGAGCCGGACTGCGCGGGCGGCTCTGCGACGGCGAGCTGGGGGATGAGGGCCACGCCCTGGCCGGCTCGGGGCAACCGCCACTCAACAACCGTCCTCCTCGCTGTGGTGATGCGGTGTCACACCTGCTCCGACGGAACGTGTTGAGTCAGCATCGGGCCGTCCTCGCCGATGAGCGTCGCGCTCAGCCGGCCATCAGTGAGAGCCACGCCCACGTCTGGACCGGCGGCAACTGGCTCAGCCCAAGCGGCGGGCTCCGCCCGCGCGAGTAGGAAGACGAAGTGCAGGGCGAACGGCGGTCGATCTTCATGAGGAATGCCGTCGGCGTCGAGTTGACGGTTCGCGTGCCATGCCGCCTGGCAGAGCGCCGACACGAAGAGACCCAGGAACTCGGCGCCGATCAGTTCGTCGGCCTCCTCTATCAGGACAACGAGGGCCTGGTCGGCGGTGTCATGGCCGTGCCAGTCGTGCAGGCAGTCCACGAGCGCATCCCAGTTGTGGCCGAAGTAGCCAGGGAACGACAGCTCGCGGGCGAAGGCCGCAAACAGTGACGCCGGCTGTCGCAACTCGTGGGCGTGCAGCTTCGCTACCCGCGCACCCTGCTTCCGCAGCTCGGCCACCTCGGCGACTATCCAAGGATCGTCCTCGCGGGTCACGAAAACCCATGGTGGTTGACACGTGCTCAGGCTGGGACCACTCACGTCCATGAATCTCGCACATCTCACCGCCGAGCGTGCCGCGAGCTTGCTCGTGATCCGGGCGATCCGGTCGTTCACCGATGCTTCTGTCCGGTCAGAGGGAACTCCGGGTCCCCAGGATGGTCGATGCGCGTCCTTCGCGGGTGGCGGCGTGCAGAGCGGCGATCACCGCGGCGACGGCCGGATGGGCGGCGGCGCCGCGACGGAACGCGATCCGGGTACGCCGCCGGGTCGGCAGGGCGGTCAACCGGACCTCGGCGGGCGGCGAGGCGGCGGCGAGCTCGGGTACGAGGGAAACGCCCTGCCCGGCGGCGACCAGGGCCAGGACGGTGGCGAAGTCATCGGCGTGGTGGCGGGCCTGCGGGGTGAATCCGGCGGCCCGGCAGACCCGCAGGGTGACCTCGTGACACAACGTGCCGGACGTGGCCGATATCCACGGCATGTCGGAGACATCGTCCAGGGCACCGGTCGCGGTGGCCACCGGTTCGGCCAGGTAGACCGTCTCTTCCAGCAGCGGTACGGAGTCCAGCGCCGGGTCAGCCTCGGCGGGCGCGATGTCGTAGTCGTTGAGCAGGCCGACGTCGAGGCTCCGTTCGAGCAGCGCGGCCGGAACCGCGACCGGGTCCAGTTCGGTGACCGTCAGCTCCAGCGCCGGGTGCTCACGGCCGAGCGCGACCAGCACCGGCGGCAACAGGGTGCGCATGGCGCTGGGGAAAGCGCCGATCCGGACCGGTCCGGCGGGTCCGGTCCGGACGGCGGCGATCGCGGCGTCCGCTTCTTCCAGCGCGGCCAGGACGGTTTCGGTGTGCCGGACCAGGATCTGCCCGGCCGCGGTGAATGCCACCCGGCGGCCGGTGCGTTCCAGCAGCGGCACCCCGGCTTCCCGTTCCAGCGCGGCCAACTGCTGCGAGACCGCCGACGGTGTGTACGTACGGGCTTCGGCGACCGCCGCTATCGTGCCGAGCCGATGCAGGTCGCTGAGCAGCCGTAGCCGGCGGACGTCAAGCATCAGTTCAGCTTACGTATTGGTTGAGCAATCGGAACTGGACCTTCATCTGTCGTCGTACGAGGGTGGAGACATGACCTTGACCGGCCTGTACGTCCCGCTGATCACGCCGTTCGACGCGTCCGGGGCCGTCGCCCTCGACGCGCTGACGCTCCTCGCGCACGATGCGTTGGATGCCGGAGCGGCTGGTCTGGTCGCTCTCGGCACGACGGGGGAGCCGACGTCCCTCAGCGGCGAGGAGCGACGCGAAGTGCTCGACGCCCTCGTCGCGGTGTGCCGTACGCGCCGCGCGCGTCTGCTCGTCGGTGCCAACAGCGTCGAGGCCCTGCACGCCCTGGGCGAACGTCCCGAGGTGACGGCCGCTCTCAGCCTGGTGCCGCCGTTCCTCCGGCCGGGCGGCGCGGGTGTGCTCGCCTACTTCGCCCACCTCGCCAAGGCCAGCCCGGTGCCACTTGTCGTCTACCACGTCCCGTACCGCACCGGACAGCAGCTCAGCGCGGACGAGCTTCGGCGGCTCGCCGACCTGCCCGGCGTCATCGGCATCAAGTACGCCGCCGGGGGGATCGACACCGGGACCGTCGACTTCCTCGCCGACCTCCGGCCCGGCTTCGCCGTGCTCGGCGGCGAGGATCCGCTCATCTCCCCGTTGCTCGCCCTCGGCGCGCACGGCGCCATCGTCGCCTCGGCCCACGTCGCCACGGCGGACTTCGTCCGATTGGTCGAGCACTGGCACACGGGCGACCTCGCGCGTGGGCGATCACTCGGCCATCGGCTCGCGGGCCTGTCTGCGGCGTTGTTCGCCGAGCCCAACCCGGCGGTGATCAAAGCGGTCCTGCACGCGCAGGGTCGCATCCCGACCGCCGCGGTACGGCTGCCGCTGCTGGCCGCCAGCCCGGATGCCGCACGGCGGGCGCTTGGGCACCTGTTCGAGCTGACGAGCTTACCGACGTGAGCGGGCCCATTGTTCATCTCGCCGTCGACGTGGCCTGAGCGCGGTTGGCTATCGTCGTCCGGCAACGGATCATGGCGGCAGCAGTGCCGCGGCACCGAGACGCGAGGAGCGTTCCATGGCAGTCGACCTCCGCCGTACCCGGCCTTTCTGGGCCACGGCCGCCGCCGTGCTCGCCGTGGCGGCGCTGTCCGCCTGCGGCAGCGGCGACACCGCCGCGCCGGCCGCCGCGCCCGCCACCAGCGCGGCCGCGCCGACGGACGCCGCGCCGCCTCCGCCGGCGCGGGGCAAGCTGCGCGGGTACGGCACGGTGCGGCAGCTCAGCGAGACAGCGGACCTGGTCGTCCGCGGCGCGGTCGAGTCGGCCGGCTTCCGGGTCGACGAGGTGCTGCGGGCCAAGGGCGAATCCGGTGTACGTCCCGGGGCGCGCATCACGCTCGCCAGCCTCGACGCCGGTGTCGCGGACATGGCCCACATGTCGAAGCTCGAAGCGGGTCAGGTCGTGGTGCTCTACCTGTCCCAGGACCCCGGGACCCCGACGTTCCGGACGCTCAGCGGCGACTTCGGTGTGTTCGACGTGACCGGATCCGGCGACGACGCCGTCGCGTCGACCCGCTCGCAGGCCATGGCCGTCAGCGGCCTGCTCGCCGAGGATCCGGCTGCCTCAGGTCACGGCTTCCGGACCACCCTCGGTCAGCTGCGCGCTGTCGCCGCCCAAGTCAGCTAGGAGGCACCCCCCACGCGGGCGGCATCTGTGCCGTCCGCGTGGTCAGTGCTCCCGGTAGGTGGCCCGGTCGAAGTCGGCGTACACCCCGTCGCCGCCGAGATCCTGCACCCACAGGCCGACGAACGCCCCGGTGAAGCCCCACGCCGCCGGCTCCCCGTCGATGATCAGGGCGGCGTGCTCGTCGGACAGGATGGTCGCGTCCAGGTCGACGGGCAGCCGCTGCCAACCCGCGCCGAGGTCGTAGTCGAAACGCACCACGGGCCCGTCGAACACCGCCCGCAGACCGACCCGTTCCACACCGCTGGCGTCGACGGTCAGGTCCGGGTACGGGGTGCGCCGCCCGTTGTCGGAGCTGAGCAGCTCCAGCACCGTACGCCCGTCGTCGGCGCGGGTCAGGTAGAGGTGATGCCAGTTGAGGGTGTTGTAGTACGCGGTGATCCCGGCGAGTTGACGGTGGTCGACCGGGTCGAACTCGACAACGGTCTCCAGCGAGCAGTGCGTCGCCCCGACACGTCGCGCGACCAGGCTCGGCGCCTGTCGTCCCACCGGCGACTGCCCACCGTGGACCCGCAGGTGCGAGGGGCGCGACCGCAGGTCGACCCAGTCCGGAGTGGCCGGCCGGCGCAGCGTCGACCAGCAGGAGCCGAGCTCAGCGGCGTCGAAGTCGTCGGTGGCGGGCTCGTCCGGCCACGGATGCGGGGCCAGGTCGGGAGCGGCGACCTCCTCGGCGGGCACGCCACCGGGAATCCGGGGCCAACCGCCCGACGGCCACTCGACCCGCTGGATCGCCGTCTCCCGGCCCAGCACGCAGTTGCCCAGCGGCGAGTAGGGGCGGCCGACCAGGTGGGCCAGGTACCACCCGTCGTCGGGGGTCTGGACCAGGCTGCCGTGACCGGCCTTCTGCAACCGCAGGTCCGGCCGACCCACGGAGCTGAGCAGCGGCCCGTCCGGGTCCACCTCGTACGGGCCGAACAGCTCCCGCGAGCGGGCCACGGTGACCTGGTGCTCCCAGCTCGTGCCGCCCTCGGCGGTGATCAGCCAGTACCAGCCGTCGTGGCGGTACAGGTGCGGGCCCTCGGTGACGCCTACCGGCGTGCCGGTGAACAGGATGCGGGGCCGGCCGACGAGACGACGGGCCGCGCGGTCGTACTGCTGGATCTCGATGCCACCGAAGCGGTCCCGGCCGGGTCGCCAGTCGGCGCTCATGCTCAGCAGCCAGCTGGTGCCGTCGTCGTCGTGGAACAGGGCGGCGTCGAAGCCGCGCCCGTGCAGTTTCACCGGATCCGACCAGGGGCCGGCGATGTCCGGTGCGGTGATCAGGAAGTTCTGCGGATCCCAGTAGCCGCTGGCGAAGCTCGCCACGTCGCTGTAGACGAGGTGGAACTCCCCATCGTGGTACGTCAGGTCGGGCGCCCACACACCGTTGGAGTCGCCGCAGCCGCGCAGGTCGAGCAGGCGGCGGTCGGTGATGATGCCGCCCAGGGGGCGCCAGTGGACGAGGTCGCGCGAGTGGTGCACGCGGACCCCCGGATACCACTCGAACGTCGAGGTGGCCAGGTAGAAGTCGTCGCCGACGCGCAGGATCGACGGATCCGGGTGGAACCCGGCGAGGACGGGGTTGCGGATCGACCAGGCAGCGGTCGCCACGTCAGCGGTGTCGGTCGACACGGGGGCTCCTCTGTGCGGCTATGAAACTTCCGGAAACTTGCGGGACCAGATCACTGGAAGCCCCTCGTACGGTAGCCGGTCTTATCGCGATAGGACAGGGGTCTTGACCGCTGGGGGAACTGCTCGTAGCGTCCCGGCCATCGATCGGTAATACCGACGAAGCAATGAAAGTTCCGGAGATCCAGGTTCGAACCCTTGCCGGCTCGGCCGGCGTCCGAGCAACCCGTGAGTCCCCGAAGGGATGGATCATGACAGCGCACCTTTCCCGCCGATCGCTGCTCGGCCTCGCCGGCGCCGGCGCCGGCGCCTACCTGCTCAGCGCCTGCAGCGGCGACGAGAAGTCCAGCGACCCGAACGCACCGCAGACCATCAACTGGTGGCACATCCAGAACACCGAGCCGATGCTGCCGGTGTGGGCCGCGATGGCCAACGAGTACAAGACCGCGCACAGCAACGTCACGTTCACCATCCAGCCGCTGGAGAACGAGGCGTTCAAGGCCAAGCTGACCACCGCCACGCAGGCCGGCGACCCGCCGGACCTCTTCCAGTCGTGGGGCGGCGGCGTGCTCAAGCAGCAGGTCGACGCGGGCCTGGTCAAGGACCTCACCGATGACGTGAAGGACCTGGTCGCCGGCATCCTTCCCGCCGCCATGCAGCCGTACACGATCGACGGCAAGATCTACGGCATCCCGTTCGACATCGGCATGGTCGGGTTCTGGTACAACAAGGATCTCTTCGCCCGTGCCGGCATCACCGAGGCGCCCGCCACCTGGGCGGCTCTGCTCGACGCGGTCCGCAAGCTCAAGACCGCCGGCATCACCCCGGTCGCCATCGCCGGCAAGGACAAGTGGCCTGCCCACTTCTACTGGTCCTACCTGGCCATGCGGATCGGCGGCGTCGGCGCGCTGCAGAAGGCCGTCGACGACAAGAACTTCGACACCCCCGACCTCGCCGCGGCCGGCGAGCGGCTCAAGGAACTCGTCGACCTGCAGCCCTTCCAGAAGGGCTTTCTCGGCGCCGAGTACGGCTCACCCGACGGGCAGGCCGCCACCATGGGCAACGGCGGCGCGGCCATGGAGCTGATGGGTCAGTGGGCGCCGGCGGTGCAGGGGTCCAGCTCCACCAGCAAGAAGGGCATCGGTGACAAGCTGGGCTTCTTCCCGTTCCCGGCCGTGGACGGCGGCAAGGGCACCTCCACCGAGGTCTTCGGCGGTGGCAACGGCTTCGCCGTCGGCAAGGACGCTCCGGCCGCCACCATCGACTTCCTGAAGTTCCTGCTCAGCGCCGACAACCAGCGCCGGTCCGCGAAGACCGGGGCGGTGCTGCCCACGGTGAAGGACGCCACCGACGCCATCACCGACGCCAACAACAAGGTCGTCGCGGAGACCCTGGCCAAGAACACCGGCTTCCAGCTCTACCTCGACCAGGCGTACGCGCCCGCGCTCGGCCAGCAGATCAACGACAGTGTCGCCGAGATCATCGCCGGCAAGAAGGCGCCCGCGGCGATCCTCAAGGACATCACGCAGGTGGCGAAGACCGTCTGACCGTGACCCCGTATCCATCCCTAGCCGGCGAGAGAACCCGAGTGGAGCAGGCATGACCAGGCCATCGACCGTGTCGGACACGAGGCGCGGCGACACGGCGACAGATCCGCCGGCACCGGGGCCGGGCACCACGCGTCAGCGTGGCCGCCAGCCCCGGCCGGGGCGGGGTGGCGTCCTCGCCGTCTTCCTGGCGCCTGCCCTGGCGCTGTTCCTGCTGCTGGTGGTCGCGCCCATCCTGGTGGCCGGCTACGCCAGCCTCTACAAGTGGAACGGCTTCGGGCTTCCGGAGAACTTCGTCGGGCTGGACAACTACACACGCGCCTTCAGCGATCCGACGTTCCGGGGCGACCTGTGGCGCGGCCTCGTGCTGGTGCTGCTGTCGCTCGCCGTGCAGTTGCCCGCCGCGCTGGCCCTCGCCATGCTTCTCAACCAGCCGCTGCGCGGCCGGGCCGCGTACCGGCTGATCTTCTTCGCCCCGTACGTGCTCTCCGAGGTCACCACGGCCGTCCTGTTCACGCTGGTGTTCTCACCCAACCGAGGGCTCGGCGACTCGGTCTCGCGGTGGTTGGGCGCGGACGCCGGCGCGGTCTTCGCCGACCCGGACACCGTGCTGTTCGCCGTCTTCCTGGTCGTGTCCTGGAAGTACTTCGGCCTCTACATGATGCTGTTCCTGGCGGCCCGGCAGGGCATCCCGAAGGAGCTGTCCGAGGCCGCGGTCACCGACGGCGCCAGCGCCTGGCAGGCGTTCCGGTACGTCACCCTGCCCCTGCTCGGCCCGACGATCCGCATCAGCATCTTCCTGTCGGTCATCGGCACCATCCAACTGTTCGACATGGTCTGGGTGTTGACGCGCGGCGGCCCGATCCACACCTCGGAGACGATGGCCGTCACGATGTACCAGTACGGTTTCCGCCGCTTCGAGGTCGGCTACGCCAGCGCGATCAGCATCGTCATGTTCCTGCTGAGCCTCGTCTTCGCCCTGTTCTACCAGCGCATCGTCCTGCGTCGGGACACCGCGGGCGCGATCACCAACCAGGGAGGCCAGCGATGACCGCCACGACCAGTCGCGCCCAGCGGACCCGCAGCATCGTGCTGCACCTCATCTGCATCGGCGTGGGCGCGCTCATCGTCGTGCCGGTCTGGTTCGGCGTGATCGGCGGCTTCAAGGACAACGGTCAACTGTCGACGAACCCGCTGGGCCTGCCCGATCCGTGGGTGCCGACGAACTACACCGACCTCTTCGCCTCCGGGGTGTTCTGGCGACAGCTCGGCAACAGCCTGCTCATCGCCGTCAGCAGCACCCTCATCGTGGTCGGCGCGGCGGCGATGGCGGCGTTCGTCTTCGCCCGCTACGCGTTCCGGGGCCGCGAGTTCCTGGTCACCCTGTTCGCGATCGGTCTGATGTTCCCGTTCGCGGTGGCCATCCTGCCGCTGTTCGTCCTGCTCCGCACCATGGGCCTGCTCGACAACCCACTCGGTGTCATCCTGCCCCAGGCGGCGTTCGGGCTGCCGATCACCATCATCATCCTGCGCCAGTTCTTCCGGACGATCCCCGCCGAGGTGGAGGAGGCCGCCGTCCTCGACGGCTGCGGCTCCTTCGGGTTCTTCTGGCGGGTCCTGCTGCCGATGGCCCGTCCCGCCCTGGCCACCGTCTCGGTGCTGGCCGTCGTGACGAGCTGGAACAACTTCATGCTCCCGCTTGTCGTCTTCAGCGACCAGAGTTGGTGGACCCTCCCCGTCGGGGTCCAGGCATTCCAGGGCCAGTACGCCGACGACACCGCCCGGGTGCTCGCCTACGTCGTCCTGTCCATGATTCCCGCCCTGGGCTTCTACGCCGTGGCCGAACGCCAACTCATCGGGGGCCTGACCGGCAGCGTCAAGGGGTGACGACACCGGATCGCCAACCCACCTGAAGCGTCCCGCCAGACGAAGGAGCGGACCGTGGGCTCCGACAACGGCCGAAACGTCACCATCGCAATGATCGCGCGACTGGCCGGTGTGTCAGTGCCCACGGTCTCCCGGGTCATCAATGGCCGCTCCGACGTCGCTCCCGAGACCCGGGAGCGCGTCGAGGCGCTGCTCAACCACCACGGTTACCGCCGCCGCACCCAGGCCCGGCGGACCGAGGCCGCACTGATCGACCTGGTCTTCAACGACCTCGACAGTCCCTGGGCCGTGGAGATCATCCGTGGGGTGGAGGACGTCGCCCGTGCCAGTGGCGTCGGCACTGTCGTCTCCGCCATCCACTGGCGCATCTCCTCAGCCAAGCAGTGGCTGGACAACATGCGGACCCGATCCACAGTGGGCGTCATCTTCGTGACGTCGATGGTGAACCCGCCTCTGCAGGCGGAGCTGCGCCGGCTGCACCTGCCGGTGGTCATCATCGACCCCGCCGGTGTCGACCCGCAGGAGTCGCCCACCATCGGCGCCACCAACTGGGCGGGCAGCCTGAGCGCCAACCAGTATTTGCTCGGCCTCGGTCACCGCCGCATCGGCTTCATCGCCGGGCCACCACACCTGATGTGCAGCCGGGCCCGGATCGACGGCTACCGCGCGGCGCTCGGCGCGGCCGGTATCGCCGTCGACGACGCGCTCATCCGACCGGGCAACTTCTACCACGAGGCCGGCTTCACCTCGGGTACGCAACTGTTGTCCCTGCCCGAGCCGCCCACCGCCATCTTCGCCTCCAGCGACCAGATGGCACTCGGCGTCTACGAGGCCGTCCGCAAACGCGGCCTGCGGGTGCCCGACGACATCAGCGTGGTCGGCTTCGACGACCTGCCGGAGGTCCGCTGGTGCTCCCCGCCGCTGACCACGGTCCGCCAGCCACTGGCCGAGATGGGCATGCTGGCCGCCCGGACCGTGCTGCGGCTCGCCGGGGGTGAGAAGAGCGAGAGCCCGCGCATCGAACTCGCCACCGAACTCGTCGTCCGCGACAGCGCCGGCCCGCCCCGCTGAGAGGCGCGATCGGGTTCGGCGCTGACGTCAGGCGTCGCGCAGGGCGTCGTCGACAGCCGTCTCCCGACGGCCGAGGTGGACCGGGTCCCGGCCGGACAGCACGTCCAGCGCCGCCTTCAGACAGGCGCCGTTCTCGCGGGCGGCACTGACCCGCCACGTCCGGGCGTACCGCTTCGCCGTCTCGTCTCCGACGCCGTTGGCGTCGATGCCGAGCCTCCGGCACAGCGCCACGGCGCGGGGAAGATGGAACGACTGGGTCACGACCGTCGCGCGCGTCACCCCGAAGATCCGCTCCGCCCGCGCGCAGGAGTCGTACGTGTCGAAGCCCGCGTAATCCAGGACCACCTTCCGCGCCGGCACACCCCGGTCGACCAGCCACCGCAGCATCGCCGCAGGCTCGTTGTAGTCGGCGTTCATGTTGTCGCCGGACACGAGGATCGCGGCCACCTTGCCCCGCTCGAACAACCGTCGCGCGACCTCCAGGCGGGCCGCGAGAAAGGGTGACGGCGTGCCGTCGGGGTCCACCTGGGTGCCCAGCACCAGGGCGACCGGCGCGTCCGGCACATCGGCCTCGCCGTAGAGGTGGCCCTCCGCGGCGTTGCGAACCCACGCCACGCTGGCGACCGTACCGCCGGCCAGCAGCACCGCACCCGCCACCAAAGCCAATGAGGTACGACGGACGAACCGCCGATGCTCACCGTGCCACCGCCGGACAGCGCCGAATCGTCCCCGCATCCCGAATCGTCCCCGCATCCCGTGAGGGTATGTCGACCGCGCGGTGTGACGACCGGCCCGGCCTCAACCGAGGTCGTGCTCCTCCGGGGAGGTGTTGAGGACCCAGGCGAGCGGCATGGTCGCGCGGGCGACGTAGTGGTCGCCCTCCAGTCGGTGCATGGTGACGGTCTGCGTCGAATCCTGATCGACCACCCAGTACTGAGGGATGGCGGCGGCAGCGTATTCATTGCGCTTAGTCACCGTGTCGACGCCCTCCGAGCCCGGCGAGACGATCTCGATAACGAGGAGCACGTCGGCGACGGGCAGCCAGACTGCGTCCGTCTGCGCCTTGCTCCACACCACCAGGTCCGGAATTCGTCCACCGACACCGCCGTCGCGACCGGGGATTCGAAGCCCGACCGCCTGGGCGACCCGATCCGCCGGA
Organism: Micromonospora sp. NPDC049274; assembly: GCF_040678875.1. Classification (NCBI taxonomy): domain Bacteria; kingdom Bacillati; phylum Actinomycetota; class Actinomycetes; order Micromonosporales; family Micromonosporaceae; genus Micromonospora; species Micromonospora sp. NPDC049274. The sequence goes on from NZ_JBFAQS010000007.1 coordinate 343,810, forward strand.
AGACCGCCCTGCGCGAGCCACACCATGAGCCGGGTCGCGATGATCGCATGGGCGTATCCCGGCGGCGGCATGATCGAGACGACTCCCTCGGGACTGATTTCATACCGGTGGTTCTCGTCTGCGGCCATCATGGCGGTGAGGTCGTCGAGCGTCACGACAGGGGGCATGTACCTGCCGACCGCCTCGGAGCTCATGCACGCATCGTACCGGTTTGTGATGCGGAACAGCGGCTGCCTCAACTGGCGAACAGCATCCTCGGAGGAAATTCGCCGCTTGAACGCCAGGCGTTGACGATCTTCGCCGTGATCGCGCTGGCGGCCGAGTTGAAGTCTCCATCCTCGACGTGTGCCTCAAGGGTGCTTGGGTCGATCGTGAGAATTCGATCGAATCTGTCTTCGAACCCGAACTCATAGCGGACTTCGATCGCGGTGGCGTCGATCCGCCTCGCGGCCACCATCATGCCCATCCCGCTAGCTCCCCTCGGTCGCGTAGTCCTCGTAGGTGGGGCCGGGAATCGACGACTCCCAGTTGGAGATCTTGTTGGCCGCCAGATGCGCTTCCCGGTAATCCGCCTGGGGATGTGTCTCGTAGTACCGCAGCTCGGCCAACTCGTGTTCCAGAAGAACGTAGTCCTCCGGCAACGGATCACCGCGTCGCAGCCGGAGCCACGCCTCAGCCATCGGTGCACTCGGATCGTATCGTTGACGGATGATCCCGCCCGAATAGTCGTCCATCGGATGTTCATCAAAGAAGACGTGTCGGCGGATCTGCGCAATCTCCTCCCGGGTGAAGCCCACGGAGCCGTCGAGACGAGGGGCGGCCCCGAGGTGATCAGCGATCGTGTCCACATCGTCGCGCTGACGGATCGCGTCATACGCCTCTCCTGCCCACCGTTCCTGCCGTCCGTAGTCATCGACGTTCCCAGGACGTGTGCTGTGGCCGCCATGAACATCACGGTGCTCTGCGCGAGGCCTGGCCGACTGGGCAGGGCTGCCATTCTGCAGGCGACCCAGGGCCTGTCTCAGCTTCTCGATGAGGTCGCCGAGTCGGCGCATCTCCGGGACGAGTCGGCGGAGGCTGGCCAGTAGTGCGCGCAGCAGCCGTGCTATTCGTGCGCCCCAGGAGGCGACCAGGGTGGTGACCTGTTCGGCGACCAGTGGTGTGGCGAGGCCTGCGGTGGCGACGAGTTCGCTGGCGTACACGATGAGGCGGGAGACGCAGGTGGCGATGGCGTCGCGGACGAGGAGCCGGACGGCGGCGACGAGGCCGGCGGTGCCTTCGGTGATCGCGGCCATGGTGTCGGCGCCCTGGGCGAGGCCGGTGATGGCCTGGTGTTGCTGGGTGGCCCAGGTGCGGTAGGCGGAGCCGGCGCTGCCGCCCCAGCCGGTGACGTCGGTGCAGACGGCGCGGGCCAGGTCGGTGGCGTCGTCGTGGAGGGAGGCGGCGATGTTGCGCCAGGTCTGGGCGTGTGCGGTGATCTGGGCGGGGTCACCGGCGAGCCAGTCGAGGGCTTCGCTGAGGGGTTTGACGTGTTCGATGAGCCACGCGATGCCGTACTGGAGGAGTGCGCCGACCGGGTCGGAGACGAAGGCGAGGGCGTCGAGGCCGGCACTGACGACGCCGAGGCTGCCGTCGATCCAGCTGCCGTTGCGGACGCCCTGGGCGATGAGGTCGATGTCCTCGCAGATCCAGATGCCGGCCCAGGTGGTGGGTGGCGTGGCGGTGGCGGATGCGACGAGCGGGTTGGCCGTCACCGTCCGGCCTCAGGGTGGCGTAGACGGTGGCTGGCGCGGCTGTCGGAGGCCCGGTAGCGGTCGGCGCCGACTCGCAGTTTCCCGGCGGTGTCCCGCAGGGATCCGGCGGCAGCGTCGACGCCGCCGACCAGCGTGCGCTGTAGCCCGTCCAGCAGGGAGGGCATGAACGCGCAGAGCTGCCCGTACGCGTCGGCGCCCAGCCGGACGTGTTGACCGGCCTGACGGGCGGTGTCGACGCCGTCGGCTATGCGATCGAGGTGGGTGGCGTGGACGGTCAGGGCCTGCGGTTCGACCCGCACCTCGTCACCGCCGGGCATCGCTCGGCCCCGGATCGGGCCGGAGTCGGCTGCGGTAGGAGTCGATGACGGCCCGTGCGCTCACGTCGTCGCCGAGGGTCTCGGCGGTGGCGTCGGTGATCTGCCGCAGCAGGTCGGCGTGGGCTGCGGTGGTGGTGTCCAGGATCTGTCCGGCGGTGTGGGCCGCGGAGTGCTGCCGCACCCGTTCGTCGAGCCGAAGACCGGTCAGCAGGCCGGACGAGTCGACTGTCACCGTGACGGACCGGTCGGGGCTGGTGGCGGTGCCGGTGAGCGCCCGCAGCCGTGCGGAGAGGGCCGTCGCCTTGGCGGCCCGCTCGGCCAGGGAGGCTTCCCACTCGTCGAGGCGACGCCCCGCCGCATCCAGCGCGGCATCGTCCGCCCACATGCCGACCCCCCGGAAACATCGGCGTCCATCACCGTCGAACCGTCGCCACGTTACCAACCCGTGGCGCTGCGTGTCGTCCCCCGCAGTGCTCGCGCGGGGGCCACGCGGCCCGGCTCGGGAAGGGATCCCGGGCCGAGCCGCGGCGCCGATCGGGTTACCGCATCAGCTTCTGGTCCACCGCTGGCTGGCGCTGCCGTTGCAGGTCGCGAGGACCATCTGGCTGCCGTTGGCGGTGCCGGAGGCGTTCGGTGCGAGGCACAGGCCGGATTGGACTCCGGTGACCGTGCCGTCGGTTCCGAGGTTCCATTGCTGGTTGGTGCCACCGTTGCAGTCCCAGATGATCACGCGGGTGCCCGAGGACGTCCCGGCGCCCTCGGCATCCAGGCACTTGGTGCCGTACACCTGGAGTTGCCTGCTGGCGGTCGACGTCCACTGCTGGTTGGTGCCGCCGTTGCAGTCCCACAACGCCACCTGGGTGCCGTTCGTCTGCGACCTGGACGGGACGTCCAGGCACCGGCCGGCGTTGACGTTGCGCAGCGGCGCGGCCGTGCCGCCCGGCGGCGGGGTGGTCGGCGGCGCGGTGGTTGGCGGCGGGGTGGTGGGGTTGGTGGTGTCGAAGCCGAGGAAGCGGATGGCCTGGGCGGCGTCGAACGGGATCGAGTGGCCGTAGCCCTGGAAACTGATCGCCTCGACCGGAGCGGTGGGGCCGGTGCCGCCGTAACGGGTGCGGGTGGCGCTGGTCTGGGGGTAGTCGGTGTAGCTGGGGGTCTGGGATACGCCCTGCACGTTGGTCCACTGTTTGATCTGTTCGCCGAAGTTGACGTAGCTCAGCGTGGTGTCCGTGGTGCCGTGCCAGATCTGGACGCGGGGACGGGCGCCGGTGTAGCCGGGGTAGGCGTTGCGGACCAGGTCACCCCACTGCTGGGGGGTCTTGGTGATGCGCCCGCCGGAGCATTCGCTGTTCCACTCCGCGCCGTTGGTGGTGGCGAAGCAGCCGAACGGGACTCCGGAGGAGCTGAAGCCGGCGTTGAACACGTCGGGGTAGAGGCCGAGCATGACGTTTGTCATCATGGCGCCGGAGGAGAAGCCACCCACGGCGATCCGGGTCGAATCGACGGGATAGCGGCCGCGGACGTAGTCGAGCATGGACTTCAGGCCGACCGGGTCGCTGCCGCCGTCGCGGCGCAGGGCCTGCGGGGAGGAGACGTCCCAGCACTTGCTGCTGCGGGTCACCGACGGGTAGATCACGATGAAGCCGTAGCGGTCGGCCAGGGAGCTGAGGCCGAAACCGCTGTGGACGGCCGGGCCGCTTCCGGTGCAGTAGTGCAGTGCGAGCAGCAGCGCCGGGCGGGCCGCGACCCGGTCCGGCACGTACAGGTGCATCTGCAGGTTCGTCGGGTTGGTGCCGAAGTTGCTCACCTGGGTGAGCGTCGCGGCCGACGCCGGGGTGGCGAGCGTGACCACGGCCGTCATGGTGGCCAGAGCCGTCGCCAACCCGGCGGCCAGCAGAGCGAGCCTTGTTCTCATCGGCGGTTCCTTCACGGTCAGTGCAGCGGTGGGGGTGGGGAGAGCGAGGACGGGCCCGGACACGCGACGGCCGCCGCGCGTCACCTGCGGCTGCTGACCGGTCCTGTTGCGACGTACGCGCATCAGAGGGCGTCGTGACCAGCGAGGACTCTCCCGGTGAGCCCTGGACGCTGATCGCCTCGCATCGACTGTGAGCGATAACATGCTGTTCGTCAAGCCGTAACGTATGACGTCAGCTCAGGTGTGTGGGCGGCGGGTCCTCTTGAGATCCGCGATTCGGCCGTGCCATTCTTGGCCGTCGATGACCTGCCGCGTGCGGGGCTGACGCCCGTCCACTGGGCAGCCGGGACCGGACCACGGATCCCGGGGGACGGGGCACGAACGACGGGACGCCGGGGCCTGTCCGTCCACGAGTCCGCCGCTGCCGCGCCGCACCCTGCCGGCTGGGCGACTCACCGTCGTTCACCCAAAGGAACAGCCATGCACATCCCGATTCGCCGTGCGGCGCTCCTGGCGGGCGTGCTGCTCGCCGCGACCGCACTCCCCGGCATCCACCCCCCGACGGCGCTGGCGGCGGTCCCCCCCGACGCCGTCGCCGTGACCGTGAACGCTCGCGCCGGCCTGGCGACGGTGCCCGACACCGCGTTGGGCGTCAACCACGCCATCTGGGACCAGAACCTGGGCACCGCCGAGACCTCGGACCTCCTGCGCGACGCCGGCGTGCAGATGATGCGCTACCCCGGCGGCTCGTACGCCGACATCTACCACTGGAAGGACCACACCGCTCCCGGTGGGTACGTCGCCCCGAACACCGACTTCGACACATTCATGGCGGGAGTCAAGCGGGTCGGCGCCCAACCGATGATCATCGCGAACTACGGCACCGGTACGCCGGCCGAGGCCGCCGACTGGGTGCGCTACGCCAACGTGACAAAGGGCTACGGAGCGCGGTACTGGACGATCGGCAACGAGAACTACGGCAACGGGCTCTACGGGTCGGCGTGGGAGGCGGACGACCACCCGGACAAGAGCGCCAGCCAGTACGCGCGGCTGGTCGTCGAGTACGCCGACGCGATGAAGGCGGTCGACCCGAGCGTCAAGGTCGGCGCGGTGCTCACGATGCCGGGCAACTGGCCGGACGGGATCACCGCCGGCAGCGACCCGGGCCCCTGGAACCAGACGGTGCTCTCCCTCGCCGGCCCGAAGATCGACTTCGTGGACGTGCACTGGTACCCGGGCGGAAGCGCCGCGGAGTCGCTGACCCGCACCAACCAGCTCCCCGACGCGACCTACCTGCTCCGGCAGCAACTCAGCCGGTACGCGGGCCCGAACGCCGACCGGATCGGCATCAGCTTCACCGAGCTGAACGTCGGCACCGGCCAGAACACCCAGCCCGCGGCGCTGTTCCTGGCCGACGCCTACAGCGGGCTGCTGGAGAACGGTGTCTTCACCGCCCAGTGGTGGAACGTGCACAACGGCATCGGCACCGTGAGCGAGGTGGCGGGCCAGACCGACTACGGCGACTTCGGCATGCTGTCCAGCGGCGGCTGCACGGCAGACGGCACGGTGTGCGAGCCGCCGTTGAACACGCCGTTCGCGCCGTACCACGCGCTGGGCATGATGAAGCTGTTCGCGCACACCGGCGACCAGTTCGTGCGCGCCGGCACCGACGATGCGCTGGTCAGCGCGCACGCCGTACGCCGCGCCAACGGCGACCTGGCTGTGCTGCTGGTCAACAAGGATCCGGACGCGGCCCACGACGTGACCATCGACTACGCCGGGTTCGCGCCGTCGGCAGCCGCGCCGACGGTGTCCACCCTCATCAACGGCGCGACGGGCATCGCCACCGGCCAGTCCGGCTCGGCGACCAGCCGGACGCTGCCGCCGTACTCGTTGACGACGCTCGTGCTGCGCCCGGCCGGCGCGACCGCCGGGCGGCCGACGGCGCCCGGCCAGCCCACCGCCAGCGGCGTCACCGACCGGGGCGCGACGATCACCTGGCCGGCGGCCACCGCCGGCAGCAGCCCCATCGCCAAGTACGAGGTGTACCGGCAGAACGGCGCGGTCAGCGAGCAGCTCGGCGAAACGATGACGACGTCGTTCACTGTCGGCAACCTGGTGCCGGGCAGCAGGTACACGGTCAACGTGCTGGCCCGTGACACGGCCGGCCGGGTGTCCTGGGCCTCGCCGCCGATGACGTTCGCCACCGGCAGCCCGGCGACCAGCGCGTGCACCGTCCGCTTCACCGCCGCCAACGACTGGGGCAACGGCTACATCGGCGGCGTCGAGATCACCAACAACGGGACGAAGACGATCGGCGGCTGGACGCTCACCTGGACCTGGCCCACCGGCTGGCAGCAGGTGAGCAGCGGCTGGAGCGCCACCTGGGAGCAGGTCGGCACTGCCGTGCGGGTCACCCCGACCGACGACAACCGGCAGATCGCCGCCGGCGCCAGCGTGAGCGCCGGCTTCGTCGGCGCGTACAGCGGCCCGAACGTGCTGCCCACCGCGTTCACCCTCAACGGCACCGTCTGCGCGACCGGCTGACACCGCGGTCCGGTTGGCCCGCGCGGCGGGCCGGCCGGGCCTGGCCGGCCGGGCCTGGCCGGCCCAGGCATGGGCGGCCCGGACAGGCCGGTCACCCGGCCCGCCTCAGGAAGGGGCGGCATCATCGGTCGAGACCCTTTGGAGCTGATGTCGCAAACGAATCACCCTCTCGCCCCGCCCGCGTGATTCGTTTACGGCATCAGCTCCAAAGGGTGTCACCCCCACTGCCGGCCCACAGTGCCGCGCCCCGCCACCGGTCCAGGGCCGTGCGACGGTGAGAGGTTGCGATCTTCGGTACGGTCGCGCTCGTGAACGTCGTGAACGTCGTCAGCAAGTTCGGTGTCGACGCGTGCCTTGAGCGGAGGTGGGTCCTACCGCTGGAAGTGATCGAGCCGCTGACCCCGCATGTCCGCATGACCGGCGAGGGTGGGATCGTCGACGAATGGCCGGTCACTCATGGGATCGTGGCCATCGTTCAGCCATGGGTCGACCAGGTGATCGACGTGGCGTCCGGCTCGTGGTTCGTCGGCTCGGAGCAGGCCGACCGGCCGTAGGACGGGCAGTCATCGGGCCGACGCCCAGCCGGTGAAGCGTTGGGTCAGGTCCTCAGGTGGGGCGCTCGGGTTCAGCTGTGCCAGGTTGGCGACGGCCTCGGCCTGGAGTGTCGCCAGGTGGACGAGCAGCGCCGGGCGGTCAAGGCGGTACTCGCCGAGGAGGCGAAGCTTCGCCGGTGAGCATGGCCACGCGATGCCGCAGGTGCCGCAGCGCCAGGTCGGGCGCACGGGCCGGTGGTCGGGAGAGCGGCGGGACATCAGCCGACCCGGACCGGGCCTCGCCGGACGCCACGTCGAGCGGTGGGCCGGCTCGGTGGAGAGGTGAGGCGTTGTGCGCCGGACGGCATCAGGTACAGCTCACGGCGGGCGATCGCGTCACCATGAGGTCCGAGCTGGTAGGCGTCGATCCACAACCAGCCGTGGTACGTGTGCCGGTCGCTGAGGGCGCGGATGACGCGGACGATGATGGGCCGGGCGAACTGTGGGCTCGCGGCGCGGGTCAGGTGCAACAGGTCACCGGACCGCACCTGCGGTTGCTTGTCGATGGGCATGATCCCCCCTGGCAGGCGTTGGGAAGGGGCCGCCCCGTGAGTGCTCGCCCAGAGGGGCGGCCCCGCTACGAACGCGTCCGCCGGGTCTCAGGTCCTCCACCGGCCGCGCCGCTTGTTCCACCTTGGATGGTCGCCACTTAGGATCGGAATAGTCACCGCTCGATCACGGAGCGCGGCGGCCGGATTCGAGGTCGGCGGGGAATGGTGAGGAAATCTGCGGAAGGGCGTGGAAGTCGTGGGAATTTCACCTTCTGAGTACCTGCTTCGCGAGCTGAAAAGACGCCGGTCAGCGGCCGGATTGACTCAGGCGCAGCTAGGAGAGCAGGTGTTCTGCTCGGATTCTCAGGTGAGTGCTATCGAGACTGGAACGAAGCCGCCCACGCTGGCCTATCTGACGGCGGTGGATAAGGCGCTCGGTACCGGCGGTTACTTTGCGACGCTGTGGAATGAGCTGGTGAAGGGCGACGCTGCGCCGGTCTGGTTACGCGAGTGGATCGAGACCGAGCGCGACGCGACCGCATTACGCTGGTACGAGCACGCGTTCGTGCCGGGACTCCTGCAAACCGAGGCCTATGCGCGGGCAACCTTCCAGGCGGCACGAGTGCCGGTGACCGAGCTTGACCACCGTGTCTCGGCGCGGTTGGAGCGGCAAGCGGCTCTCGCCCGCGTCCCAGCCCCGCAGCTCTTCGTCGTCATGGACGAGATGGCGATTCGACGTGCCTGCGGTGGCCCCGACGTGATGGCTGAGCAGCTCGAATACCTGATGACCTGCGCTGAGGAGCCGCATATCCAGTTGCATGTGGTCCCGCTGTCCGCTGGCATGTACTCAGGCCCGGCTGGCGCATTCATACTGGCCGACATGCCGGATGGCTCACGTGTCGGCTACGTGGACAATCAGCTTTCGGCGCAGATCGTGGAGCAGCCGGAGGGGATTGCTAGCCTGGGCCTGTCGTGGGACGCGGTCCGCGGCGAGGCTCTTCCGCTCGGGCAAACCCTCGGTCTACTCAAGGAAGTGGCAAAGACATGGACATCTTGACGGATGCTCAGTGGCGGAAAGCCTCCCGCTCGTCCACCAATGGCGGGGCCTGCGTTGAGGTTGCGGACAATGTGGCCGGCATCGTCGGTGTGCGGGACTCCAAGGACCCCGACGGGCCGGCCCTGGTCTTCGGGCCGGCGTCGTGGCGGGCGTTCGTCGCCGAGGTCGCCCGCCCGTCCTGAACCGACCCCGAGAGAGCGCGGAAGCGCCCGCCCCGAAACGTGGGACGGGCGCTTCGCCGTGCGGGGGAACGGTCAGGCCACCACCGACCGTAGCGGCACTCCGGCGGCGCGCAGCGCGCGTACCAGATCGTTCGTGAAGGGGTGTTCGTCGGCCTGGAGTCCCTGCGGGTTGGGGATCACGACGTACGCCGAGGTGCCCTTCGCGGACGTCCGCGCGTCGGTGGTGAAGCGGTCGACGATGGCCCGCGTGCGAGCCAGGTCCGTCGCCGCCACCTCGATGGTGATCGGCCGCCATCCGCCGCCGAGGTCCGCCGCGACCGGCGCGGCGGCGGCGCTGGCGCGCGCCGCGTCGGTGCCCGGCGCGCGTCGGGCGCCGGGCGCGCCCGGCGGGTAGAGCAGCGCGTTGGCCACCAGGTGCAGACCATTCTCGTTGTACGCGCGGAAGAGCGGATTGAACGCGAACAGCACCGACCTGCCGCCGCCGGTCGGCTCGTCGACGACGGCAGCCGTGCCCTTCAGTGTGTCCGCACCGACGGTGTAGCCGTTGGCCCAGAACGTGTCGCCGGTCGGGTAGGTGAGCACGTTCGTCCCGGTCGTGCTGGGGTTGAGGATCGGGTCGTCGTTGTTGAACTCGAAGTCCTCGGCGGGGCGGCCCAGGGCGACCGGGTTGTCGGTGTCGACGTCGACCCGTAGGTGCGAGCCGATCACCAGGTAGTCGGCGGGTTTGGTCTTCTCCGTGGTGGAGGTGAGCCCTGCGGCGCGGGCCAGCCGTGTGCCCTCGTTGCGCAGCCCGACGTAGGTGTGGCCCTGGCCGATCCAGTCCCGCAGGTGGGCCTGCCCGGTGGCGGTCAGACCGCCTGTCGCGCTGCTGCCGTCGGGAACCAGCAACACCGTACGGCCGGTGAACGCCTCGGTGTTGTCGTTGATGTCGGCGGTGGTGACCGGCTTCAGGTCGAGGCCCCACCGCTTGCCGAGCACGTACCGGGCCTCGCCCTGTGAGCCGGACGTGGTGGAGATGCCGGTGCCCTGGAAGAGTCCGACGTCGGGCAGGGCGAGCGGGGTGCCGGTGGGGCGCCCGCCCGGGGTGAGGGTGGTCCCGGCCGCCTTCGCCAGGTCGTCGACCGTACGGCTCAGCCTGGTCGCCGGGATCGCGACCCGGCTGGTGGTCAGGTCCCGCACGAGCGGCACACCACGGCCGAGCAGGGCGAAGGTGAACTCCGCGGCGGCGGCCGAGTCCAGCGGGTACGTGTAGGAGCCCCACGGCCACGCCAGTCCGCTGCGGCCCCCGGCGATGCCGCGCACGAGCTGAGCCTTCGGCCTGACCTTGTCGCCCGTGTAGATCGTGGACACACCCATGAGCAGCGGGTTGCTCCACGACGACACGTCGTAGAAGTAGGGGAACGGGACGTACGGGTCCTCGCCCATGATCGCCTGGATCCAGTGCTTCTGCGGCTGGTCCATCGGAATCCAGTACGCGCCCCTGGGCACCGTCACGTTCGTGGCGCTGCGGCCGCCGAAGACCCGCGCGGTGGGCACCCGGGTGGGCTGCTGCACCTCGTACACCTCGACGTCCATCCGGCGCAGCCGCTCGACGAGCCGGCGGACGTCGGCGAGCTGCCGGTCGGGCAGCAGGAAGTACGAGCGGATCGTGATGTCGGGCACCGGGAACTGGACCTCGTTGGTGGGCTGCACCACCTCGTTCGGCTCCAGCCTGCCCGCCCGGCCCTCGGCGAGCGCGTCGGTCCAGATGTCGAAGTAACCGTCCAGCACCTCACGCTTGTTGGCGGCGGCCCAGCCGAGCGTCGACCACTGGGTGTGGAACTGCTGCTGCACCCGGTCGGCCACGGCCGACGCGCTGCCCTTCTCGTACGTCATGCCGGCCGCCCCGAAGCCGGCGGTGGGCACGGTGTCGCCGTAGCCCATGAAGAACAGGTCGTACGTGTCGTAGTTGAAGTAGCACTCGGTGGTGACGGTGTCGTCGCAGGCGCCGTTGTAGCCGAAGCCCGCCTTGTTGGCCTCGCCGATCCGGTTGATCCAGTCCACGGCCTCGCCGGCGATCTCGTGGTGGATCGGGTCGGCGTTGGGCGGGAAGAAGTACTGCCGGCCGCCCATCTCGTGGGCGTCGATGAACACCTGCGGCGGGTAGCGGCGCAGCAGTTCGAGCTTGCCGTCGGTCTCCTGCTGGGTGCGGGCGAACCAGTCCCGGTTCAGGTCGAAGCCGAACTCGTTCTGCCGGCGGGTGGCGTCGCGGCCGTCCGGGTTCTGGGTGGGGACGATGACGGTGACCAGGTTGTCGTTGCGCCGCGCGACCTCGCAGGACAGGCCGGCGGCCAGCTCGTACAGCGTCTTGAGCGCCGCGTCGGTGCCGCTCTTCTCACCACCGTGCACGTTCGCGGTGACCCAGACGATGGCCGGGCCGTCCTGCGCCGTACGGGCGGCGGTCCGTGCGCTCGTGCGGCGGGGGTCGCGCAGGTCCCGTACGTCTTCGGCGATCTTTCGCAGCGCGGACGGCCGCACGTGACGCTCGTTGGACACCACCGCGTACGGCAGCGGTTGGCCGAGCACGCTGGTGGCCGTCACGCCCGTGACGACCCGGTCGGAGGCGCTGTCGACGGCCTTGAGGTAGGCGCGGACCTCGTCGTTGGTGACCACCCGCTCCTGCCCCGCGCCGAGCGGGAAGCCGAGCGCGGCCTCCGGGCTGGGCACGGTGCTGATTCGTGCGGTCGGGTCGGTGCTGCACCCTGCGGGTCGAGCGGCGCCGGCGGCCGACGTGCCGCCGAGCAGGGGAGTCATGCCAAGCAGGAGCGCGATCGTGGCGGCGCCCGCCAGCCGCTTCGGGGGGAGGGTCCAGAACGGACGTGACGATGGGCCCATGTCTCGGGTTCCCTTCCTGGGGGAAAGCCTCGCAGTGGCCGGAGCCTATGAATCGGTCGACACGGCGGTCAAGAGTTGATCGACATCGGTGACTCTCCGGGGCTGCCCGAAGGCGATGTCGCCTGGCAGGATGACGAAGTGGGGTTTGCCTTCGCCGGAAGGAGAAGACGGTGCCCGCGTCACAGGAGACCATCACGCTGTCGGTCCATCCGGATCTTCCCTCTGCCGATGCTCGACGTTCTCTCGCGTCGTGGCTGCGCGCCGAGGATCGGCTTCGCGGAAAGGTGACCGCCGCGCCCGCTCCCGGCTCGACGATCCCGGCCGACGAGATGTCGGCCGGGGCCACGGACGTGCTGCTGGTGGCCGTCGGCAGTGGCGGCGCCGTCATGGTTCTGGTGCAGGCGATCGCCGGCTGGCTGACCCACCGCCGCGAGGACGTGACGGTGAAGCTCACCCTTCCCGGCGGATCGTCGGCCGAGTTGGACGTCCGCCGGGCTCGAGACATGGACCAGGTCACCGCGCTCATCGAGGCCGCCGTACGCGCTCTGGCCGAGCACGAACCGTCTGTCGAGACGAACGATCAGTGAGTCGCCCCGACCCGAGCAGGTCGACCGCGCTGCTGATCGGCACCGCCACACACAGCCAACAGGCACTGGAAGATCTGCCGGCGGTGCGGGCGAACGTCACCGAGCTGGCCCGGCTGGTCACCACCGGCCCGGTCGACCTGGTCGCCGTGGAACGCTGCACCCAGCTTCTCGACCTTCCGCACCCGGGGGAGGCGGGTGTCACGATCGCCGAACGCTGCGGCGAGGCCGAGGACCTGTTGCTCGTCTACTACGCGGGCCACGGGCTCCTCGACGACAACGGAGAGCTGTTCCTCGCCCTGAGCGGCACGAACCCCCGACCGGACTGGCTCAAGTACACAGCGATCCCGTTCAGCTGGATCCGTGACGCGATGCGGGACAGCCCCGCCCGTACCCGGGTGCTGATCCTCGACTGCTGCTTCGCGGGCCGGGCGCTCAACAATATGTCCACTGCGGATGTGGAGAACGGGCTCGCCGACCGTAGTGAGATCCAGGGGACGTTCACCCTCACCGCGACCTCGGACAACGTCGCCGCCATCGCGCCGGTCGGTGCCGAGCACACGGCGTTCACCGGCGAGTTGCTGCGCCTGTTGCAGCACGGACCACCAGCGCGCGACGGGCACCCGGACGGGGAAGACCTCACCCTGAGCGCCGCGTACCGGCATCTGGCGGTGACCCTGCCCAGCCAGGGCCTGCCACGGCCGCGTCAACGCAACACCGACCTCGCGGCCGACCTGGTGTTGCGCCCCGCCCGGCCGGCTTCTGCCGCTGTGCCGGCCGCCGAAGGCCAACTCTCGGATGAGCCACCCGTCGCCACGCCGGCCGTCAATCTGCCCGTCCTGGCCGAAGCGCGGCCGGTGATGGACACACTGCGCCGACCGCAGCGACTGTTCCACCCGTTGCACCGCGACCTGTTGGCGAGGCACTGGCGACGGCTCGCGCTGTCGGTCGGTGTCGTGGGTCTACAGATCGCTCTCCTGATCTCGTGGCTCGGCCCCGGCCTCGACCCGACACGACCGCGCGGGTGGCTCAACGGGGATCTGCTGTTCACGATCTTCGAGCCGGCTGCCGCGGTGATTGTCACAGTGCTCGCGGCTACCGCCGGTCGCGACGTGCGGGCAGGGTTTCCGCGAGATGCCCGAGTCAAATGGGGACTGGCCATCATTCTCTGGGGTGTTGTCGTCGTGTACATGCCGATCACAGTCGTCGTGTTCGTCGCGGCGGTGATCTTCGTCGAGTCTCCGCGGTTCTTCCTCGTCCTGCTCTGTGGGGCCCTCTGGCTGATGTGGCGTCTCGGTCGAGAGATGTTTGACAGGGGCCATGTGCTCAAGGCGTGGTGGCAAATCCCCATAGTTGTCGGCATCACTGGCGGGCTCGCGGTGGCGTTGCAGGTCGTCGGTCGCATCAGGCACCAGCCCTGGTGGAAGCTGCCGCTCGAAAATCATGCCTTCGGGAAGGTCTGGTTGCTGACCGGGATCCTCGCGATCGGTGCGTTGATCGGCATACAGGTCCACGACGTGCTGACCGGTCACCTCGCGATGGCACGAAGGCCGCTCGTCGTTCAGCTCACCAAACAGGGCATCGGAGTGCGGACCAGAGCGCACAACAGGTTCATCGCCTGGCACCATCTGGACCGGATCTTCGTCGCCGGAAACATCCTCGCCATCGCCTTCAAACGGGACTATCCCGAGGTGGAGAAGCCGCGCGAGTTCAGCTACTCCGCCGCTCTCGGCGGCTTTACGGTGGCCGACATCCGGCACTTCCCCCACACTCGTGCGGAGATCCTGCACGCCCTCTCGCACTTCGCGGGCGGCACCCTGCACGGCGTCACCCCACCCGATCCTGACGACGACCGACTACCCGCGCGGGCGGACGGCAGCCTGGCCCGGCGGTTCAGCGAGCGGTGGAGCACCCACTGAGCTGACGCCACACCGCCGCCGACCGAGGAACCGGCCGGCGGCGGGTGGGGTCGAGCGGGAGTGCGCCTACCAGGTCGTCAGGCCCAGGCCGATCGTCTTGGTCAGCGTGGCGTTGTCGTCGTCGCCGTCGAGCGACCAGATCATCGCGCCACCCAGGCCGGTACGCCTGATGTAGAGCATCTTCTGCAACACCACAGCCGGATCGTCGTACGTCCAGAAGGTCGTACCGTCGAAGAGCCAGGCGTGCCCGGCGCGCAGGTCGCGGTGCACGGTGTAGCCGTTGCCGGCGAGGGCCTTGAGCTGCTTGTAGTCCTCGTAGCCGGCCTCGTAGGTCGCCGGCGCGGGCCCGGCGGCCGGCTGGAACAGCCCGGTGCCGCCGCCGGTGACGCCGGTCCAGCCGCGACCGTAGAAGGGGATGCCCAGGACCAGCTTGTCGCGCGGCGCTCCACGGGTGAGCCAGCCGTCGATCGCCACCTCGATGGAGAAGTCCGGGTTGTCCGGCGAGCCCGCCGGCACGCGCAGGGCCGACTGCTGGTTGGCCACGGCCTCCCAGCCGCCGTGGAAGTCGTACCCCTGCACGGTGCCGAAGTCCAGGTACTTGAAGATCTTGCGGCCCTCATAGCCGGCGTCCATGGTGGCCGGGTTGGCCGGCAGGAAGGCGGTCAGCGGGTGGTGGGCACGGGTCGTGCGGCCGTACGCGTCGAGCTGCCGGCGGAACTCGGCCAGCAGCTTGGTGAAGTTCTCCCGGTCCTCGGGGCGGATGACGTTGCCGGGCTCACCGTCCCAGTTCGGCCACTCCCAGTCGAGGTCGACGCCGTCGAAGACGCCCGCCGCGGCACCGGGGCTGCCCGGCAGGTTGCCCTTGAGGTACAGGTCGATGCAGGACGCGACGAACGCCTTTCGGGAGGCGTCGGTGCGGGCGGCGTTGGAGAAGTACGTCGACCAGCTCCACCCGCCCAGCGAGATCAGCACCTGGAGGCCGGGGTGCTTGGCCTTCAGCTTGGCGAGCTGGCCGAAGTTGCCGTTGAGCGCCTGTCCGGGTGCGTCGGCAACGCCGTCGACGCTCTCCTCGGCGGGGACCGGCCGCTGGTAGTCGGCCCAGGCGTCGCCCTCGCCCGGTCCGCCGTCCACATAGCAGCGGCCATCTTCGCTGACGTTGCCGAACGCGTAGTTGAGGTGGGTGAGGCGGCTCGCCGCCCCGGAGGCGTCGAGCTTCTTGACCGAGAAGGCCCGGCCGTAGATGCCCCACTGGGTGAAGTAGCCGACCCGGTGGTAGCCGGGCTGGCGCTCGGGTTTGCCGCCGGCGCTCGCCACGGTGGGCGGGGCGGCGGTGAGCAACAGGGTCGCCAGGGCGACGACGGCGGTGAGGCGGCGGTGGCGCAGTTGTCGCATCGGCACTCCCACGAGGGATCAAGCAGAATTAGTAAAGACACTTATCTGATTGATGAAGTTAAGCCGATCACGCTCTGCGGTCAAGAGCCGTCCCTCCGCCGCCGTCCCCGCGGCGGCCGGTCAGCCGACCTGGCTGTTGTCCTTGAGCGAGCCCCAGCCGTGCCAGCGGTCGATCTCGATCAGTGCGCTGACCCGGGCGCGTTCCCGCCGGGGATAGTCATTGCCGGTGTAGTGCCGCGACAGCCGGTCGATGTCCGCGAGATCCTCGTCGGCGCGCAGCTCGGCGACGTGCCCGACGATACTGACGTGGGTGTACCAGCCGGCCTCGTCCAGCACCGTGAGCGACACCCGGGGGTCGTTGCGGATGTGCTCCAACCGGCGGCGGCTCTCGTCCAGGTTCACCAGGATCCGCCCGTCCTCCCACAGGTACCAGGTCGCGGCCGACACCGGCTGACCACCATTGCGAAGCGTCGTCATGACCGCCGGGTTCGGCTTCTTCAGCATCTCGACCGCGGCCTCGGGAAGCGGTGGCTTGGACATGAGGGCTCCTCCTCGCATGAGCGTTTACCCCTGCACGGTACGCACCCGTACAGCCCGCGCACGCCAGGACGCGGATCGCGGCGCCCGCGAGGCCGAGTGGCTCAGCCGAGCCACTGACCGTCGCGCATGAGGACGCGTCCCCGCAGCTCGTTCGCCTCCCGCCAGGCCTGGATGCGCTGCGGCCGGATCACGAAGTACTGGTAGGGCTCGGCACTTCCGCTCGGGTCGAAACCGGTCCTGGCGGCGAACGCCGCGCACCTCTCGTGGCCGAGGTCGGCGATGTCCACCGGCTCGGCGACACCGTCGACGATGACGACGTCACGCGTCGGCCCCAGGCTGAGCCGCACCCGCGCATCCTCCAGCAGGTTGCGACCGGTGACCGACGCGCGCGGCGTCGAGACGAGAAAGGTGGTCCCGTCCCAGAGGTACGACAGCGGAATGAGGTGTACGCCGCCGGGCGAGCCCGACGTCGCGACCCACAGATCGATGTCGCTCTCCAGCCTCTCTCGTGTGTCGCTCAGCCGCTCCGCAAGCCCACGCGGTGGCACGCTCGCCATGTCCCCTCCGGTCAGGTGCGTGATCCTCGGGCGCTGCGCCTCGGCGCGTGCGCGTCCCCAGGCGGCGAGGCACATGGCTCAGCGCAGTTCCTGGATGCGGACCATGTTGCCGGCCGGATCGCGGAAGGCGCAGTCGCGGATGCCGTACGGCTGCTCGGTCGGCTCCTGGACGACCTCGGCGTCGCCGGCCTGCACCTTCTCGAAGGTGCCGTCCAGATCCCGGGTGGCCAGCAGGATCCACCCGTAGGTGCCCTTGGCCATCATCTCGGCGATGGTGCGCCGCTCGGCCTCGGTGATGCCCGGGTCGGCGGCCGGCGGGGCCAGGAGGATGGACGTGCCGGGCTGGTCGACGGGCCCGACGGTGATCCACCGCATCGTGCCCTGACCGACGTCGGTGCGGACCTCGAAGCCGAGCACGTCGCGGTAGAAGGCCACCGAGGCGTCCGGGTCGACGTGCGGAAGAACTGTCGTGTGAATGGTGATGTCCATGCTGGCCATGCTAGGTAGGCCCTCCCGCCCGTACTTCTCGATTCCTGATCGATGCGGCGGGTCGCACCCGCGTGCGGGGTGTCGTGGCCGGCCGGAGAGGATGGGGCCATGACCGATCCCGCACTCCCCGGACGCGTCGTCGTCACCGGCGCCACCGGCAAGCTCGGCCGCGCCGTGGTCGCCCACCTGCGCAGCCTGGGCGTCGACGTGCTCGCGGTGGACCGCCTCGGCGGGCGCGACCCCCGCGACGTCGACGGTGAGTTCCTGCTCGTCGACCTGACCGACTACGGGCAGGTGGTGGAGGCGTTCACGGGAGGGGCCGACGAGCACGCCGGCGGCGTCGAGGCCGTCGTGCACCTGGCCGCGATTCCCGCGCCGGGGCTGATGTCCAACGCGGCCACGTTCGCGAACAACTCGGCCGCCACGTACAACGTCTTCGCCGCCGCCCGGGCGGCCGGCGTCAAGCGAGTGGTGTGGGCGTCCAGCGAGACGGTGCTCGGGCTGCCGTTCGACACCCCGCCGCCGTACGCGCCCGTCGACGAGGAGTACGCGCCGCGTCCGGAGTCGACGTACTCGCTGAACAAGGCCCTGGAGGAGGAGATGGCGCGGCACTTCTGCCGGTGGGACCCGGAGCTGGTCATGGTGGGTCTGCGGTTCTCCAACGTGATGGACGTCGAGGACTACACACCGTTCCCCTCCTTCGACGCCGATCCGCAGTCGCGGCGGTGGAACCTGTGGGGCTACATCGACGCCCGCGACGGCGCCCAGGCGGTCGAGCGGGCGCTCGCGTACGACCGGCCCGGCGCGGACGTCTTCATCATCGCCAGCGCCGACACCGTCATGAACAGGTCGAGCGCCAGCCTGATGGCCGAGGTCTACCCGGGTGTGGAGATCCGCAAGGACCTCGGCGAACACGAGACGCTGCTCAGCATCGACAAGGCGCGGCGGGTGCTGGGCTACGAGCCCCGGCACTCGTGGCGCGACCACGTCGACCAGGCGTAGACCGGACGCGACAGCCGGCGTCCAGCCGGGACCGTTGCGGGCGGGCGAGGAGGTGGGGTAACTTTCCCGGCACGCCGTCGAGCCGAGAGGAGGTCAGAACAATGTCCGATGTTCTGCGCCCCCTCCGCGCACCGGCGTCCACGCGGAGCTGACCCGGGGCGCACGCTTTCCGGAGGTCCGCCAATGACCAGTCTGGTCATCCGCCCGCTCGTCGCGGGCGAGGAAAACCTGTTCGACTCCATGATCGATCCGCTGCCCCAACTGCGGCAGATCCCGTACGCCGACGGCATCGCCGGCGGCGGCTACCGGCCCGAGAACACCTGGGTCGCCCTGCGTGACGGCCGGGTGGTGGGCCGGGCGGCCTGGCTCCTCCCGCCCGGTGCGGTGGGCGCCCCCTGGCTGGACCGGTTCGACCTGGCCGCCGAGCCGGAGGTGGGTGCCGCGCTGCTGCACGCCGCCCACGAGGCGTTGGGCGGCCCCGGTTGGTACTACGCCGCCCTGCCCGCGCACTGGCGACGTCGACCCGAGGTGCTGGCCGTGGTCACCGCCCCGATGGAGGCGGCGCGGCTCGCCGGGCTTGTCGAACGGGGTGAGCGGCACCGGTGCTCGTGGACGGGCACGCCGCTGCCGACGACCTCCGGGCGGTACACCTTCCGCCCGCCCGTCGACGCGGCCGAGATCAACGCCCTGGTCGCGCGGATCAGCCAGCCGGACGTGCTGACCGGCGCGGAGATCGCGCGTCTCGTCGGCGGCGTCGACCTGGCCACCGATCCGATGGCCTGGCTGGGGGAGTCCACCGACGAGTGGCGCATCGGGGTGCGGGCCGGGCAGCCGGTGGGCCTGGTCGGCACGGCCGGCGACGCGTGCTTCCCACTGCTGGCGTACCTCGGGTTGCTCGACGACGGGGCGCGCGGTGAGCTGCTGGCCGAGGCGGTCCGGGTGCTCGCCGCCGGGGGCGCCCGCGAGGTGATCGCCGACGTGGACGCCCATCACGTCGCGGTGCTCGCGGAGCTGGAACGCACCGGGTTCCGGCAGCTCCGCTCGCGCGTGCTGTTCACGCCGCCGACCGAGGGGAAGTAGCCAGTGCGGGGTGCGCCCCTCGTCACCCGGGGCGCACCCCGCACCTGCGGCGACGCCGCCTCCTGCCAGGATCTGTGCCCATGCCGGAGATCATCGCCCTTCTCGTCGGCGGATCGGCGCTCGTCGTCATGGCGGTCGCCGGGCTCTACCTCTGGCCGCTGCGCCGACGTGAGCTGCGGCTCGTGCCGGCCGACCCGCTGGACTTCGACGCCGCCACCCGCCTCGCCGAGACCACCATGGCGGCGGAGGCCGCCGATCCACACGTCCGGCCGGAGTCGCGCAGCCGCCTGCTGAGCCACGGCTCGCGTACCGGCAGGGCCGTGTTGCTGCTGCACGGGTACACCCTCGCGCCGGAGCAGTACGACGAGTTGGCCGAGGTGTTCTTCGCCCGCGGTTACAACGTGTGGATCCCGCGGGCGCCGCACCACGGCACCGTCGACCGGCGGGCCCACCACCGGGTCGAGGCCGCCGAGCTGACGACGTACGCCGCGCAGGCCGTGACGGTCGCGGCCGCCCTGGGGGACGAGGTGGGTGTCGTGGGCATCTCCGGCGGCGCGGTGCTGGCCGCCTGGCTGGCCCAGGTCCGTGGGGACGTCGTCCGGCGCCTGCTGGTGCTGTCGCCGTTCTTCGGCCCCCGGCAGGCGCCGGCCTACGCGGTCCGACCGCTCATCACCCTGTACGGGCGTCGCCTCCTGCGCGATCGCGTCACGTCGCGGGGATACTCGTTCTCCGCCGTCACGCAGTACCTGACGATCCTGCGGACGCTGCCGCGCCCGCCACGACGGACCGGCCTGCTGAGCGCGGCAGTGGCGATCAGCCCGCTCGACGCGGTGGTGCACCCCGGCGCGGCGGTGACCGTGCCGCGCCGGATCGCCCAGGCCAACGGCGTCGCACTGCGGGTCTGGGCGCTGCCGGAGGCGTGGGGTGTCCGCCACAACACCCTCGACCTCACCTCGCTCGGCGCCGATGCCGCCGAGGTGCTCCGGGCATACGCCGACCTCTACGAGGGCGACCCGGTGCCGACGCCCGCCGCCTGTCCCGCGTCGCCGGCGCCGTTGAACACCGGCGGGGCGTAACCGGCCGGCTTGTCGCCGATGCCGAGGCCGGGGCTCACCACCCAGGACTGGTACTGCGGAGTGAACATGCCGTACGGCAGTCCGAGGTTCGGGGCGCTGGCCTCGTCGAGCCGGCGACGGGCGTCAGCCGGGATCTCGAAGTCGAGCGCCTCGAAGTTGCTGCCGACCTGCTCGGCGCTGCTCGCCCCGATGATCACGGAACCGACGGCGGGTTGGGTGGCGACCCAGTTGATCGCGACCTGCGCCATGCTGCGACCCAGGTCGGCGGCCACGCTCTCCAGCGCGTCGATGACCTTCCAGTCGTCGGGGCTGATCTCCCGACCGGCGGCGTCGGGGTTGGTCAACCGCCCGGTCCCGCTCAGGCCCTCGCTGGTCCGTCGGTACTTGCCGCTGAGCAGCCCGCCGCCGATCGGGCTCCACGCGGTGAGCCCCATGCCGAGGGTCTGGGCCATCGCCACGAACTCCGCCTCGATGCCCCGCGTGACCAGGGAGTACGGGAGCTGCAGGTTGATGATCGGGGCCAGCCCGTGCGCCTCGGCGTAGCTCTGCGCGCGGGCCGCGTACCAGGCCGGTACGTCGGAGAGGCCCGCGTACCGGATCTTGCCGGAGCGCACCAGGTCGTCGAGGGTGTGCACGACCTCCTCGACCGGGGTGATCCGGTCCCAGGTGTGCAGCAGGTACAGGTCGAGGTAGTCGGTGCCGAGCCGGCTCAGCGACGCCTCCACGGCCCGCATGATGTGTTTGCGGCCGTTGCCGCTGGCGTTCGGGTCGGCCGGGTCGACGGTGTTGGTCGCCTTGCTGGTGAGCACGAGCCGGTCGCGGACGCCGGCCCTGTCGATCAGGCGGCCGAGGATCCTCTCGCTCTCCCCGGCGGTGTAGAAGTCGGCCGTGTCGATGAGGTTCCCGCCCGCCTCCAGGTACTTGCGGAAGATCGGCTCGGCCTCCTCCTCGGTCTTGCCGTACGCGGCGTGGAACCCGTCGACGCCGAAGTTCATGGTGCCCAGCGCCAGCCGGCTCACCCGCAGACCCGAGCGTCCGAGCAGGTAGTAGTGGTTCATCGTGGTGGCCTCTCGATCGTGATGGGGGCGCGGAGCGGACCGCGCGTTGCCGACCTTTGCTCGACAAATTTGGACCTGCAAGTCCAGAACCGGGGCTAGGGTGGGGCCATGACACGCGCGTTGACCCGCAAGGGCGAGGCGACCCGGGCGCGGATCGTCGCCGGGGCCGCCGCCGAGATCCGCGAACGCGGCGTCGACGAGGTACGCCTCGAGGACGTGATGGCCCACACCGGCACCAGCAAGGGCCAGCTCTTCCACTACTTCCCCGACGGCAAGGAGGAGTTGCTGCTCGCGGTGGCCCAGCACGAGGCCGACCAGGTGCTCACCGACCAGGAGCCGATGCTCAGCAACCTGACCTCCTGGCCGGCCTGGCAGGCGTGGCGCGACAGGCTCATCGAGCGCTACCTCGCGCAGGGCGTGAAGTGCCCGCTCAACGGCCTGCTCGGCCAGACCGGCCGGCGCGCGCCCGGCGCGCAGGCGATCGTGACCGGGCTCATGTGGCGGTGGCAGGAGGCGATCACCGTGGGCATCCGGCACATGCAGTCGACAGGTGACATCGCCGGGGACGTGGACGCCGACCGCGCGGCGGCGGCGCTGCTGGCCGGCATCCAGGGCGGCGTCCTGCTGCTGCTCTCCACCGGGAAGATCGACCACCTCGAGGCGGCCCTCGACCTCACCATCGAACGCCTGCGGGCGGACGCCCGGACGACCTGATCAGCGCCCCGCCGGGCTATCCTTGCGCCCGAGTTGATCGGAGATCGGAGCAGGCGTGGCAGGTGACGACGACATCTCCGGGTGAGCACCCGGACCGGCCGCCGACGGGCGCGTGAACGCGCCGACGTCGCCGCGGCCACTGTCGTCATGCCCTGCTCCCGCCGGGCCACCTGCGTGCGCCCGATCCTCCCTGCTCCGAGGTTTCCATGTCTGTTCGACCCGCTCTCATCGCCCACGACCTCGTCCGTGTCCGGGGTGACCGCCGGGTGCTCGACGGCGTCTCGCTGACCGCCGCGCCCGGCCACCGGATCGGCCTCATCGGCGAGAACGGCACCGGCAAGACGACCCTGTTGCGGGTCCTCGCCAGCGTCGACGAGCCCGACTCCGGCACCGTCACCCGCCCGCCGGACCTCGGCTTCCTGCACCAGGAGATGCCGTACGCGCCGTCCGCGACCGTCGCCGGGGTCCTCGACGACGCGCTACGGGAGGCCCGCGCCGACCTCGCCGAGCTGGACCGGCTCGGCGACACGCTGGCGACCACGCCGCAGGACACCAACCTGCACGCCCACCTGCTGGCCGCGTACGGCGAAGCTCTGGAGCGGGCGCAGGACCGCGACGCCTGGGACGCCGACCGGCGTGCCGGTACGGTCCTCGCCGGCCTGGGCCTCGGCGGCATACCCCACGACCGGTCCCTGGCCGCGCTGTCCGGCGGGCAACGCGGCCGTCTCGCCCTGGCGGCGCTGCTGATCCGCCGGCCCGGCGCGTTGCTGCTCGACGAGCCCACCAACCACCTCGACGACGCGGCAGCGGCGTTCTGCGAGGAGCAACTGCGCGCCATGCCGGGCGTGGTCCTGCTGGCCAGTCACGACCGGGCCTTCCTCGACGCGGTGTGCACCGACGTCATCGACCTGGACCCGGCGGTCGAGGGACCGGTCCGCTACGGCGGCGGCTACAGCGCCTACCTGGCGACCAAGCGGGCCGAGGCGCAGCGGTGGCGTCAGCGCTACGACGAGGAGCAGGCTCAGCTCGCGGACCTGCGCGAGGCCGCCGCCGTGACCGGGCATCGGGTCGCGCACGGCCGTGCTCCGCGCGACAGCGAGAAGATGGGGTACGGCCACACCGCGGGCCGCGTGCAGAACCAGATCTCCCGTCGGGTCCGCGACGCCGCCCGCCGGCTGGAGCAGTTGGAACGTGACCAGGTTCCCGCTCCGCCGCAGCCGTTGCGTTTCCACGCGGCCACCCTCGCCGCCGGCGTCGGTGACGAACCCGTCGTCACGCTGAGCCAGGTGGAGGTCCCCGGCCGGTTGTGGGTGGACCAACTCGTGCTGACGGCCGGCGACCGGCTGCTGGTCAGCGGCCCGAACGGCGCGGGCAAGTCGACGCTGCTCGCCGTCCTCGCCGGTCGCCTCATCGGCAACGGAGCCGTCTGGCGTCGACCGGGCCTGCGCGTCGGCCTGCTCACCCAGGACACCGTCCTCGACGATCCGCGGCGGACGGCCCGTCGGACGTACGCCGACGCCGTCGGAGCGCGCCGGGCCGAGATTGTGCCGCTGACGTCGCTCGGACTACTCGCGGCGACGGACCTCGATCGCCCGGTCGGTGAGCTGTCGGTCGGCCAACGTCGTCGGCTCGCTCTCGCGGTGCTCGTAGCCAACCCGCCGGACCTGCTCCTGCTGGACGAGCCGACCAACCATCTCTCGCCACGCCTCTGCGACGAGTTGGAGGAGGCCCTCGGAACGGGACCGGGCGCGATAGTGGTCGCCAGCCACGACCGGCGGCTCCGCTCCCGCTGGTCGGGCCGGGAGGTGGCAGTCGTCGCAGGTCCGCTCCCACGAACCTCGTGATCAACGCGCGTCAGCGCAGGAGTCGCCCGGCGAGCGACCAGCCAAGCACCAGCAAGGTAAGGATCTTGACCGCCTCCAAGGTCACGAACCACAGGTGCAGGGAGGACGCGGGCGGTTGCTGGCCGCTGATGATCAGCTCGGCTCGTCGGTCCAGCAGGGGCCGCAGGACTGCGGTCTGGGTGAGCAGGATCAGCCAGAGGCCCGCGATCCCGGCCCATCTGGCCTGGCCGATCGGGGCTCCGAGCACCGCCAGGGTCAGCCCGACCAGGAGGATGATCTCGGCCACGTTGAGGGCACGGAACACCAGGCGCCCGATGCCGAGGCCGAGGGGAAGTGTGATGCCGGGTGCGCGGAACTTCAGCGGAGCCTCGATGAGGGAGATGGCGGTGACCATCCCCAGCCACAGAAACGGCACCGCCAGCTGGGCGACGTCCTTGAACCTGGTCATGCCGGGGCGACTCCTCGATCGAAGGTGAGCTGGGCGACGCAGGTGCCGGGCCGGGCGAACGGGATGAGGTCGGCGCTGACGTTCGGTGCCGTCGCTTCGACGACCCCGCGGAGCAGGCCGAGGTGCATCCCGCACACCACGTCCGGGTACTGCCGCGCGACGTCGATGAACGGGCAGGCGCGCAGGTCGATCTGGCCAGAGGCGGCTCCACCGACGTGGACCGGCTCGAATCCCAGCTCGGTGAAGAGGGCGAGCGCCGTGGTGGTTGCCGTGCTGACGGGATCGGCCCCTGGCGTCGGAGCGGTCGGCGCGTGACCGCGCCGGAGCCAGGAATTGCCGGCCTCCTCGGCCAGCTCACCCGCGTCACGCCTGTGCAACTGGGCGGCCAGCACCGTGCTGAGGAACTGGTAGCCGGAGGTCGGGACCGGCGGTGCCACGCTGCGGTAGACCGTGTGGGGGCGTCCAGGGCCGCCCCGCTGGGCAGGCTGGCCGGTGACGAAGCCCGCCTCGATCAGGACCTCCAGATGGAAGCGCACCGTATTCGGGTGCAGTCCCGTGGCGGCGGCGAGTTCCTTGACGTCCGTCGGGACGTCCGTGGCTCGGAGCCGATCGAGGATCTGCCGGCGACTCGGCACGGCCAGTGCGCCGTAACTCACGTGTTCGGTCACCCTCCGATTTTATACGATGGCGATTGTGAAAAAGGAGGGCCTCATGGCCGACATCACCGGTCGCGGCGACATCACCGATCTGGTAACCGACTTCTACGGCAGGGCCTTCGCCGACGAGCTGCTTGGCCCGGTCTTCATCGACGTGGCGAAGATGGACCTCTCGGCACACCTGCCGATCATGTGCGATTTCTGGGAGACGGTGCTGTTCCGGTCGGGGACCTACCGGCGGAACGCCCTTCAGCTGCACGTGGACCTCAACCGACGGGAGCCGCTGACCGAGCGGCACTTCGAGCGCTGGTTGACCCTGTGGCGGGCCGCGATCGACGACCGTCACACAGGCCCGAAGGCGGAACTGGCCAAGGTGCAGGCGACTCGGATCGCCCAGTCGATGCTGCGGCGTCTCTCCGGTGGCAGCGGCAGTGAGCACCACACCATCCGGGCGGCGCGGCCAGCGCCGAGCGCCGCGGGCTGAGTCAGTCGCGGGAGGCGGTCGCGCCTGCGGGCCGTGTGTTCGCCGGGACGGTCGACGGCGGCCGGTCGAGCCGACCGAGCCCTTCGAGTTCGGCGGTGCCGCGCCGGATCACCGACGTGGCCAATGCGATGGTCGCCGGGTTGACCCCGCCCTGCCGCTCTGCGGTGGCAACCCGGACCGACTGCGCCAGGTATGCCCGCAGGTGTTCGGCGAACAGCCGCAGGAACGGCTGCCCGGTGCTCGACCGCAGCGCGTTCAGCTCGTCGGTGGTGACCATGCCGGGCATGTCGTGGCCCTCGTGCGGGTTTGTCGTCGGCGCTCCGGCCTCGCCCAGCAGTTCGCGGGAGCGGGTCAGGTCGGCACGGTTGCTGGCCCGCACCTCGGCGGCCAGCCGTCGCCAGGTGGGGTCGGTGGTCCGGCTCGGCACGAGGTTCAGCACCGTTAGCAGCCGATCCGTCATCGCCGCCGTCAGTTGCAGCCAGGCGATGTCGGTGGGGCTGAAGGCGCCTGCCGGTGAGACGTGCGACGGTGTGGACGCGACCGTGGGTGGCACGACCGTCGGTCGCGCGGCGCTTTCTCCGGTGCCGGGTGACCCGCCGGCGCAGCCGGTGAGGAGCACCGCCGCCGTGAGCAGCGCGACGTGGGCGCGCATCCGGCCTCCTTCCGCCCTGCGGCGGCGGGCCCGGCTGACCGGGCCCGCCGCCTCGGGTGCGTCGGTGTCGATTCAGATCGGTCGGCCGTCGTGCCCGCACTTGATGACCGGACGGATGCAGTCCTGGACGCGGCGGGCCATCTCCGCTGTCGGCCAGGCGTTGAAGAAGTCCCCGTGCATGGTGTAGCCCGGTCCGGAGGCCAGCCGGAAGTGCGACGGGTCGCCGCTGACCGGGTACCGCAGCACCTGACGCAGCTTCGGGACGGGCACCGGGTGGGTGCTCGGGCAGGCCTGGTTCACCGGGTACGCGAGGTGGCTCTTGTGATCCGCGGAGTCCAGGTCGCGGCCGTTCCAGCACTGCGGGAAGTCCAGGTACGACTCCAGCATCGTGCCGGCCGGGCAGGTGACGAAGTCCTTCGACGGCGGCACCTGACCGGCGTGCAGGCAGGACCAGCGGGCGATGCTGTCGCCCGCCCCGGTGGCCTTGGCGTTGCCGGCCACGAGCCGCAGCCCCTGCGGGAACGGCTGGGTGTTGGCGACGACGTCGGAGCGGACGCCCTCGCCGAGGTAGTAGAACGTGGCGATGGCCGGCTCCACCGGCACGTTGTTGTTGTAGAGAGTCGGCACCCAGTACGACGAGACGTCCACCTGCGGGTTGCAGGTGCTTGTGGATCTCACCAGGTCGGGCAGCGTGGTGTTGGCGTTCGTGACCGTGCTGCCGAAGAAGCTGTGCATGTGTGAGGCCCCGGGCAGCCCGGGGAAGACGATCGGGTCGTCGGGCAGCCGATGGCTGTACGTGCAGTCGGCGGGGAACTCGGCGACCCGGATGACGTTGGCGACCGGGGCGGCGTCGGCCCGGTCGGTGGTGGAGACCAGGTACGTGCCGAGCAGCGCCAGCAGGGCGCCGATGGCGGTGGCGAGACGCATCCGGCGGTGGATGCGGGAGAGGGGTGCGGCCCTGTCCATCTCGTGACTCCTGTCGGGGGACGGGTCAGGGGAACCTCCGCCGCCGCCGCCGAAGACGTCGGAGTGTTGCCCTGACCGGACTGGGTGGTGGCCGGTTGATCCCAACTGCTGATCCCGGCTGCGAGAGAGCGCTCTCACTGGTCCAGCCTCGCCCCGATGTCGACGCTTGTCAATGCATGCCGCAGTTGGTGGAAATGACGAAGAAGGGCCGGACCCCGGTGGTGGGGGTCCGGCCCTTCGGTGGTGTGCTCGCGGGGTCAGCTGGTGGCGTAACCGCGGGTGGCGATCCAGTCGGCGAGGTGCTCGACGGTGACCTCGTAGGAGGCGGTGTTCGGGTCGGCCGAGTCGGCGATGGTGACGGTGTTGCCGTTGTCGCGGTAGCCGACGACGCTGATGTAGTGCCCGCCCTCGAACGAGTGGATGCCGCCGTCGGTGTCGGTGCTGGTGCCGGCGATGTTGG
>NZ_JBFAQS010000008.1:0-14155 GCF_040678875.1 Micromonospora sp. NPDC049274
TTTCTTCTTCTCGCTGCCCCCCCCGGCTGCCCATTGTGTGGTGTTGTCCCTTGCTTGGGGGGGGGGGGGGGGGGCCCCCCCCCCCCCCCCCCCCGACCGCTCACCTCAGACCTCTTCGACCGAGCTCGGCTCGCGCCGGGACAGGTCGATGCCCAGCTCCTCGGCGGCCCGGAACACCTCGTCGTCGGTCTCGCGCATTTCCAGGGCCACACCGTCGCTGGAGAGCACCTCAACGTTGAGGCACAGCGACTGCAGCTCCTTGAGCAGCACCTTGAACGACTCCGGGATGCCCGGCTCCGGGATGTTCTCGCCCTTGACGATGGCCTCGTAGACCTTCACGCGGCCGAGCACGTCGTCGGACTTGATCGTGAGCAGCTCCTGCAGGGCGTAGGCAGCGCCGTACGCCTGCATCGCCCAGCACTCCATCTCACCGAAACGCTGACCACCGAACTGCGCCTTACCACCCAGCGGCTGCTGCGTGATCATCGAGTACGGGCCGGTCGATCGAGCGTGGATCTTGTCGTCGACCAGGTGGTTGAGCTTCAGGATGTAGACGTAGCCGACCGCGATCGGGTCCGGCAGAGGCTCACCGGAACGACCGTCGAACAGCTGCGCCTTGCCGGTACGCCCGATCAGCTGCTTGCCGTCCCGGTTGGGCAGGGTCGACTCGAGCAGACCGGAGATCTCCTCCTCGCGGGCACCGTCGAAGACCGGCGTGGCCACGTTGGTGTCACCCTCGGACTCGTGGGCGTCGATCGAGCGGAGCTGGCGCTTCCAGTCGGAGTCGTCACCCTCGACCTTCCACCCGGTCTTGGCGACCCAACCGAGGTGGGTCTCCAGAACCTGGCCGATGTTCATCCGGCTCGGCACACCGAGCGGGTTGAGCACGATGTCGACCGGGGTGCCGTCCTCCAGGAACGGCATGTCCTCGATCGGGAGGATCTTCGAGATGACGCCCTTGTTGCCGTGCCGACCGGCGAGCTTGTCGCCGTCCTGGATCTTGCGCTTCTGGGCGACGTAGACCCGGACCAGCTCGTTGACGCCCGGCGGCAACTCGTCGCCGTCCTCGCGGGAGAACGTACGCACACCGATGACCGTGCCGGTCTCGCCGTGCGGCACCTTCAGCGAGGTGTCCCGAACCTCACGCGCCTTCTCACCGAAGATCGCGCGGAGCAGCCGCTCCTCCGGGGTCAGCTCGGTCTCGCCCTTGGGCGTGACCTTGCCGACCAGGATGTCACCGGGGACGACCTCGGCGCCGATCCGGATGATGCCGCGCTCGTCGAGGTCAGCGAGCATTTCCTCGCTGACGTTCGGGATGTCGCGGGTGATCTCCTCCGGACCGAGCTTGGTGTCCCGGGCGTCGACCTCGTGCTCCTCGATGTGGATCGAGGTGAGCACGTCCTGCTGCACGAGGCGCTGCGACAGGATGATCGCGTCCTCGTAGTTGTGGCCCTCCCAGCACATGAACGCCACCAGCAGGTTGCGTCCGAGCGCCATCTCGCCCTCGTCGGTGCAGGGACCGTCGGCGATGACCTGACCGGCCTCGACGCGGTCGCCCTCGAAGACCACAGGCTTCTGGTTGACGCAGGAGCCGGCGTTGGAGCGGCGGAACTTGTGCAGCAGGTACGTCCGGCGGTGGCCGTCATCCTGGTGGATGGTGACGTAGTCGGCGCAGAGATCCTCGATCACACCGCCGACCTCGGCGACCACCACGTCGCCGGCGTCGACCGCGGCCCGGTACTCCATGCCCGTACCCACGAGCGGCGCCTCGGCCTTGACCAGCGGCACCGCCTGGCGCTGCATGTTCGCGCCCATCAGTGCCCGGTTGGCGTCGTCGTGCTCGAGGAACGGAATCATGGCGGTCGCGACCGAGGTCATCTGCCGGGGCGAGACGTCCATGTAGTCGACGGCACCGGGGACGACGTCCTCGGTCTCGCCGCCCTTACGACGGCAGAGCACCCGCTCCTCGGCGAACGTGCCGTCCGCCTTCAGTCGCGCGTTGGCCTGGGCCTTGACGAACCGGTCCTCCTCGTCCGCGGTCAGGTAGTCGATCTGGTCGGTGACCCGACCCTCGACGACCTTCCGGTACGGCGTCTCGATGAAGCCGAACGGGTTGACCCGGGCGAAGGTGGACAGCGCGCCGATCAGGCCGATGTTCGGGCCTTCCGGCGTCTCGATCGGGCACATCCGGCCGTAGTGGGACGGGTGCACGTCGCGGACCTCGAAGCCGGCCCGCTCCCGGGACAGACCACCCGGGCCGAGCGCGCTCAGCCGACGCCGGTGGGTCAGGCCCGCCAGCGGGTTGGTCTGGTCCATGAACTGGGACAGCTGCGACGTCCCGAAGAACTCCTTGATCGCCGCCACCACCGGGCGGATGTTGATCAGGGTCTGCGGGGTGATCGCCTCGACGTCCTGCGTGGTCATCCGCTCGCGGACGACCCGCTCCATGCGGGAGAGGCCGACCCGAACCTGGTTCTGGATCAGCTCACCCACGGTGCGCAGGCGACGGTTGCCGAAGTGGTCGATGTCGTCGGCCTCGTAGCCGTCCTCACCGGCGTGCAGCCGGCACAGGTACTCCACGGTGGCGACGATGTCGTCCTCGGTCAGCGTGCCGGTGGTGATCGGCACGTCGACTTCGAGCTTCTTGTTGAACTTGTAGCGCCCGACCTTGGCGACGTCGTACCTCTTCGGGTTGAAGAAGAGGTTGTCGAGCAGGGTCTGGGCGTTCTCGCGCGTCGGCGGCTCGCCAGGGCGCAGCTTGCGGTAGATGTCGAGCAGAGCCTCGTCGGCGCCGGCGATGTGGTCCTTCTCGAGCGTGGTCATCATCAGCTCGGACCAGCCGAACTTCTCACGAATCCGCTCGGCCGACCATCCGATGGCCTTGAGCAGGACCGTGACGGCCTGCCGACGCTTGCGGTCGATGCGAACGCCGACCGTGTCGCGCTTGTCGATGTCAAACTCCAGCCAGGCACCCCGACTCGGGATGACCTTGACGCTGGAGAGGTCGCGGTCGGAGGTCTTGTCCGGCTGCTTGTCGAAGTACACGCCCGGGGACCGGACGAGCTGGCTGACCACGACGCGCTCGGTGCCGTTGATGACGAAGGTGCCCTTGGGCGTCATCATCGGGAAGTCACCCATGAACACCGTCTGGCTCTTGATCTCGCCAGTGGTGTTGTTGGTGAACTCCGCGGTCACGAAGAGCGGAGCGCAGTAGGTCAGGTCCTTCTCCTTGCACTCCTCGATCGAGGCCTTGACCTCGTCGAAGCGCGGCGCCGAGAAGGAGAGTGACATGGTGCCGGAGAAGTCCTCAATGGGACTGATCTCTTCAAGGATCTCCGCGAGACCCGAGCGTGCGTGCGGGTCGTCCGCCGACCGGCCCTGCCAAGCCTCGTTGCCGACGAGCCAGTCGAAGGACTCGTTCTGGATGGCAAGGAGGTTGGGGACCTCGAGGTGTTCGGTGATCCTGCCGAATGAAACTCGGCGGGGAGCGAATGCGCTCGACGTACGACTGGTCTTCGCAGGGCGGGAAGCTGCCAAGATGCGTCCTTCCGAGGACCGGTGCTGCAGAACGGCTGGTACGCGTGCACTCCAATGACCCCACCAGAAATATCCGTAAACGGACATTTCCGAGCAGGGGTCAAGTCGGAAGGCAGCGCAAACTAGCAGTGTAGCCGAGAGGCTAACCGCTGTCCAGCCCACCCCGCAGGTCGTTCGCGGAACGCGCCTCGGCCCCCGTGAACCGGGGTCTGCCGGGCCGCTCAGAACGCAACGTCCCCACTGGGCCGCTCGGGTTGCCGCGGCTGATGGTGCCGCCGCTGTCATTACCCACGTCGTGGCCGTCGCAAGCGCGGTGTCTTGCTGGTGTTCAGCGTGCCTGGCAGCCCGGGGCCGCGTCAAGGGCCGGTATCCGGGTCGTCGGTTCTTTCCCACCTGAGGGCGACCGGGGCCGCTCGTCCGGTGGGCAGGCATCGACCAACGACGCCCAGCTCAGGACGGTTGTCGCCCGATCCACGAAACACGGCGGGCAGTGATCCGTGTCGGATCACCGCCCGCCGCGACGCGATCGTGTCCCAGCTCACCGAGCCGGGGATACGCGCAGGTGAAGCGTCAGGTCACTTGAGGGTGACCTTGGCGCCCTCACCCTCGAGCTTGGCCTTCGCCTTCTCGGCGGTCTCCTTGTTGACCTTCTCCAGGATGGCCTTCGGCGCGGACTCGACCGCGTCCTTGGCCTCCTTGAGGCCCAGGCCGGTCAGCTCACGCACGACCTTGATGACCTGGATCTTCTTGCCACCGTCAGCCTCGAGGACGACGTCGAACTCGTCCTTCTCCTCCTCGGCCGGGGCGGCAGCGCCACCGGCGCCACCGCCGGCAGCGGCAACCGCGACCGGAGCGGCGGCGGTGACCTCGAAGGTGTCCTCGAACTGCTTCACGAACTCGGAGAGCTCGATCAGCGTCATCTCCTTGAACGCGTCGAGCAGCTCGTCGGTGCTGAGCTTCGCCATATCTGGCGTCCTTTCTAAAGGTTGTCTATGAACGTGGGTGCGCCGCGCGGCCTCAGGCCGCCTCGGCGCCCTCCTGCTCGCGCTTCTTGTCCGCCAGGGCGGCCGCCGCGCGGGCGGCCTTGGAGAGCGGAGCCTGGAACAGGGCCGCGGCCTTGCTCAGGTTGCCCTTCATCGCGCCGGCCAGCTTGGCCAGCAGCACCTCGCGGGACTCCAGGTCGGCGAGCTTCGTGACCTCGGCCGCGGAAATGGCCCGGCCCTCGAAGACGCCGCCCTTGATGACGAGCTTCGGGTTGGCCTTCGCGAAGTCGCGAAGCCCCTTCGCCGCCTCGACGACGTCGCCCGAAACGAAAGTCAGCGCGGTAGGACCGGTGAACAGCTCGTCGAGGCCGTTGATGCCCGCGTCCGTCGCGGCACGCTTAGCCAGCGTGTTCTTCGCGACCGTGTAGCTGGTCTCGGCGCCGAGCGAGCGCCGCAGCTGGGTGAGCTGGGAAACCGTCAGACCGCGGTACTCGGTCAGCACGGTGGCGCCCGCGTTGCGGAAGCTCTCGGTCAGCTCAGCGACGGCCGTGGCCTTGTCGGCCCGGATCGGCTTGTCCGCCATGTCCCTCCTCTCTCGTTACTCGAGGCTGGTCCCCGATGCGGCCGAAGCCGGAGCGGGGGCGGAGGCGACGCGACAACGAAAAAACCCCGGCGCAGGGCGCACGGGGCGAGGGCCGGCGGATCAACACAGTCGGCGGACCATGTTCACTGCCGAGTTACGCTTGCCGCCCTACGCGGGTCGCCCGTTGTCGCGGGACCTTCGACCGTGCCGGAGCACGGTGACCAGCGGTCTCTGGGTGGTTCCTCATCCATGGAAACACGGATGACTGTTGAAGAGTACGCGGCCGCGTGACCAGCACCAAATCGGCCCTGGTGAGCCGAGTCACAGTCAGCCCTGGGCCCGCCGGCGCCACAGGTAGCCGCCGACCGCCGCGGCGCTCCACGCCAACGCCCAGAGCGTGAGCCCGAGCACTGTCAGCGCGGCAGCGTCACCCGCTGTCGTCCGGGCGGTGGCCATGATCGGCGGCACCAGCCAGGGGGCCACCGAACCCCGCAAGCCGAGAGCCACCGCGCCGACACCGCCGAGGGCCAGCACCGCCACGCCGTACGCGGCACCGCCCACCGACGCCCGGCTGGCCAGCGCGCCGAGGGCGACCGCCGCCGGTACGGCGAGCAGGTGCGCCCACAGCCCCAGCGCGATGCCGATGGGCACCGACCTGTCCCCCGGCTCGACCGGGCCGGTGACCCCGCCCACCAACCACGGGAAGACAAGCGCGACCGCCACCGCGACCAGCGCCGCCACACACGCCGCCAGGAGTCCGGCCAGGCGCTCCCGGGCCACCCCGACCGTCACCTGGGCGAGCCGGCGCTGCACGTCCGGCTCGATGTCCAGCAGGATCTTGGTCTGCCAGGCGAGCACCGGGAAGAGCACCACGGCCGAGACGCCGTACGCCTCCGCCGGCTGGGACCGGCCGCCGCCGTAGAGCGTGCCGAGCACGACGAGTCCCGCGAGCAACGGCGCCAACGCCCGACCGGTGCGCAGGAAACCCGACAGACGCATCCGCACCAGGGCGCTCATCGGGCCTCCCCCGCTGCCTGCTCGACGGCGTCCGCGCCCTCGGGCCGGTCGGGAGCCGGCGGAATTGACGGGGCCGCCGGGCGAGCCTGCGGTGCGGTGCTGGAGGCGTCGGCGCGTACTCGAAGAATCTGGTGGCCCTCGGCGCGCAACCGGGCGACGGTGCTGGCGACCCGCGCGGCCGGCACCGCGACCTCGACCACCGCGACGGCCTCGTCGTCGGTCGGCGCGGTCTCCTCGGTCAGCGTGCCGGCGGCCACCGCCCAGCGGCGCGCGGCCGGCAGCCGGACCGTCTCCCCGCGGTGGTCGCTCACCAGGACCGTGCCGCCATCGGCCAGCACCTCGTCGATCAGCCCGGGGACCAGCTCGCGGGTCGCCGCGTCGAGACCCTCCCACGGCTCGTCGAGAACCAGCAGGCCGGGCGGTCGCAGCATGGCCTGGGCGAGACCCACCTTCTGCGCGGTGCCCTTGGACAACTCCGGAAGTCGCACCGAACTGAACGCGCCCAGGCCGAGCCGCTGCGTCCAGGTCGTCACCGCCTCGTCGGCGGCCGACCGCCCCAAGCCGGCCACGCGGGCCATGCCGGTCAGATAGCGGGAAACGGTGAAGGGCTGATCGGCCGGAAAACGCTCCGGCACCCAGCCCACCCGGGCCGGCCGGTCGACGACGCGGCCCCGGCTCGGCCGCAGCACCCCGGCGGCCGCCTGGAGCAGCGTGGACTTGCCCACCCCGTTGCGGCCCAGGACGACCGCGACCTCACCCGGACCGATCTGCACGTTCACGCCCCGCAGCACCCACGGACCACGCCTGTGGTACCGCAACCAGACGTTCTCCAGCCGCATGCGGTCGAGCATCCCACACCACAGACGCGCCGGGGCGCCGCCACGATCGTGGCGGCGCCCCGGTACGAGCGAACTGTCGGCTCAGGCCTCGGCCTGGTCCTCACGGAGGTTCTTCACCAGGTTCGGGTCGACCGGAACGCCCGGGCCCATGGTGGTGGTGAGGATGACCTTGCGGAGGTACTTGCCCTTCGCCGCGGACGGCTTGGCGCGCAGCACCTCGTCGAGCACCGCCGCGTAGTTGTCCACCAGCTGGGTCTCCGTGAAGGAGGCCTTGCCGATGATCAGGTGCAGGTTGGAGTGCTTGTCCACCCGGAAGGTGATCTTGCCGCCCTTGATGTCCTGCACTGCCTTGGTGACGTCCATGGTCACCGTGCCGGTCTTCGGGTTCGGCATGAGACCGCGCGGGCCCAGGATCCGCGCGATCCGGCCGATCTTGGCCATCTGGTCCGGCGTGGCGATCGCCGCGTCGAAGTCGAGCCAACCACCCTGGATGCGGGCGACCAGCTCGTCGGTGCCCACCTCGTCCGCACCCGCGGCGGCGGCCTCTTCGGCCTTCGCGCCGCTGGCGAACACGATCACGCGGGCGGTCTTACCGGTGCCGTGCGGCAGGTTGACCGTGCCGCGGACCATCTGGTCCGCCTTGCGGGGGTCGACGCCGAGGCGCATGGCGACCTCGACCGTGGCGTCGAACTTGACGTTGGTGGTCTCCTTGGCCAGCTTCACGGCCTCGGAGGGGGTGTAGAGCTTCGACCGGTCGATGACGTCGGCGGCCTTGCGGTAGCTCTTGCTGCGCTGCATTGCTTGTTACTCCTGTGGTCTCTGGCGGGCCGCTCGGCGCGGGCCCTCCCACGGTCGGGTCGTCGGCAGGGCCGAACGTCAGTCGCTGACGGTGATGCCCATCGACCGGGCGGTGCCGGCGATGATCTTCTCGGCCTGGGCCAGGTCGTTGGCGTTGAGGTCGGCCATCTTCTTCTCGGCGATCTCACGCAGCTGGGCGCGGCTCACCGAGCCGACCTTCTCGGCCTGCGGGACGCCCGAACCCTTCTGCACACCGGCGGCCTTGATCAGCAGCCGAGCGGCGGGCGGGGTCTTCAGCACGAAGCTGAACGACCGGTCCTCGAACACGCTGATCTCGGCGGGGACGATGTCGCCCCGCTGGGACTCGGTCTGCGCGTTGTAGGACTTGCAGAACTCCATGATGTTCACGCCGTGCTGGCCGAGCGCGGGGCCGACCGGCGGCGCCGGCGTGGCCTGGCCCGCCGGCAGCTGAAGCGTGAACGTCTTGACGAGCTTCTTCTTCGGAGGCATGTCACTTCCTGGGGCTTGGAGCTGGGAAAATGCGGCCGTCGCCGCCCTCGGGACGCGCACGGTCAGCGCGGTGCGACAGCGGCGACGTTCAAGAGTAGCGCAGGCCGCAGCCCACTCGTCCGCCGAGGTCGAGAGGGAGGGCGTACGCCGACGTCGGCGGCGGGCCGGGCCCGCCGCCGACGACCGGTCAGATCTTGGCGACCTGGTTGAAGTTGAGCTCCACCGGGGTCTCCCGGCCGAAGATCGACACCAACACCTTGAGCTTCTGCTGGTCGGCGTTGATCTCGCTGATCGTGGCCGGCAGCGACGCGAACGCGCCGTCGGTGACGGTGACCGAGTCGCCGACCTCGAAGTCGAGGACCTTGATCTCCGGCTTGGTCTTCTTCTGCTCGGTCTCGACGGCCGGCGCCAGCCACTTCAGCACCTCGTCGAGGGAGAGCGGCGCGGGCCGGTCGGCCCGGTCGGTCGCGCCCACGAAGCCGGTCACACCCGGGGTGTTGCGGACACACGAGTAGGACTCGGCGGTCAGCTCCATCCGGACGAGGATGTAGCCCGGGAAGACCTTGGCCTGGATCTGGGAACGCTTACCGTTCTTGACCTCGACCTCTTCCCGGGTCGGCACCTCGACCTGGTAGATGAAGTCCTCCATGTCGAGGCTCGTGATCCGGGTCTCGAGGTTGGTCTTCACCTTGTTCTCGTAACCGGCGTACGAGTGCACCACGTACCAGTCACCCGGTGCGTAGCGCAGCTTCTGCCGCAGCTCGGCGACCGGGTCGTACTCCTCGTCCGGCTCAGGCTCGGTGGTGGGGAACTCCGGCTCGCTGGCGGCCTCAACCGACTCGTCACCAGCCGCCGTCGCGACCGTGGACTGCTCGTCCACCGGTCCGGCGGTCTCGTCGTACTCAGGCACGCTCGCTCACTTCCGTCACTATCGGCTGGAGACAGCCGGTCAGTCCGAGTTGCCGAAGACGAACAACACGACCTTGGCGAAGCCGTAGTCCAGCACGCCCACGATCGTCAGCATCACCGCGACGAACGTGACCACCACGGCGGTGTACGTCAGCAACTCCTTGCGGGTCGGCCAGATGACCTTACGCAGTTCGGCAACGACCTCGCGGAAAAACCGGGCGATGCGGCCGAACACGCCCACCCGACCGGTTTCCGACCTCGTGGTCGGCCGGCTGTCCGCCGATTCCGCCCGGGCGCGGGACCGCGTCGCGGTGCCTCCCCGGGAGACCGGCTCGTCCGCGCTGGTGGCGTCGTCGTCGGCTACGTCGTCGACGACCTCGTCGTCCAGACGATCGTCGCCGGCGTCCTCGCCGCGCCGCTTGTTGTCGGCCACTTCGCC
Organism: Micromonospora sp. NPDC049274; assembly: GCF_040678875.1. Classification (NCBI taxonomy): domain Bacteria; kingdom Bacillati; phylum Actinomycetota; class Actinomycetes; order Micromonosporales; family Micromonosporaceae; genus Micromonospora; species Micromonospora sp. NPDC049274. The sequence goes on from NZ_JBFAQS010000008.1 coordinate 9,616, forward strand.
CTCCGTCGCGGAATCTCGGGTCGCACGCCGGGCGGCGTGCGCGGCGCTGGTCACGCCAGCCGGGCCAAACCGTCCCGCGACGGGCCGCGGCCGGTGGATCAACCGGGGGCCCCGAATGCCTCGGAACCACCCCGCCGATGCCACCACCACGGGCCGGACGCCGCCTTGTCGGCGGCGCGACCCACGGGAACGGTCAGGCCTGAGGCGCAGGGGTGACAGGACTTGAACCTGCAGCCTGCGGTTTTGGAGACCGCTGCTCTGCCAATTGAGCTACACCCCTGTGCGGCAACACTCGCCCCACGCGGTCACAGACGACCGTGCAGGGGTCACTTGCCCCACGGCGGACCAGTGTACGGGTAGGCGCCCGACTTTCCCAACCGGTCTCCCCGCCACGCGTGGCGGACCTGGTCGGGCGTGTCGTCGCCGACGGCCACCGGGGCGGTTCAGCGCCCTGTGCGGATGGTCGCCCGCGCCTGCGAGAGGATCTTCTCGCCCAGACACGTCGCCGTCACATCGAGCCGGGTCAACCCGTCCTCGGTCACCTCACGAACCTTCGCGGTGACCTCGATCTCGGTCCCCTGGTCGTCGTCGGGGACCACCACCGGTCGGGTGAAGCGAACGCCGTACTCGACCACCGCGTCGGGCTTGCCGGCCCACTCGGCGACCGCCCGACCGACCAGGGCCATCGTGAACATGCCGTGCGCGATCACGCCGGGCAGCCCCACCTTCGTGGCGACCCGGTCGCTCCAGTGGATCGGGTTGAAGTCACCCGAGGCGCCGGCGTAGCGGACCAGGTCCGCCCGGGTCACCCGGAACGTCTTGACTGGCAGCTCCATCTCAGGCCTCCCCGCGAATGACGTACCGGGCCCAGACGGCGACCACCGGTTCCCCGTCGACGGTGCTCACGTCCGTGCGGGTGGTCAGGAAGCCGTGCCCGCCCCGGTTGCTGACGTCCTCGATGGTGTTCGTGCAGACCAGCTCGTCGCCCGCGACCACCGGCCGGGTGTACGCGAACCGCTGGTCGCCGTGCACCAGCCGGCTGTAGTCCACGCCCAGGGCCGGGTCCTCGATGATCTGACGGCTCGCCGCCATGGTGACGATCACCGGGAAGGTCGGCGGGGCGACCAAGTCCGGGTGGCCCAGCGCCTGCGCCGCCACCGGGTCGTGGTGGGCCGCGTCGGTGGCCCCGATGGCCGTGGCGAACTCACGGATCTTTTCTCGGCCCACCTGGTAGGGGGCGGTCGGCGGATACGTCCGGCCGACGAAGGAAGGGTCCAGAGACATGCCGCGAACCTACACGGAAAGCACAATCGCCGATCCTGTCGGCAGGCTGCGGCGGAACCGCAGCGTGCCGGTCAGATCGGCGATTGGAAAGGCTTCGTCAATGACCGGCGTGTGCCGGTCAGAGATCAGCGGGTCTCGCGGTGAACCGTGTGCCGGCCGTCGCGCGGGCAGAACTTCTTCAGCTCGATGCGGTCGGGGTCGTTCCGGCGGTTCTTGCGCGTGATGTAGTTGCGCTCCTTGCACTCCACACACGCCAAAGTGATCTTCGGCCGGACATCGGTAGCCTTCGCCACGGCGGAGTGCCTTCCTCGCTAACGGAAACAACTACGACGCGTCAGCCTAGACGCTGACTGCGCGGACATGCAAAGTGGGCGCCAGTGGCGCCCACCTCAACGACCACCGGGAACGAGCCCGGAAGACGAGAGTAGCGGTGGCCGGACTTGAACCGGCGACACAGCGATTATGAGCCGCTTGCTCTGCCATCTGAGCTACACCGCCGCGGTGGGTCCAGCTGAACCCTCGAGCCCCCTTACGGAATCGAACCGTAGACCTTCTCCTTACCATGGAGACGCTCTGCCGACTGAGCTAAGGGGGCCTGCGCGATCTCCCCGTGGGGCGCGCAGAAGTAAGAGTACACGGCCCGGGTCGGCAGGTGAAATCGGATCCCCGGTGATCGTCTACACCCAGCTCAGGGCACGACACGCAGGCGCGGAAGCTCGGCGCCGGAGATCGTTTCGGGGTCGACCTGAGCGCCGAACCAGGCCGCCAACCGCTCGTACGGCAGCGGCCGACTGAACAGGAAGCCCTGGCCGATCTCGCACCCGATGTCCTGAAGGAGCTCCAGGGTCAGCTCGCTCTCCACACCCTCGGCGACCACGGCCAGACCGAACTGCTGGGAGAGCGTCACCACCGCGTTGACGATCGCCAGGTCCCCCGGATCGGTCGCCATGCCCTGCACGAAGGACCGGTCCACCTTCACCTCGTGCACCGGCAGGCGGCGCAGATGGGCGAGCGAGGAGTCACCGGTGCCGAAGTCGTCCACCGACAGCCGGACGCCGAGATCGCGGAGCCTGCGCAGCGTCGGGATCGGTCGGTCCGTGCCGTCCAGGACCCCCGACTCGGTGATCTCCAGGGTGAGGCGCTGCGCCGGCACCCCGTACTCGGTCAACAGCTCCTGCACCCGGTCCGGGAAGTGCTGGTCGGTCAGCGAACGGGCGGCGAGGTTCACCGCGATGGGCAGCGGCTGGTCGGCCTGGGCCCAGTCTCGGCTGCGCCGCAACCCCTCGCGAAGCACCACCTCGGTCAGCCTGCTCAACTGGCCGGTGTGCGCGGCCACCGCCACGAAGTCCTCGGGAGCGACGGTGCCGTGGGTCGGATGCTCCCACCGGGCCAGGCACTCGACACCGACCAGACGCCGGTCCCCCAGGGTCACCTTGGGCTGGAAGTAGACCTCCAGCTCGTCCTGGTCCAGCGCGCGGCGCAGGTCGCCGGCCAGACCCAACCGGCGCAGGGACCGGGACTCCAGAGCCGGGTTGAACAACTGCACGCTGCCCGGCACCGACTTGGCCGCCGTGGCCGCCAGGTCGACCCGTTGCAGCAGGGTCGCCGCGTCACTGCCGTGATCGGGATACACGGCCACTCCGACGGCGGTGTCCACGTCGAGGGTGAGCGCGTCGAACACCATCTCGTCGCGGATCTGCTCACGTAACTGGGCGGCCATCTCCAACGCCGCGTCGGCGCTCTCCAACCGCAGCGTCACCAGGAACTCGTCCCCGCCGGCGCGGCCGACCAGGGCCGATGACGGCGCGCGCGCCCGCAGCCGGTCCGCGACCTCGGCGAGGACCTTGTCCCCCGCCGCGTGGCCGAGAGACTCGTTGACCTGGCGCAACCCGTCGACGTCGAAGAGCAGCAGAGCCACCACCTCGCCGGGTGCCCGGATCTTGACCGACTCGTCCAGCGCCCCGCTGATCCGTCGCCGGTTCGGCAGCCGGGTCAGGGCGTCGTGGTACGCGTCGTGCCGCAGCCGGTCGACCAGCCGCGAATTCTCCAGCGCGACCGCCGCGTGCGCCGCCACCGTCTCGAAGACGGGGATGTCGGCGGGGGCGAAGTGCCCGACGTCGCTGAGACGGTTGATCACCTCCAGCGTGCCGATGACCGCCTGCCCCGATCGCAGCGGCACCGCGATCACGTCCTTGACCTTCGCGTCAGCGAGCGCCGAACGCAACGTGGGGTTACCGCCGAAGGCCCGGCCGAGGGCAACCGTCTGGCCCGACTCGCGAGCCTTCTCCCGGATCGCCAGCGGGGTACGCGCGACGTCGAGGAGACCCCGGTCGTCGAGGCGGGCGCTCAGCAGAACCTCCGGGTGCCGGCCCTGTGCCGGAAGCCACAACGTGGCGTACTCGGCCTGCATGAGAGAGCGGATCCGGCCGAGGAGCACGTCCGCCAGGCCGCCCTCATGGCCCGCCTCGCTCATGGCCCGCGTCAGCTCGTACATGCCACCCAGAGTCCGGTGCTGGCGGAGGAACTGGGAGTAGGAGCGGTAGAGCAACACGCCGGCCACCGCCAGCGCGAGCAGGAGCAGACTCGACCAGAGGGTCGTCACCAGCGCGATGAGGATGACCATCCCGACGGCTACGTTCAGCGCCGTGGTCAACAGCACCTGGACGGCGGTGCCCATCGTCTCGCGGGTGCCCTGCCAGCCTTGCAGGAGAGTGATCACGCCGACCACAGCCACCAGGCTGATGAGCGAGTTGGCGGTGACGGCCGCGAAGAGCACGCCCCAGGTCGACGGCCCTACTGAGGTCAGCGGTGGCGCAACGGCCAGCACCAGGCCGGCCACCGAGGCACCAGCCGCCCCCCGAGCAACGTTGAACCAGAACTTCGGCGCTGCGTAACCTCGGTGCATCTGGGTGAACACCGCGGCTGCGGTGGCGATGACGACGACGAGCAGCGGTGACAACCGGTACAGCGCAAGCACGAGCGGAATCTCGGTGAGAGTCACCACGACGGCCTGACGGCGGACCACGAAGTTGAGCGTCGGGATACCGGCGGCAACCATCACCACCAGCAGCACCAGTGCAATCGGCCAGTCTCTGAGGCGGATCGGCACCGACAGCGCAAGGACCAACAAGCCCGCCAGCGCGACTCCGGCGAGGGGGGCCGTAATCAGCCAGGCATGTTCAGTCGTACGACGGGGGCCGGCCTTAGGTGACACGGTGCCGCCCTGTCATCGCTCACGCTGTCCGGGGATCGCAAT